>JAGRAN010000169.1 GCA_020434585.1 Bdellovibrionales bacterium
ACGCCCCGTCACGCTTCCGAGGCCACCGACACGTTCCTGCGACCCAGTTCAGCTCCCCCGCCGAACAAAAACAAGTTGTTGATCGAATAATTGATGTTATTCTCAGCTCTGTTGAGAACTTATCCCGCGAAGATTTTTCTGCCATGGAGTGGGCACTCAACGAAATTACCGACAATGTTTTAACTCACGCTGCAACACAGGCAGGCGGACTGGTGCAGGTAACTACTTTTTTGAGAAATCATAGGCGCGTTCAATTTATAGTTTGTGACGCGGGCACTTCAATTCCTGCGACACTCCGTGAAACTAATCCTGCAATAACTTCCGATACCGATGCCTTAGGACGGGCAGTTAAGGAAGGAGTAACAAGAGATCCTAAAGTTGGGCAGGGCAACGGCTTATTTGGAACATTCGAAGTTTGTCGAAAGGGAAACGGTGAGTTTCAAATTCATTCAAGACACGCATTTTTCAATTACGACCGAAGGCAAAGGCTTCACGTCCGGCCTACCACGATTCCCTATTCTGGCACTTTGGTTTTAGCCACCATCGACTGTTCTAAACCAGGCATTCTTCAGGAGGCACTTCGGTTTGGAGGGCAGAAATATTGTCCGACTGGAACAATCGAAACGCGTTACGAAAGCAGTTCCGACGAAGAGGTGCAATTTAGACTATGCGAGGAAGCTGAGTCGTTCGGATCCCGGCCTGCGGGAGAAGCTGTTCGAGTAAAGATTTCAAACCTGATGCGGATGACAACTGGTAGCATTACAATCGATTTCGATGGCGTTCCTATCGTATCGAGTTCGTTCGCTGACGAGGTGTTCGGTAAATTATTTATTCAGCTAGGTCTAACTCGGTTTATGCAATGCATTCACCTGACAAACACCTCTGAGACAGTGCAAAGTTTGATTGATAAGGCAGTTGCCCAACGAGTTGCTTCAGGTCAGTGAACCCTTCAATTCGTCAGATCTCATTTTAACTTGGAGTGCTTTGATTACCCAAATCCTAAAGAGAAGCTAAGCAGCTAGGTGGATGCTCAGATGCAGCCGGTTTTCGAGAAGTTGCAGTCCACGATTGACTACGTAAGCGCGAGTAACCATTCGAGGGTCTGACGAAAGGGCTAAGTAGGGATCTGAGGCGCCCCTGCTCTCAGGTTGTTCCTAGTTAGAATTTTCGTCCATATAAACCTCTTTAGCTTTTCTCACAAGCTTCTCATCGTGGAGCTCAACCACCCCACCCTTTCTCCAACTAGCTACCAATCTGTTTGAATCAAGCGTGTAATAATCTGCTTCATTGTTAGACTTCTCGACTCGATTCATTGAGCAGTCAAAGACCACGTGGAGCAAATGCTCTAGCTCCACGCGTCTGATTTTTAGTTCCATAAAGCAATTATCCTAAAAGTATCACAGTTACCAAACTCTTTCTGACGAGCGAATTATGTCATCCGAACGGTTAAATGGCTACAGTCCTAGGCGTAAATCTCAACGCTACGAACATTTTTAGTCCATACAACGAATATCACCTAAACGATCCCGACCCATTTAATTCAATTAATTTCTTGGTCTATCCTACTCTCGAATATGGGAAAGCGTTCTTTATCTGATACGCTAAAAACTGTCCCTTTGAGGGCGCACGCATGAACTCGTCAAAGGTATTCTGACCAACATTATAGTACTGATACACCGCGCCATCAGCGAATTCCACCTCAAGGGTTTGACTGGGCTCATCATAGCCAATCGAGATAATATTACTCGATGCGACATTTTCTCTATCCATTCGCTTTTAGCTCCGAATCCTCCGCCACGTTTCTCTCGATGCTCAATTCTGGATTCTTTGGACGAGTGGGCGATTGCGCTCGCCAGGACGCGGCAATTTGCTCATAGATATCTTCCATAAAGTCCTGAGATCTCCTCTTATTTCCCCACTGCTCGGCCACCTTCGGGTCTCGGCTGTTAGGCAGCTTCTCGGGAAGAAGAATCCTGCAGCGAATTGGCAGGGTTGCGGCTTCGCCAGTAATTATCGCCTCTCCAGTTCGCAATACGGGGAGCATATCCATTAGTCCAGCAAGACTATCCGGCAGAGTACCCTTCACCTTACCTCGGTCGGTAGAGTTTGAAAGTCTCAGCCCGAAAAATGTTCCACATTGTGATAGCACCGTCTCGTCTACCTCAGACGGGCGCTGGCTTACTATCATAGCGCCGATCCCATACTTCCTGCCTTCTTTGACGATCTGTTGCACCATTTCACTCGCGTTACTAGATTCTCCGTGCAGGTAGCGGTGGGCTTCTTCCATAACCACCAGCAATGGCCGATCAAGACCACCCGGTGGTCGCCGTATCATTAAAAAAAAAAAAAAAAAAAAAAAAAAAAAAAAGAGAAGGATAAATCAGCTA
>JAGRAN010000170.1 GCA_020434585.1 Bdellovibrionales bacterium
AACGCCGGCAAAAACCAGGTCGCCAAACTATCTGCATTAATGCCAAGACGAGCTCGAAGCTGTTTGTTGCTTCTTCGGGCCAGCAGCTCTGCCTCTAGTGCCAGCACGCGGCGAGTATGCGCTATTAGTTCTTCACCCGCTGGAGTAAGCGCGGGAGGACTTGTCCGCACAAGCAGCGGCTCGCCCAACTGCTCCTCGAGCTGGGAAATGCGCTGCGAAACTGCTGACTGGGTTACACGCAATTCTTTACCGGCAGCTTGAAAGCTTCCGCCCTCAATAACGGCAAGCAGAGCGCTAAGCTGTTCGTAAGGCAGTGGGCTAGGCATCTTGGGCCTCATTAGTAGAACTTATCAATACGTAAAATCTTTAATTCGACTTATACAGTTTTTTTGGGCAGCTTTAAAGGATGGAAACGCTGTCTTTTCAAACTGCATATTTTAATGGGGCGCTGTTGATGTCCGGGCTCATCGTCTCGCTTGGTCCCCAGAACGTCATGGCTATTCGCCACGGTATCTCCGGTTCATATGCGGTCACCCTGGCGGCACTATTCATTGCGGCTGACGCCGGACTGATCGTTCTCGGTGTAATTCTGGCCTCTTCCGGGGCAAGCTTCACGGGAGAAGGACTTCCAACGACGTTGACGTTTGTCGCCGTAGCATATCTATCCTGGCTGGCACTTAACTCTCTCTCCAGCGCAGCCGCACGCGGTGAGCAACGGCGTACTGAGGTGTCAGAACAACACAACCAGCTAGGCAAAGTAATGCTAGCCGGAGCCGCGGTGACATTCTTAAACCCCGGCGTATACATCGATACTTTAGGACTAATTGGCGTCGTAGCGGTCAAACATCAACCGCAGCAATGGGCACTAGCACTTGGCGCAATCTCAACTTCCCTTCTCTGGTTCCTAGCAATAGCGCTGTGCGGGCGTATATGTCGGCCGTTCTTTCAGTCAGATGCTTCTTGGCGCACGCTCGACTTGTTGGCTGGAATAGTAATGCTTTCAGTCGCCTGGCAGATATTTAGTTTGTGACAGTAAAAAACCCGACTCGGGAGAGGCGCCCTACTTCCTCTGTCCGAGCCGGGAAGGTTTAACGAAGTCGATTACTCCATAGTCAATTCCTCTTCCGGGTCTCTCGGCGGGTTGCAGATGATTTGCGAGCTGAGCAGAGCGTCCGAATACACCCCGCCAAAGCGATCGAGATAATAGACCGCCTCGGATTGAGTAGTTATTCTGGGAAAACAGTATTCCTGCTCCACCCAAACAAAACTTGAGCTGAGGCCGAAGAGCGCGATTCTTAACTGCGGCATGCTCCCGTATTGATTCGCTCTAATAACCACTTTCGTAGCGTGCAAAGTAGAATTCGCAATGACTCCGTTCCACTCGTAAATGTTGTCCTCCAAATTGAGCAGGCCGAGCAGCTGAGCTCCACTGGTGAATTCAATCTCCGCTCCCGGTAGAGTCGAAGTAAAGTTTGCCGATGCATTAACAAGCGCCTTGAACCTGAGCCCTCTACTGAGCAAGCTTGGGCAAGTCGTATTTATAGCGCGCACTTTGAGTGTTGCGTCGTGGTAAGGAGTGCCTTGAGAATCGAAATAATAGCGAGCTGAATTCCAATCCTCGTCAATTTGAGATTCTGGAACACACAAGGTCACTAGAGAGCTCCCGTTGTTCGACTCGACATATATTGTCTGGGCGGGAATTACGCCTTGCTGAATCGCGCTGATTTCCAACGAGAGTGCATGGCCCGAATCCGGCACGTCGTTTTGAACACCGAAAAAATAGCCAGTCGCCATATCGAGCTGACCCAAAGAATTCGCGCCCCGCCAGAAGCGCCCCTGAGCAAACAAGAGGTCGCTATAGGAATTCGTCGATAAGTAGCCGATGCGGCGCGGGCGAAAACCTCGCAGAATAGACTGCGCGCAACTTTCATTCGTTGCACGCTGCTGCCTACCGGAGTCAAAATAGGGCGTCCCCTCGACGTCGAAGTAGAATGTTTCGACCGGATCTAGTGAATCAAGCGTAACCCGAGGCAGGCAAATAGTAATTTGCATCTCCGAGCCAGAATCACTTAAACCTGTGAGCTCAACGGTTTGACCGTAAATCATTCCTCCTTCAGAGGCTACGATGCTTACCGCCAGCGGCTGACTGCTAGCCGGCACCGAACCGGAAAACTCAGGGTAGTTGTGATTAAGTTCAAGCGAACCAAGCGGCGAGCCGCTTCGGCTAAACAAGGCGAATGCATCGCTGACGTCTGTTGTTTGATTGCCAATGCCGTGCACGATGGAACTAATTCTCAGCGGCGGCTTTGGTCCCGGACGACCCCGCTTAATGTCTAGCTCTTCGGTCATCGGCTCGTCGTCCGCTAAAACTGGCGCAGCCGAATGAAGCAGGCAAGCGGAAAGCAATAGTAATGTGAGTAGCAGTCGAGCAGCGCCGAGCGGCGCGTTCAGAGAAATTGCAACCTTCATTTCAACCCTTAATACGTTAAAACCCTGTGCACTAAATGCAGCCCCCGCTGCGGGGCAAATAACCTGTATCAAGTCCCACTATACGCGATTTTTAGAAAATGTGCTAATCACCCATATTTGTCTTATGGCAAAAGCAGCTACCTCGGCAGGGGCAGGGTCGAGGCTGGGCAAAATAACTGCTTAAATTTTGAACGTTTAACTGAGCTAGCTGCTAAGTTTCACAGTTTGGCGTTTTTCGGGCTCGATCACCACGCTTTCGATCGACTCCTGCGGCTTGGAAAGAACCCTGACGGTATACTTCCCTGGCAGGACTGCTATCGGATCTCCGTTCACCACGCCCGACGCCACTACCTCACTCGAGTCATTCAACACTTCATACGGCACTTCGACCGCTTCTAAAATGCTGCGCTCCAGCTCCTTCGCGTTTGAAGCATCAAAGTACTTCCCGTTGCCGAGGCGAGCCCAGTTCTGAAAAGTCTCTTTGAGCATATACTCTTCGATAGCAAACCCAACGATATTAACTCGGGTATCAAAGCCGGATTTAGCCAACTCCTTAATCGCTGCCTCGGGATCTCCTCCGCAAGTTTCTTCACCGTCGGTGACCAAGATTACTATTCTGCGTCCTTCAGCAGTTTCAAGATCGTCTTTGGTCAACTCAAGCGAACGCGCGATTGGTGTCTTCGCGTAATTCTTGGCGTTAATGGCGTTGACCTTGCCTTCCGCCTGGTTTCGATTCAAAGGAGCGAGCGGAATTTCGAGGTCAGTTCGGCAAGAGTCAGCTTCCTTGTGACCAAAAACTCTCATCGCAAACGGCGTGCCCTGCTCGAGGGGGCCATTCAGCAGCTGGTTGACCGCATGTTTGGCGACTTCGATTCTGCGAGTTCCATCTTCGCGTTTCAGCATGCTTCCAGATGCATCTAGAATTAGCGCAACCGATGTCCCCTCACCTATCGTGCGTTTGGTTTCTGACTCACCGGCTACTACTGTGAGCTCACCCGGAACTTTAGACGGAACGATTTCTATATCCTTCTTGGCCAGAGTCTTTTTCTTCTTTGCTGTCACGTAGCGAACTTCGTAGCTTCCGGGCTCAAGCGGCGTTCTAATTTTTAGCGTTTTCCCGCGCCGCACGTAGGCAAAGTTTTTCAGCTATGGGGTCTCTGAATCCGGCTTAACAATTGCCAGGTAATCACCGTTATTACCGGGACCTTCCCAGCTAAGCTCAACGACATCACTTACCGTCGCCTCATCCGGCCCGGAAATCTCAGCAGTCGGCGGAGTAACTTTTATCGGTGTTGATGCCAGTGTGAAGCGCTTGCCGCCCGTGACATACCGAACTTCGTAATCTCCACTCTCTTCCGGAGCTACTAGACTTACTTTCGGTAAATCTCTGGGTCCCTGCTTTCGGTTAACATACGCGAACGAAGAACCTGTCTTACCTTCGTCTTCGCCCTGCTTAACTATTGTAATAAAGTCCTGATTATTGTCAGGGCCGCTCCAATCAACCTCGAATCTTGCGCCTTCGATAATCTCCTCTGGCGCCTTAACTGAAGCCTCCGTTGCAGTTACAGTGATCGGTGCGTAGCCAAGTGTCATGCGCTTACGGCCCGAAAGATAGCGAATTTCGTATTCGCCGGCCTGGTCCGGAACAGCTAGACGAACCTTGTTCAGCTTTCTCGGTCCGAACTTTCTCGAGACGTATTTAAATGCTTCGTATTTACCTTCATCTGCACCAGCTGGTACAATCGTAACGAAATCCTGATTGTTGTCTGGTCCTTCCCAATCTATTTCAATTTCAGCACCAGCAGCGGCCGTCTTGGGAGCAGAGAGTTTGGCTTCAACTCCGGAAACTGAAATTGGCAAAGATGCCAGGGTGTAACGCTTAGCTCCTGATAGGTAGCGCACTTCGTATTTTCCCGGCAGTTCGGGCGCCCTGAGCTTCAGCTGCTTAGGTTTATTCTTAGGATACTGATACTCGGAATATTTCCCTTCCGGCGCGTCCTTCTCAACGATTGTTATGAAGTCTCGCTTATTCGCTGGTCCTTCCCAGGTAATATTAAAATCTGCACCAGCGTCGACGGAGTCCGGACCTGAAAGCGAAGCAGTCACGGCCGTTACTTCGAGCTTGCGCATCGCCAATGTCGGATAACCGCTTTCACCGGACAACATGCGAATTTCGTAAGTGCCTGCCTCCTCTGGAGCTGCAAGCGTCACAGAACGCTTCTTTTTGGGATATTGATAGTCTGAGTACTTACCTTCCGGCGTGTCGGGAGATACAATCGTAATGAAATCTTTGTCCGACGGCACTTCGCTTGCAGAAATTTCGATATCTGCGCCAGCGGAAGTACTGTCCACTGCGCTGAGGGTGGGCTCAGCAAATACCGAACACGGCAGCAGCACGGCTCCGGCAATCAACAGTAACGATCTTAAGGCTCTGCTCATCTCTCGCTCCAAGTTTAGTTCTGGCTGGCTTTACCCTACATTGGAGAGACTAAGGACTCAAGCCGCCCAAGTCCTTGTAAACTCCAAAGTAAACTGCCGTGATCGCTCCGAAATATTACCTTTTGACCTCCCCCATAACGGCACGTTGTCTAGATACTGCTCAGATGCTAAATCAGCGTACTCACCAGGAAACTTGAACATGAACTGCATCCAAGAACTAAGCACACTAAACGAGCGCTACGATATACATCCGCAGGCTATCCTTAAGACCGACCTGCTGCGCCGCGGTCTGCGCTTCTCAGAGAACGCACTGGTCCAGAGTGCACATTTTAAAGAGAAATCCTACTTCATATTTTCGTTTGATATGGTCGAGCAAAAAGAGCTGACCAAGAGCGAGCGCCACAGCGCGCCGGAAGAGATTGCACTCAACGGCGGACCGCTGGACTTCTCTAGAACTATCGTTTCCGTGAGGCTCAACCCGAACTCACCGTATCTTGTTGAATGGAAGGACGATCATTTCGAGCTCTACTGCGGAGAGGAGTTTCTAGCTGAAGTCTCCCTGAATGAACGCCCCGCTTACTATAAGCACAACCTGAAGAACGGCAAGCCGGTATCAGACATCGCTCCCACTATCGAATGGGGCTACCTTATTTACCTCACGGCGTTTCGAGTCTGTCAGTACTGGGGCGAGAAAGAAGAGTGTCAGTTTTGCGACATCAACAACAATTACCGTCAACAGAAGCGGGTCCGCAGCTACACCGGAGTAAAGGACATCGAAGATGTTCTCGAAGCGTTCGAGATAATCAACGAGTTTGACACCGAGCGCCACAGCACTGCCTACACCGTAACCGGCGGCTCGATCACTTCTGAACTCAGTGGATTAAACGAAGGACAGTTTTACGCACAATACGCGCAGGCAATCGAAGATCGTTTTCCGGGACGCTGGCTGCCAAAAGCAGTTGTTCAGGCACTGCCGCTTGACGAAGTAAAAATGCTCAAGGATTCGGGCTACCAAATCTATCACCCAAACTACGAAGTTTGGGATCCTAAACTGTTCTCACAAATCTGCCCTGGCAAAGACCGCTACGTCGGCCGCAACGAATGGATAAAACGCATTGTTGACGCTGCCGAAATATTCGGTGCGAGCAACGTCATACCTAACTTCGTTGCCGGCATTGAAATGAGTCAACCAGGCGGCTTCACCTCCGTCGAGGCCGCGGTTAAGTCCACCCGCGAAGGGCTGGACTTCTTCATGTCAAAAGGAATTCTGCCGCGCTTCACTGTATGGTGCGTTGAACCGAACACTGTACTTAGCCGGACAAATACTGAGCCGGCTCCGCTCGAATATTACATCCATTTGCTGCAGTCGTATCGTGAAGCATACATCGAGCATGCGATGCCGACTCCTCCAGGCTACGGAGCTCCTGGACTTGGCAAGGCTGTGTTTTCTGTTTCTGCTTTCATGGATGTGCTGCCAGAGGAGAGACCCAGTCAGTCTTTCGATTCGAATACGCACAACTATTCCTCCGACAACATCTCCCCATCTTAGCGTCCACGATGTAACGGATACGGTACATTCAAATCCAAGCTGCGTAAGTTAGAGCTTAGCGCCGTAGACAGACCATCTAAGCACTGGTAATTATTCGACCCCCACCATTTTACGGCGATCTTTCACATTTTATTGGAGTTTATCCCAACCGCATCTGACGCAAGGCCAGGCTTTGCGCTGGATGCGGGCTGCATCAGCGTTTTGGAGCGAATCGCCTGGGCAAAAGTGCGCAGGCGGTTCACTCCGCTTTTCAGGGAGTTCCTGAAAAAACAAAGAAGGAGGTTTTGAGTGCTGTTTGATTCCCTGCTGGGATTAGTCGAGCGAAACTACCTGCCGGCCGAGGTCGCTCGGGTAGTCAGAAACTCTCGACTGTTCGTCTTTCCGGGTCGAGCTCATGAAGTGCTTGCCGAAGAGAAATCCGCTACCGACGAGGAGATCGCGGAACTCAACGAGCGCTTCAGACTGCCGTTCGACACCGTTGCCGTGGAGGATTCAGCTTCTCTGGTGATCATCGCTGACTGCGACG
>JAGRAN010000171.1 GCA_020434585.1 Bdellovibrionales bacterium
CGGCTTGAATTTTAGCGCGAACATCCGATGAATGAATGTTCAGCAAATTCTTGTGAAAGTGCTTCATCGAACGAATCAAACCTGATTCCTTAAGATATTCAAACAGCGCCTGCTGCTTAGGTACGACTTTCAAATTATCAGCGGTAACGTAATCATCCTCATACGTTCCCAGCTCTGATTGGCTTATGCCACGTTGCGAGAAGTAGTGCTCAAAGGCTCCACGAGCCATCGGATAAACGTACATTTTAATTCGATTGCGAAACAATCTTCCGAACGCTTCCAAAATTCCGCCTGACAAGTCTTCGTAAAAACTTTCATCAAACACGTGATACAAGTTATTCGGTCCGATCAAGATTGTTACAGGCATGCTTGTATAACGACGCAAGTACTGGCTCAGCCGGTAGTACTCACGATAATCGGTAATTAGAATTGGATATCCGAGCGTAGACAGGCTGTCCGCCAAGTCGAGCAGGCTTTTGCGTCCTTCGATGTTGTGCTCAAGCAAATTCTTAACTGTCATCTCCAGCACAATCAGCGGCTCTTTTCCTTCAAGCGGTGCTTCATCCTTAAACTGCTTAAGACCAGATTCAAGCATGTCTAAATTGGCGTTGGTAAACGGCCTGAAGCTGCCGCGCAGCAGCAGCACTGGCCGCTTATAGAGCACCTCTGACGCGAGTTCTGCCCTACGATCCTTGCTGAACAACACGGCTCGGTTAAGCCGCTGCTCAAGTAGGACTAAGTTAAGTTCACGTTGATTCACGTTTTCAAAAGCGGGGCCGTTAAATTCTATCGCTTCGACTTCGATTCGTTCGGTGCCGATACCGTCGGCCAGTGAGCAGATTAATTTTTCAGGGTCTGCCCAGTAGTGGTAGGCGCCGTAAAGCACGTTAATGCCGAAGACTCCCAGCGCTTCGGCCTGCAAGACATTGGACTGGTCTAGCATACGAACGTGGAGAATTATTTCATTATCTTCTCCGCGCGGTTCAACCTGGAATCGCACACCCATCCAACCGTGGCATTCATTTGTTCCACGGAAATTCCTTGCGGCAACAGTATCCGCAAAAGCAAAGAAACGGGTTTTTTCACCGCGCTGCTCGTTCAGGCGCTCGAGCAAAAGTGAATACTCGTGATCGAGCATACCTACCAATCGTTCGCGCGAGACGTAGCGTTTAACTGGTCCGTAAATGTCATCGCTAAAACGCATGTCGTAAGCCGACATCGTCTTGGCAACTGTGCCCGACGCTGCGCCGACTCTAAACATTTGACGCGCAACTTCCTGACCAGCTCCAATTTCAGCAATCGTGCCGTAAATTGAGTCGTCGAGGTTTAGTTCAAGAGCTTTGTTTGAGCAGGTTTGGTCCTTGTCATCCATGGCAGCGACTATAACAAACAGGCGGGATGATAACTAGCTAAGTGCGGGTTGAAGCTGACCTCCTGCGTAAGCCGCCTTAATTTTTTTTCTACCCTTGGGAACAAAGCGATCGGCCAACAGAGCCGGAACCCAAAGAGATGCCGCAATCGCAAGTGTAAATACAACGCCTTCGACAGCAGATGCGGTGCTGAGCGTAGGCTCCAGAGGAGAAATTAGAATTCTAAAAATTACGTGAAAGGTGAATACATGCAGCGGATACTTACCGATAACTGCAAAGATCGGCCAGTTGAACCATTCGGGCTTTGAGCGAAATAGAGGAACAAAAAGATAAAGAAAGGCGATATAGTTAACAACCACGAGCGGGCCAAAAAACGCATTGCCCCTCGCGTACCATAAGAATTCCATTAGGTGCACAAAACGAGATGTCTCATCCAACCCAAACAAAAAGTAGAGGCCGTATCGATAGCGAATGCATACAAATACTAAGAAGAACACTCCCGCAACCAGCATCCAGCCTTTTCGCGGGCTCAAAACTTTTCCGGGATTAAGCGCAATGTAGGCACCCCAAAAAAGTCCGAGCACATAAAGAAACTGCCAGCCTGGCAGAAAGAAAACTCCGAGGTCCACCGGGCCGAGGTTTTGAAAAAAGTGATTGTCGAGGGGAACAAGGCCAAATCCAACAAAGACAAATAAAATCTGTGTCGCAAGCCAGACACTAAAGCTTACCAAGAAGACTTTCTTCCATCTCCCTTCGCACACCGCCTCGATCACAAACGGCGTAATACAAAAATACACGACAAACATTGGCAAAGTTCGCAGCGCCACAGGTTGATAGAGCAAAAGAGCACTTAGGATGAAAGCCAAGAGCGGATTGCTAAGAAAAAGTTCACCGCGCGGTCCCCACTTGGCAGCGTAGGTGTCAGAAAAGTTTACCAGGCCCATAACTGCGAGGACGCACAAGAGGTGCGCTCCCCAAATCATTGCCGCGCGACTAAAGACTCTCGACCGCAGAAGAGAACGTCCGCCGGAAACGTAAGCGCGGGTGTAGCTCATGCCGCAAACGATTGCGGAGACCAGAACAAAATGCTCGGCTCCTGCACCCAGACCGAGTGGTTTGTCGATTATCGCACCAATGGGTCCGGCATTGTGCCCAACCGTCATCAGCACAAGAAATAGGCCCCTGAAAGAGTCAAATCGCGGATCGCGCTGCATACAATTTCCTACAACTCGTTAATATGGCTCGCGCTTGAGTCGGGCACTATACGTGATTAGTTTTATGTTGTATATACCAGGCTCGTGGCGCTAAATTGAGTAGTATTATGTGGTATTTGCGCTGATGGGGCATAGGAAAAGCAATGTAGTCGCCTTGAGGGATTTTCGTCGAGAATCCCCGGCCAATTCGTCAGCGCCGCTGCGCCTGGTCCAGCGCAATCCGGAAACTCTCCGACTTATCCCGCTTACGCTATTTGCGAGTTTTGTTGTCTTCAAGAGCACCTTCTTCACTGCACAATTCGTGGCTGGCTCCTATTCTGATCACATCCGAGACTTTTCTCTACTGTACATCCCCCTGGTCACTCTGCTCCTGCATTCGATCTTGCTCTGCTCACTTCGTTACTGGACGTATTGCGCAATAGTTGCGCTGGATACGTTGATTACTATCGGTATCGCAACCTACTTCGATTACTTTTCTGAAAACGTTGACTTGCACACGCTTTCTGCAACTGTTCGCGAATTTATTCCGGTCGCAGGATCCGTTTTAGTTCTGATGCCAAAAAAGGCTGCGGTGGTGTTAATCGCCCTTAGCCTTGGTGAATGCGTCGCCGCGAAACATGTTCGCAAGTTGTCGCTGCGAAGATTTTGGAAATTTCTGGCGATGCTTGTTGTGCCCTTAGCGGTACTCGGCGCCTACAAGGTGCCCTACTGGCAAGCCACCAAAACTCTCTTCTACGATCGAGCAATTGCCGTTCACGGCTATTACGCGACATTTCTATTTGACGTATTGTTCAGCTCACCAAGTCCAGAAGCTGACGACGTTGCCAAACGAATCAAAACAATCAATCAGGCCCAGCCGACACCGCTGCTGCCCGAAGGCACCGTCGCTAACGGAAACTACAAACATCTCGTTGTGCTTCAGGTTGAAAGCCTCGATTACAACTTGGTCGGACGCAAAGCGCAGGACAAAGAAATAATCCCGTTTATCAACTCATTGCGGGAGCAGGCTGTTTTTCTCAAGCTTCGTCCACACCACACTGCTGGCTCAGGCAGCTCCGGCGCTGATTATCAGTTTTTGACCGGGCTGATTCCGATCCCCGAGTACGCCTGCTACAAGCTTCCGGGATTTGATTACTTCAACACTCTTCCGATCGCGTTAAGAGCTCGCGGCGTATTGACCACTGTGTTTGATGGAACCGTTCGCAGCTACTGGGGCCGCGCTGTCCCCTTTAGACAAATGCAGGTCGCTCGCTTTATTGATTCAACGTATTTTGACCACATCGATACGAGTTGGGGGATTAGCGACAAATATTTGCTATCGACGGCTGCAGAGACCATCAACAACACTGACAAATCTCAGATGTTTCTGTTGATGACTCTTACGAGCCATGTTCCATTTCGCTTTGTTGATCATCAAGCGTTTGTTGGAAACGACTTAGTAACCAACTATTTTAACGCTATCAATTACACCGACGAGGCGATTGGCGAATTAGTCCGCAGCTTGAAGGGCCGCAACGTGTTTATGATTTACGGCGACCATTTAGCCGGGATCAGCCGTCAGTCATACAGCTCTTACAACGACGAAGAGGGATTCATCCCTGGGCTGATCTTTGCAGCAGAAGATGGGGAAATCGTCCAGCTTAGCAACTCGCCCCTTCCGCCGGGTCAAAAGTCAGAAATTTACGATATTCGTTCGCTGCATCACGCCGCGATGGAGTTTCAAACTACCACTGACGACAGGTAGTATTCTCGGACTCGCTGCGCGTTTACTTTTATTTTACTTCCGCGCTTAAACTCATGTGACAAGTCACTCAGTAAAACAGCGGTAAACCCTTCTGATTTGGTGTCCGGCTCGAGGCGCGCTTCTTTGAAGCCAAAGTATTTCCCGGTAATTGGGTACAAGGCTTTGTAGAGTGCCTCTTTTGCACTGAAGATTTGAATCAATCGAGCGGTATCTAGGCTTGCCCAAGGCAGTTCTTCGTCTACACAGATTCTTCTCGTCAGCCGAGCGTCGACTATCCGGGTGGTTTCCTCGAGATCGATTCCGATTGACTTCAGATTGCCGAGGGCACAAACCGCCGCGACTGCTATCTCGCCAGCATGGGTTATCGAGCCGGTATAGCCCGCCGGCCACCTTGGCTGACCACGCTCACCTCGCATTATCGGCTCACCAGTCGGCCCGCCCAGTGCCTGGAGCGCCTCCCTAGCCGCAGAACGGCCCATCAGGAACTGTTCCCGCCTACGCGCAGAGGCATTTTCCATCAACTGGATTTCTTCGGGCCGAACAAGCATTGGCTTGTGCATGCGGGCCACTGCAAGCGCTGTATCCTTATGAATTGCTTGGAACATATAATTCAAACACTTTTACGGTAGTTATTCCTAGTCTATGATGAGACCAATTGATTCCCAATAGGTACAATATCAGTGTCGGCAGGCGTTAGAGAAAAGAAAACAACAGAGGATACGGGCTACACCGTCAATCAGTACTGCAGCTTAGTTTTCCAAAGCATCAACGGCTTGAAAACGCACCGGCTGATCTTTGGGCTGGTAGTAGCCAATTTCTTTTTTTTGTACTGCCGGCCCCAGCACCAAATCCCGTTAATCGGAACGATTAAGATTCCGATGGTACTTAGTCTGGTCCTTGCTGTCCTTTGGCTGCGGAACTTGAGTCAGATGCGCTGGACCGTCCAAGCGAAGATTATGCTCTTCTTCCTTGCGATGGGTGGGCTCTGGACACCTATCGCCCGAAACAACTTTTGGGCCTATCACACGACCTTCGATTTAGCGATCCAGTTTTTTTGCTACATGTTTCCGGTCATCACATTTATGTCGAACGGCCGCGGATTGCGCGCGATGATAAACGTTTTAACTTTTATCGGAGTCTACCTCGCACTTTATGCAGCTCTGCACGCTGGTGTAGGACCAGGTGGATTTGCAAGCGATGAGAACGACGTATGCCTGCTGATTATTATGATGCTTGCCTTTCCCCTGTCGATGGCGATCTTCGAAAAGCGCGCATTTCGAAAAGCCATGTTAGTCCTCGCGTCATTGATTATGCTGGGCGGAATAGTTTCGACAATGTCTCGCGGAGGCTTTATCGGCGTGCTTGTCATGTTCGGGTACTTATTCCTTAAGATGCGCTCAAAAATTCCTGCGCTATTGATTATGTTCATTATCGGACTAGTGGGTTTGGCTTTAATTCCCGAGTCCTATTGGACCGAGATGGGAACAATCAGTACCTCAGAAAGCACCGCCCAAGAGCGCCTTTATATGTGGGGAGTAGCGCTGAAAATTTGGTTTAATCCCGAGCATTTCACGTTCGGTGTGGGACCGATGAATACCCAATGGTGGATTAAAGATTATGAATCAGTAATTGCTGCTTCCGCGTTCGGTAAGAGCGTAGCCGGCAGAGCAGTTCACTCGATGTATGTCCAGTTGCTTGTAGATTTGGGCATTGTTGGTCTGCTGATGTTCCTGTCGATGGCATACAAGAGCTACAGACTAAATCAAGCTACTCGCATCGAAGCGGACAGACTCGGTGACCGCGTAGCGAAAGGTTACGAAAACGTTGCAGGACTTTATCGTGAGGAAGGTGTCGAACGCCTGCCAATCGACAACGAATCCGTCGGCAGCCGCGCGGCTTTGAGCCCGAAAGAACTTCAGGAAATTGAACTGCTCGAGCGAACACTAATGGGAGCCCATACCGAGACGACTTTTATTTATGCGTTTGCGGTAGCTGTTAACGCGTCGTGGCTTGGAGTTCTGTCTGCCGGTGTTTTTATTTCTATCTTCTACTATCCGGCGATTTGGACTCTGGGGGCACTAAGCGGAGCGCTCCTGGTTTACCGAACTGACCTATTCGAAACCCTAACTCCGCTTCTCGACAAAGCCGATCCACAAGGCGCGGTCGAAGCAATCGAGGATGCACGGAGTGAACTGCGAGACTAGTCTAGCTTGCGAAAATTCAATTAAATCAATTGGGTTTTGCAACTATCAACAAATCTTCACGGCATTAGTGCCTAGGCGCAAGCAATCTGTTATGAAAACCTTATGTCAAAACAGCAGCCTGAAGTTGTCATAATCGGTGCAGGGATCCTTGGGATTTCACTTGCCTACCACCTAGCCAGGAGGGGGCGCACTGTTGTCGTTCTTGAGCGAGAATCAACTTACGGAGCTCACGCCAGTGGAAAGACTGCTGGAATGTTTAGGCAGCTATATCGCAACCCTCAGCTTACCGAATGGGCCAAGCGTTCGAGAGAATC
>JAGRAN010000172.1:0-11663 GCA_020434585.1 Bdellovibrionales bacterium
GTGCTGCAGTCCGCCAGCTTTCCCGGCAGAGTAAGCCTGTGACTGACACTTAACTTGCGCGTTACTTTCTTTACAGCTTCTCTTGAGGCCGCACGGGCCTTCGCAGCAAGTACGATGCGATCGACAACGGCTCGAGCAGTCGACGGATTTTCGTTCAAATCCTGCTCTAGCGACTTAACTACCGATTCTACTATCGGCGCAACTTCTGGATTGTTAAGTCGGCCCTTAGTTTGCCCCTGAAACTGAGCCTTAAACTTACCTGCGGGGAGCATCACCGCCACTACGCACACAAGCCCTTCGCGAACATCGTCCGAGCTGATTTTCACGCCTTTGGGCAGCAAGTTGTGAACGTTGATGTAGTTTCGAACGGCGCGAACTATTCCGGACTTTGCGCCGTTTTCGTGAGAACCGCCGTCGGCAGTGTAGATTCCATTTACGTAGGAGCGAAACAGTTCACTGCGCGATTCCGTCCAGGCAAAGGCGATCTGCACTTTGGCCTTGTCCTCACGGTCCAAATAAAAGCCCTCTTCGCCAATGATATTAAGCTTCTTTTCTTCAAGGAGCTGCTGCAAATATGCACGGATACCGTCCGGATAGTGGAACTCTTCTTTTGTTTCTGCTGCCTCATCTACGAACTGCAGCCGCAAACCTGGATTAAGATAAGCCTTGGTTTGCAGTGACGTCCGAATAATCTCGGAAGAAAAGGTTATCGATGAAAAAATCTGCGGGTCGGGGCGAAAGAAGATCGTTGTACCAGTTCCGCGCACAGAACTTTTCGCCGTCTTCATTTTCGTTTTTACCTTGCCGCGGGAGAAGGACTGAACATACTCCTTGCCTCCTCGCCTTACAGTTGCAATCAGCTCCTCACTGAGCGCATTTACAACCGAGCTGCCCACCCCGTGGAGCCCTCCAGCTGTCTGATAGTTCTTGGCGGAAAACTTGCCGCCGGCATGCAGCGTAGTCAAAATCAGCTCGAGCGCAGACTTTTTATGCTTGGGATGTTTTTCGACTGGGATTCCGCGCCCATTATCGGATACTGTGACGCTCTCTTTGTCTTCGTGCAGCGTAACAGTAATCAGCGAAGCATGGCCGTTCATTGCTTCGTCGACGCTGTTGTCTAAAATCTCGAAGACCAGTTGATGTAAACCGGCTGGCGTGTCAGTTCCAGCGATATACATGCCGGGCCGCTCGCGCACCGGCTCTAGGCCCTCGAGAATCTCGATGTCTTTTGCTGTATAAGTTTCTTTTGCCACTTACTTCTCTGCTTTTGGAATCACAATTTCATGGCCAACTACCGGCAGTCCGCGCTTCACTAGCTTTAGACCTCGCTTGGCACGGCCCGTAATCGTCATTGATGAAACATCAACTTCTTTGATCGCTTTTTCGGCCTGCACGCGCACCTTGCTTTTCTTTTCGATGCTAAAGCCAGCTCGAACGCGGTCACCCTTCGGCAATTTCTGTAGTATCACACCTTTGCCGGCTCCAGAGAGCAGTGGGACTTCGGATGTATGAAAACAGACTACATATCCCTGTTCGGTCACCGTAATTGCAAGGTCTTTTTCGACAACAAACATGCCGCACATTCTGTCGCCCTTCCCCAGTCGCATTAGGCGCTTGCCGTTTCGCTTCGTTTCCTGAACAGCATCGTGCGGCAATCGTAGGCCATAACCACCCTCAGAATAGAGTAAAACCTCTTCTCCCTCGGGAGTACCATCTTCATCCAAACATTCGCAGGCGACAATCTGCTCACCATCTTGAAACTTAAAGCGTTTTTGAACCGGCTCGCCGTAACCTGAAGTCGACATCAGGTCGTATACGCGCAGGACAAAGACATTGCCGTGTGAAGTATAGAGGGCAAGGTAATCCTTCGTCGAAGCTTCTCCGACAAAAAACAGCGCGTCACCGTCTCTAACGCGAGTCGAACTCGGATCGTTGCTCTGTTTAATGCGTTTAATCCAGCCGTCTTTAGTTACGACTACGAAGGAATCTTCGTGGCGAACATATGCGTCCGTATCAAGCTCAACTTCTTCGAAATCGTGCTCAATCTTAGAACGCCGCTCGTCGCCATACTCTTTTTCGACGCGCGACAAATCCTCAGACAGCAGGTCAGTCATGCGCTTTTTGCTTTTAAGTATTTTGTCGATCTCTGCAACTCGCGCGCTCTTTTCCTCGAGCTCTGAAGTAAGTTCATCAATCGAAGTTTTTGATAACTGGTATATTCTCAAGTCGACGATGAATAGCGCCTGCACTTCAGTCAGCTTGAAGCGCTTCACTAGTCTGGCTGCGGCATCGGCTCTGCCGCTGCTCTTGCGTACAATCTGAATCACTTCATTGATTGCATCAAAAACTGAGACCAGACCTTCGAGGAGGTGAATTCGCTCCTCGAGCTTTCCTTTCTCAAAAGTCAGTTTGCGACGGGTAACTTCATACCTAAAGTCGATAAAGTGCAGCAGCATTTCACGCAGCGACAACTGCGCTGGGCGGCCTGCATACGGATTGTCTGTCGGCACCAAGGCAGTCATGTTGACGTTAAAATTCGACTCAAGGGAAGTGTGCTTATAGAGATACGCCAGAGCGGTATCAGCATCTGCTTGATGCGCCAGCTCCATTACTACCCTGATCTCCCCAGTCGATTCGTCGCGCACATCGACAAGCTGTGGAACCTTTTTTGCGATAATCAGTTCGGCAATTTTTTCTACGAGCACAGATTTGTCGACGTTGTACGGAATGGATTGCACGACAATTTGATACTTAGCGCGGCCTTTGTGCTCAACTATATGGCTTCCGCGCATCCTAATCGCACCCCTGCCGGTGCGGTAAATTTCGCGCAGCTCCGCTTTTGAATTAAGTATTAAACAACCAGTCGGAAAATCCGGACCTTTTACGGCATTAAATAATTTAGCATCATTCGCTTCACGATCCTCAAGCAGGAGCTGAAGACCTTTAATCACTTCGGTAAGGTTATGCGGCGGTATCGCGGTTGCCAAACCCACAGCAATACCTGCAGCACCGTTTATCAGTAAATTGGGCACGCGCGAAGGGAGCACAACTGGCTCTTTGACGGTTTGGTCGAAATTGTCGCGCTCTTCAATTGTCTCCTGACCGATGTCACCGATAACTTCGAGCGCCAGTGAAGTTAAGCGGGCTTCGGTGTAACGGTATGCAGCAGCAGAATCTCCATCGAGCGAGCCGAAATTTCCCTGGCCGTCGACTAGCGGGTAGCGCAGCGAGAAGTCTTGCGCCATGCGCACCATCGCATCGTAACAAGCGGAATCGCCGTGAGGATGGTATCTAGCGAGAACCTCTCCTACGACGGCAGCAGACTTACGGTGGGGCTTTTCTGGTGAGAGTCTCAGGTTTTGATACATTGCGAAAAGAATACGGCGCTGCACCGGTTTTAAACCGTCGCGAACATCAGGCAGCGCCCGACCACTAACCACGCTTAGCGCATAAGTCAGATAACGTTGTTGAGAGACTTCTAATAATTCGACTTCTTGGACTGCCACCCTAGCCCCCTTAGCTGCGGATTACTCACAATCCGGCATTGTAGTGCTGTTCAACGCGCAATTCAATCAGATTATTTACGTGAAATACGCTGCGAGTCTGCTAGTTGTGTGCGCGAATGAAAACGCTGGCTCGCTCATCGCCGCCGAGCTTGCGCCATTTGTCCGAAGACTCGAGCGCATCAAACAGGAGGCTGTCGGGTTTGGCAATAACTGCGTTAATTGCATTATCGTCCAAAATAGTTAGACCCGATTCCCCGCCGTAAGCTTTTTCGGCCACTTCGAAGCGGTGGATTCCTAGTTCGTCCGTTCGCCCATCCAAAAAAACTGCTGCTCGCTTTTCGAGGTTGCGTTCGCGCAGCCAAAAGGTAACAAAATGCCCCGTCCCAAAAGGCGACAATATATTCAAGCGCTCGGTTCCAGCAGATCGGTTAATTTCTCCCCCTAGAGACGTCATAGCTGCCAGCGGCAAATCACTGCGCGGATCGAACTGATACCATGCTTCCGCTTTCGGGCTCTGAGTCCAACCAGCAGCAATCGCTACAGCCGCAACCAGCATTCCGACCGCAGCCTCTGACACGCATGCACGCGCAGTCCAGACTCCGCCGGCAGCAATTGATGTAGCGGCAGCAATCACAAAAAAGCCGCAATGACGAGAAGCTGAGATCGTTAGCAGTAAAAAAATCGCTGCGACTAAATGCGGAGCGCAGCCTCCCAAGCCACTCGAACGCAATGAGGCGACAGCGAAAGCACCCCAAGCAGCCATTAAAATTAACGCCGCAAAGGCCCAAACCGGCCACGGCCACTGAAGAGCAAAGAGCCCTTGCAGCTCAATTATATTTTCAGCTACTAGCGCCTGTCCTCCGGGAGCGAAGGTTGGAATAAGCGAAAAGAGTCGAAAATGATATGGGCTCAGGGCTGCGCCGAGAGAGCTAACTGCTACAGCAAAAGTAAAATCTGCTGTCGACGAACTATTGCCTTGAATCGCGCGACAGGCCGCAAAGACTGCTGCAAGGACTGGAGCCAAGAAAACTGAAATATGAATATTTGCCCAAATGGCTGATATTACAAAAACCATCAGCAAAAAGTTCGTGCGCTTGCGAGCGCGATCAGCACAGTTCTGCTCAGTCAGAATCAACAAAAACAGAGCAAACATTGTCAGCGCCCAAAGACGCGGCCTGGGAAGCGCAGCCTGAATTAACGAAACTGACAACACAAAGCAAACCAGCCAACGCTTGCGATTAGACTCAATTCCCAGAGTTAACATCGAGCAAACTGCGGCGAGCAACAGCAGCGAGGAGCAGACCCAAAGCCTAAGTCCATTTACTCCGAGCGCATTGTAAGCAGTCCACAGCACTGCGTCGGGAAGCCAAGAATAGGCAATTTCAGGAACCTGAGAGAAGGAACGAAAGACATCCTGATGGGGAAAACCGCTTTCGAAAACAATTCGACCGATGCTTAAGTGATATCCGAGGTCAGGGTCGGTTGGAAAAAATAAGGCTCCGGCGAGCAGCAGCGGAAACCAGGCAGAGAGCAAAGTGCAAATCTGAAGGAATTTGGCGCTGCTATGGTTTGATGAATTTTTGCAGCTGCTTGCGGAGTTTACCATATACGGGCTCGTCAGCTTCCTGCCGGAACGGCACCAAATTAAATGCTATTTTCTCAACGCCCTCGCGCACTGTCGGTTCAGCTAAATCGTAAAAACTCTGACCTGGGCCGCCCCACTGTCGCCCTATTTCGGAGAATGGCAGCGTATACAGCATAGCCGCTTCAGGAAACAAATCCATTTCTTCGATTTCTAAACTGAGATCTTTAGGTGACAGCAGCTGGCCGGTATAAGCATTAAGCACCAAACTCCAGCGCGAGAGATCGAATTCGTCGTCATCGTCAGCTTCTCTGGCGAAACGCTCAAGCACATCAAGCGTGCGGCGCACGGACATTCCATCGTCGTCTGTGACCAGAAGGATCTGCTGACTAAGCGGTAAAACCGAAAAGGTTGAGATACCCCAAGACCGGCCAGCATCGACGACTATGATGTCGAACTCATCTCGCAGCACGTCGAAAAGTGAATCAATAAATAGCGCGACTGACGGCGCACCTTGAATCACGTCCGCTTTAAAATGAAAACTATCCTGATAGCGCTCTGGCTGAGGCACAACGACAAGTTTTCCGTCATACCCTTCCACCGGGTGAAGCAGCTCGTTGAGACGAAAGTTGGGCACCTGACCTTGGCGCAGAAGATCGGAAACAGCTTTGCGCTGAGACGTGCCCGCGCGGGCCCATTCCGTGAGCTGGGGATTAACATCGTCAAAATCGACAAGTGCCACGGTTAAGTCGTGACGGGCCCAGCAAGATGCCAGCGCAGAAGCAACTGTCGTCGCACCAACCCCGCCTTTAAAATGAACCACCGACACTATGCCGCGGTTTCTTGCACCAGGCTGGGTGCTGGCCTGCTGTTCGGCGTCGAGAATAAATGCGGCAATTTGAGCGATATCGGCAATCGCAATCATGCGAATGCTGATTATTCTGCGCAGCTCGACTGCATGATCGGCGTATACGTCGTTATCTAGGACAAGGGCTACCGGAACGTTCGGGTG
Organism: Bdellovibrionales bacterium; assembly: GCA_020434585.1. Taxonomy (GTDB): domain Bacteria; phylum Bdellovibrionota_C; class UBA2361; order SZUA-149; family JAGRAN01; genus JAGRAN01. Next base: position 6,101 of record JAGRAN010000172.1, read on the forward strand.
TGCGCCGCGAAAAAGCTGAGTAGTATGTTCGGCCGCATCGAAGCAACCTGGTCCAAGCAGTGCACCTATCGCAAGCTCTGAACTGCCTTCGTCGTTGATCAGAGTTAGATCCCCATCAACAACTTCGACTTTGCGCATCCCAATCTGACGCAGCGCTTCACGAGCTCTTTCAACAAGAAGCTCTCGCGTTTCATCTGAGGGATCAATTACCAATAAGCGCATCGTGGAATCTCTATCTCAGCAATACTATTCTTCTGGTTCATCCGCGAGCACAGATTTCATTACTTCAAGTAGATCTTCGGGATTAAACGGCTTCTGCAGGTAAGCGTCCGCCCCCTGAAGAATTGCCCAATTGCAGGCATCATCATCACCTTCCGCAGAGACAACAATTACGGGTATTCCCAGCGGTGAGCGCTTTATTTCGCGGCAGAGTTGAAAACCATCCGCCATCGGCTTTCCGTTTGCGTCGAGCAGCATTAGATCGAGCAGAACTAGGTCTGGCTTTTCTTTGATCAGGATCTGCGAAATTCCCGTCGGCAGCTCATTGTAGACGCAGGCATCATGACCCGCATTTTCAACAATACTGGCTATAATCGCAGACTGCGACGGCGAATCCTCAACAATCAAAATCTTCCTAATCGTATCCACTTAAATCTATTACAAAAGGAGCCAAAATTGCGCTGTATATTACTACTGTATCATATCGTTTGAGTCGACCTACAACAATCGAGATTCAGCTCGCCGACCATAATAATTGGAAATGACTACCGTAAGGTTAGAGGCTGGTAACACTTCCCTCAACTCCTACAGCAGCCGGCGCGAGCAGGATAGCAAAATACGTCAGGAACAGAACAACCGTGATTATCAGAGCTTTTACCGGAATGGCAGCCAGCCGCTTATCTAGCGCAGCCGAATAAGTGCGTTGGGCATCCTGGGCAATTCCAGAGAGCTGGGCGGTTCTGTCTCCACCCTGCTCCAGCGCCTGAACCATCGACAACATCACTCGTGTCACTGTGTCATCAGCGATTTTTCTCGATACCCTGCCCAGGGCTTCAGCCCAGGTGTAACCGGCGTTGGCCAGCACTCGCGCCTTCTTAAGTTCTTTGATCAAAGGGTGTTTGGGAAATTCAGGCGCTAATGCATCGATCACACGCTCCAAGGCACTCGATAAATCATATCCGGCGCTCGTCGCTAAATTTGTCAGGTCAATTACGAGCGGCAGCTCGCGTTGAATCTCTTCTGTGCGGGCATGAGTTTTTCTGCTGAGCCAGAGATACGGCAGTAGAATTACAAACGCGAAACTAAAAATCGTAGAAACAGTGGCGTAGTAGGTAGAAAATTTTGACCATGCGAAAATGACAATCATCGGCCAGGTGGCGTAACAAATTAACCTTACAGCAGCATACTTACCGTGATCGCTGATGGTTTCGAGTCCGGCGGAACGCAGTTTGACTGTCATTTCCTTTTCCGCGTCACGGACAGTGGTAGCTTCGTCTTCTTTGCCGGAGAACCTGCGGCCAAGTGATTCAAACCAGGCGTCTACTTGCTTTGACAGCGTAGGAGTTTCCGCCGCTTCGTGCTCACGAAACCTACCCAGCTCACGCTCCTGAGCGTGCTGTTTGCTAAGCACCATCCAGCTTATCCAAACAAACAGTAAGATGATCGCAACGTAGGTCACAGTTCTTAGACTCTCAGCGTAGTAATTCTTCTAAAAAGCATAAAGGACACAACCTGGATTACAATCGATGACTGCATCAAGTAGGTAATCCAGGGATGCTGAAATGCAGCTACTATGTATTCACGTTCTGAAACGAGCAGGAACACCGGTGCGGCCACCGATAGTGCGAAAATCACGTAAAATGCCTGCTTGGTCCCAACTAAATCACGCGATGCGCGCTCCAGCACTGACTGCTGCTCCCGCATTTTATAGCCAAGGCGTTTAAATGGTTCGAGTCCTCGGCCACCCATGTCAGCAAACAGCCTAATTGTAACCACGACCGAGACAATTTCCTGTCCTGAAATTCTGCGCAAAGCAAACTCCAACGCCTCGTCCAGCGTAAAGCCCTTCTGCGTTAGTCGGCAGACCTTCTTAAACTCGGTCTTTAAGATGCCGTCCGGTAGCGAATTAGTCGCATGCAGAACTGCCGTCTCCATGTTGTAACCTGTTCCGAGCGATGCACCGAGAGAGTCGAGGAAGCCCGGAAGATGCGGCACGACCGTAGCTCGCCGCTTCTCAGCTTTCGCAGTAAGATGTGTAGATAGGAAATAAAACGCGATACAAGGTCCGACGCACAAACCAACAAGCCCACCGATGCCCTTCGAAAGCGCAACAGTTAAGAAGCCAGCCCCGCCGACGACCATTAATATATACACTAGCGCCGGAGCTTGAATCCCTGCCTGCTGCAGACGCTCGGCAAATGATCCGCCCTTGGCAATAGCGTTGGCGCGGCGCGGAGTTCGCTCCGTTTCCTTCTTTTTAAGGATCTCATCAGAATTTGCGAGCCGCAGCTGCCGTAGTCTTTCTGATTCCCTCATTACCCGAATACCTTCCTATAGCTCGGACCTGCCCCTAACGACTGCTAGATTTTTCGCGGCGGCTTTGGCTTTTCTGGAGAATCAAGGTCGAGCAGACCGGGACCCGGTTGAAGGTCCAAACCGCGTTCTCGTATCTTCTCCATCCAGGCCGAATTTTTGGTCATAATTCGCCAGGTGCGCCTGCCGTCAAGCGTGCCCTCGTAGCGAACGATCGGCTTAGTTACAAACTCACCGTTAACCGGAGGACATACCTCCGCCACTTCGACTAAGCACGGTTTGCCATCCACTTTGCGCTGTTCGATTAAGATATGCAGAGAGCGTGCGATTCTGCGCATCAAGCTATCTTGCGGAGCAGATTCATAAGCCTGCACGACGTCGAGCAGTCTCCACAGACAGTCGCGCGGAGAATCCGCGTGAATCGTAGCGATGGAGCCGGCGTGACCGGTTTCAAGTGCGCGCAGGAACAAGCTGCCTTCTTCATCTCTAATTTCACCGACCACGATGCGATGGGGAGCCCGGCGGAGAGCCGCTTTTAGCAGCTGAGGCATTTTGATTGCACCTTCGCCCTGGGCGTTTGCCGGTCGCGACACTAGTTTCTCTAGATGAGAAGTCGGCACAAATACTTCAGGAACGTCTTCGATTGTAATAATTCGCTCATCAGAGCCAACTGCACTGAGCAATGCAGTTGTCATTACGGTTTTTCCAGAACCTGTCGGGCCTAGAACCATGATGTTTGCTTCACCTGTGGCAGTTAACTCCGCCAGCCAGGCTGCAAGCGTCGCTGGCAGCGTTTTGGTCTGTAAGATGTCATAGAAAGAAATCTTTTGTAGACGCGGCACACGAATACAAACACGCGGTTCGTCGCCATCAATCACTGAAGAGTCAACGGCGTTAATCCGGCTTCTAAAGCCATCAGCTAAAACGCAGTCAACAATCGGCGAGCTTAAATTGAGCACCCGGTCGACCGACTGCAGCATATTGGCGAGATACGCTTTGTATTCTTCTTTGCTTCGGAAATAGAACGGCGTTTCAATCGCCTGTCCTCTACGAATTACGCGAATACTCTTGTGGTCATCAATAAAAATATCCGTTACGGCCTTATCGTCATAAAGCGGTTGGAGCGGACCCTTTCCGGTAAGCAGACTCAGCAGTTCCTTTTCCGCAATTTCTTGGTCTTTAGCGGTCACCCGCACTTCACCGCGCAGCATTTCAGCGGCCAGGTGAACAGCTCGTTTAACTGAGGCAGGAAGATCGACCGGCTTGTCACTGTCGGTCGGTAAAATCTCGTTTAACACCTTTCTCGCCTCAGGAACCAGCAGCTCGACTTGCGGCGTAGTTTTCTTTCCTTCGGTAAGCCACCACGGAAGTCGATCTTCAGTCTTCTTTTTGGCGGGCTTCGCAGTTTTTGCAGTCTTTCTGCTGCGAACGATTCGAAACGAATCCGAGTCCGAGTTGGCAGTTTGCGTCTTCGCAACGGTTGTATCTTTCGTGCCGTTGTCACTCTCGGACGCAGGTTTCGGCATTGATACTTGTTTGCTCGATTCTGCGACAAGCGCAGCAAGTAGATCTTCCGCTGACTGCTCTCCTGCCTGACGCGGCTCACTTTCAGGCGGTTCGCTCTCCGTCGACTCAGTTCGCTGCTCTTCACGCTTCGTGTATTGCGGCGTAGTGATCAGCTCATCGACCGAAAGATTTCCAGTCTTGCGTTTCTGAATTTGCTGCAGTAGTCCCATTCGCCTCTACCTCCGGCCTCAGCTACCTGCCCAGTCCCATCAAAGGAAACAGCGGCTCTAAGCCTGATTCAACTCTGCGCGAATCAGCTTTGTTGTTCGGTGCCGGAGCGGAGTAGCTCGACTCTTCGACAGGTGTTTCGTAAAAGGACTCAGAAGCCGACGGAGCTGGAACATCCTGCTGTTGATATTCGCTCTGTGCTTCATCTTCGTTTTCAGGCGGAAGACCCATGCGATGGTTATACAGCGGGTTTACCTGACCATCCTGGGTGATCACGAACAGGCGTCCGTCTTTGCCAACGCTGTATTTGACCCCTGAACCTCCGGTAATCCAGGCATAGGATGAAAAACTGTCTGCACGCAGCTTCTTCGACTTTCGCTGCTTAAGCGGGTTTCGATTCGGATCTGCAACCGCGGCACGTTGAACCAAACCAAGGCGCTCCTTGAGCTCATCAATGTTTTTCACAGCCTGGCCCTCAAACGGACTCGAGCCTTCTTCGCTGACTAAAAAGTATGAGAATCTGCCGAATGCTTTAGCCTCTTCGATAAACAGTGCTGTCGATGTTGGAACTCTTAGCTGAGCAAACTTTTTGTTAGACGTTTCGACCCAAGCGTCGTCCGCTACAAGCACGGTGTGACCTTTGACGCCCTTTAAGCTGATAGCTGCCCGAGAGCCGCGCGGTGGAGCTGCGTTGTTGAACTCGACACCAACGGCAACTGTGTTTTTTGAAATTTTCTTTAGTTTTTTCGCAAAAGGGTCTTTATCGTCTTCGGGCTTTTTAGTTTGTTCTGTGACAGCAGGCTTGTCCTTCTCAAGCGATTTGGGATCGGCTAACAGTGATTTTGCCAGCGGATATCCAGCCGGTACCAGACCAACGGGAACCATGCCTTCGATTTCCTCCCACGAGGAAATGTGATCCGAAGGAAGAGTGTTCATCGGCCGGTGCTGGAGAACAAACATGTCCTTCTTCAGCTCTTGGCCTTTCGAAAGCGCTTTGGCTACGATTACAACCTGCTTGAGCGGAGCTTGGCTTGCCGCATCGGCAGTTGAATCTGAGCCGCGCATTAAATTTGAAACAATGACACCCAGCAGCAGTAGAACTGCGACTGGAAAATGCCATTTAGCGTTCGCTGAACGCAAAACTGTAGGATGAACCCGCACTGCTAAACCTCTTTTTGCTGGCTGACACCTGAAACGAAAAATGTTTCGATTTTAAAGACCTTACGTATAAAAATATCGACCAATTCGCTGCCCCACTTGAGGCTTAATTGGGCCAGCTAACCACTGCCTAAACACT
>JAGRAN010000172.1:11732-11956 GCA_020434585.1 Bdellovibrionales bacterium
GCCTCGGAAACCCGAAACACTTGGCTGATTTTGCTACTCAGAAAGAGTGTTGCGGCACTTGCCGCCCGCCCGCGTTGAAGCTAATCCAAGACTTGGGGCGGCAGTAGAGCCTGAGATTAAATTCTGGAGTTTTTTAAAAATTCTATGGGCATCGCCAGCGAAAAGCGCAAAAAGTTTGAAGAGCTAATGGAACAAGAGTTCGTTCTTGTTCATCTCGACGCGCG
>JAGRAN010000173.1 GCA_020434585.1 Bdellovibrionales bacterium
GCGCAGCGTGAAGCTTTGATTGCGCTAGAATCTATGAAACTCGAAGACCCAACTGCGACCGCTCAAAGCTTGTCGGGTGGCCAGCGCAAACGACTCCAGCTAGCCGCCGGATTAATCACTCAGCCTGACTTGCTGCTAATTGATGAACCAACGAATCACTTGGATATTCGCTCGATCCTGCTTCTTGAAGAACTTCTGGTAGAGGCTTCATTTGCCTGGGCAATGGTGTCTCACGATCGCTGGCTCCTTGAAAACGCTGCAACGCAGATCGCTGAGATAGGCAGAGAGTATCCGGATGGTGTATTCGTTTGCGACGGCTCGTACAGCGAATATCTGCGCAGACGCGAAAGCTACCTCGAGTCCGCTAGAAAGTCCGAGGAATCTCTGGCTAACCAAGTTCGGCGCGAACAAGAATGGCTCCGACGAGGCCCAAAAGCAAGAACCACCAAGGCAAAAGGCCGAATAGATCGCGCTTACGCCATGATGGACTCCCTGTCACTAGTGCGCTCTAGACGTCAGCAGCGAAACACTGACATCAATTTTGAAGCGTCCGGTCGTAAGACTAAAGAACTAGCTGAGTTCAAATCCGTGTCAAAGTCTTATGGCGCTAAGGCCGTTCTTGAAAATTTGAACTACAAGATAGTTTCCAAACAGGCGCTAGGCCTGCTCGGCGTAAACGCAACAGGGAAAACTACTCTTCTCAGACTACTTGCTGGAGAAATCCAACCCGATTCGGGTGAGATTAAACGCGCGACCCAATTAAACATCGGTTACTTTAAACAAGTGGACGATAGTGTCGATCAATCGAAGTCCTTAAAGAGTCTCCTCGCTCCGGACGGCGACTCTGTGGTTTATCAGGGCCGCTCGATTCACGTTGCAACTTGGGCAAAAAAATTTGGTTTTGAATTTGGCCAGCTTCAGCAAGCCTATCGAACTCTGTCAGGGGGAGAAAAGGCCCGTGTACGGCTCGCCTACGTGATGCTGCAAGCACCAGATATACTAATCCTCGATGAGCCAACCAACGACTTAGACATTCAAACGCTCGAATCCCTGGAACAAGCGCTGGAGGAGTTCAACGGGTCACTCGTTTTAGTTACCCACGATCGTTTTATGGTCAATCGACTCTGCACTAACTATCTTGGACTCTTGGGTGATGGACGCTACGCTGAGTATGCGGATTATGCCCAGTGGGAGCGAGAAGCATTTGTCGAGGAAAAGTCGTCAGACCAAAGTAAAGGACGCACCTCAGAGCAAGAGTCATCAAATGTGGAGCGCTTAACTCTTAGCTATGAAGAGCGTAAAGAGTACGGGAAAATTGAAAAGCAAATCGAAAAAGCAGAAGCTAAAGTAACTGAGTTAGAAAAAAGCATGACTGATGCTGATGTCCAGGCTGACTCAGCGCAGCTATCAAGATTGTGGGAAGAAGTTAATACAGCAAAAGCCGAAGTCGAGCGGCTTTATGCTCGTTGGCAAGAACTAGCTGAACGTGCCTAAGCAAACCTACAGTTAGGAAATCCGGCACTTGCCGCGAAGGGCGAGCTGAATAATTTGGGCAGCTTTAGGCCTGCGGTAAACAGTCCCGAGTGTAAGGTCAACCGGAAATGAATGTGCGGCTCCTTCAATGATTTCTTTTACAACCCGCGGCAGAGCTCCGATAGTTATTTCGTTAAGGCGCTGCTGCAAACTCTCGACGGTGTCGCTGGGCTGAATCGCCACCCTTTCTTGAAGAAATACATCCCCACCATCCAGAGCCTCCGTCACCCGGTGAACACTAACGCCAGTCTCTGAAGAGTTGTAAAACAATTCCCAAAAGGCCGGCGGCATTCCACGAAAATATGGTGTAATACCTTGGTGAACGTTTACCATGCCGAACTTTGGAATTGAGAACAGCTCTTTGCGAAGAATTGGCGCGCCAAACACAACTCCGATCTGATAGGCACCGGCACGCACTTCTTTCAAAAATTTCTGACTAGTAAAGCTGGGCACCCGACGTACCCGCGCAGACTCGGGAAAAGGCAATGTGAGCACCTTATGGCCTTCACCGATAAGCTGGCGAATCAGTTCAAGGATGAACACAAAAATTCGATATGGAATCCAAAGCAGCCCATGGTATCTTAAATTCTTCCATTGACGCTGCAATGTGCGACGAAGCGACGGCGCTCTAGTCAATATTGCAACTTCCACACCGTATCCAGGCAGTTCATTCGCCAGTGCCGTAACAAGCAACCGAAGCTGTTCCGAATCTTGCGAAGAAAGCACTAAAATTTCGTTAACCGAGAGCATCGTAGAGCCCCTCATACGAACGACACATTATTGAATTGGAAAATTTTTGCTCAACGCGGGAGCGAGACTCGCCGCCGAATCGTCTACGAAGCGACGGATCGTTTACGATATTCAACAAAAGCTGCGCAACCGCTTTGGAATCACCGGCTGGCGCGAGGTACCCGTTCTCTCCTTCAACAACCAGCTCGCAGTTACCTCCTACATCCGTAGCCACCACTGGAAGACTTGCCGACATCGCTTCTAAGACACTTGTTGAGAGACCTTCAGTGTCGGAAGTCAGTATAAATCCGTCCGCGGCCCATAAAAGCTGCTGAACGCGCTCTTTAAAACCGATTAACTCAACACGGTCGACCACGCCGAGCTCAGAAATGAGACCCTTAAGGGAATCCTCCTCGGGTCCTTCGCCGGCAATCAAAAGTTTACAGGGAATCTCACGCGGCAACTGAGCAATAGCGCGAATTTGAACGTCGAATCGTTTTAAGGGAACCAGCCTGCCGGTTGAAACAAGCAAAATCTCATCTTTTGCTACCCCGAATTCCTCTCGATAAGTTGACCGCATATCCGATGAACACTCGTCAAACAGCGCAACCCCATTGTAGATTGTTCTCAGCCTAGAGCTGCTAAAAAAACCCCGACGCCGATAATACGCTTCCATTTCTCTCGAAACCGTTACCAGGCGAGTGCCGATAAGCGCGGCTAGCTCGAGCAGGTGAATACGGGCGGGGCGCTCCTCAACAATAAAAGTATCGTGAAGCGTGCCAATATGCGGAATACCAGTCAGGCAAGTACCAAACGCTCCCGCAACACTCGGGCCAAACAGGTGCGAATGTAAAACGTCAATCTTGTAATCTCTGAGAGTTTTTCGAAAGCCTTTCGCAAACAGTGGCAGCGTCTTAATCGATTTGTAATGATCCTCGCCTTGAAGCAGCACTGTCTCGATCCCAAGGTCTGCCACCCGCTTTTCAAGTTCCTCATGACCGAAGTGGAATAGTATTGGGGTATAGCCTTTGCCCAGGAAGTAGCGGCAGAGCTTATTGATCATGACCTCGGCTCCGCCAAGGACCCTGGTGTCAACGAAGTAAGCAACGCGCAATGCCATAAATTATGACCGTTAGAACCCGCCGTGGCACGCTGCTCGCGGGAAGATAATCGGAGGAGCGGAAAATACCAGAGCGCGTAAAGAAGTCAAGAATAATGATTCCTGCGTCTAACCAACGCTGAGGATTGGACGAACGAAGTAGTGGAAGGAAGATACTGAATTTACTTAAAGATACTCTAGGTTTGCGATGTCGTCTGGCAATGTGCATTTCTAGTAAAAAGCGGGAGTGCAGCTCCGTGGTGGTATCTCCTTATGTTCTAACCACTGCTATGCACATCCCTTCGCTCAGTTTGTCTACTGAGCCCGTCGACGCAACGTTCTACTGCCAAGCCGGAACAATGATCGTAGAACCGTCTTCGAGCGTTGCGAGCTCGTAGCCGGAGTCGACCTCAGTCCACTTCTTGGTAATCGTACCCGAGAGTGTCGAGAAACGACCCTTGAGTGCGACCGAACTACCGCTCAGCTCGTCGTTCCAAACATTTCCGGCACGCTCGTAGACCCCACGCGGCACTTCGATCTCGAAGTCGTGCGTGAGCGCGGCGTTGCGGAGATGCTTGATCAGGTCGAGCGTCAGCGTTGAGTTCTCGACGTGGACCATCACGTAGTAACGCGTGAGTGGTTCGCGCGAGACGATCGGCAGCTGCGACAGCGGCTCGTCGGTCGCGAAGATCAACTCGCCACCTGGAGACGGAACGCGGGTCAGATGACGGCCGGTTGCGGTCGAGAACTGACGGAGCACTTCGTCGAACTCGCCCTGGGAAATCTCGCGCTCGCCCTCTCCTCTTGCTCTGAAGAAGTAGCGCCGGACGATTTCCTTCTTGCTGACCGTGACTTCGTAAGCGGCCAACGTTCCGTCGAACAGAAAGCCGATTCCGTCGAACTGCGACGCGAGCTCCTGCCCGACCCGGTACTCGTCGTAAGCCTTGCGACCGACGACCATGTGCTTGTACTGGGCGTTCATCAAGTCCCAGATGTCGAGCGACACCTTCTGAGCCTTGATCGTCACGACCCTCGTCTCCTCGATCCTCAAGTTGTCGAGGTTGGAGATGATGTGCGAAACCGCCGGACGGGTCGGTTGCGAACGCCGCGGATTATGCGGAGGTTCGCAGCTGACGAGCAAGGAGAGAACCAAGGCCGTCAGAACGGCGAAGGAATAACGCAATATACGAGTCCTCAGAAAAGAGAAGATGCTAAGTTATCGCGTTGTTAGGAACATCCTAACTAGCTGGACGCGAAACAGTCGCCGACAGGACACGCAAAGTCGAATCTAGTCGGCAACTGTTTCACATAGGCATAAAAATTCGCTGAGGTGGAAAACCCTACTAACCACGGAGACTGCTGCCCCAAGTCTATCCTCTGCTAGATACACTTGAAGAAAATCACCATCCATCTGCCAATAAGCTAAACTGAGTTTGGCCATTATCCCAATCAGCTAAGCGCTAATCTACAACTCTGGCGCTGCTTGCTTGAAAAATGATGATTTCTAACATTAAATTTCGATAAATCCGCATCTTAGATTCGAAAAGGGCGAAAGGCGTGGGTAGGCAAGTGGCGTATTGCCGACCCGTAAACCTCACTCGAGCATGTGATTGCGCCGGAATCGCCGCAGTGCGGGTTCGCCGACGCCAGCTTCGACGAGCTGCAGGTAGAACTGCTGCATTTCGTCTTGATACTCGTACACCCTCATCGTTCGTTCTGTGTCGAACGCTTCACCCTCGAACTTTCGTTTGAGGGCACGAACATCACTGCGGTAACGCTTCTCTGCGTCGCGGACCTTGAGCACAGTATCCTTGAGAAGCGCTGCATCAACGCTCTCGAATGAAACTAGCTCAGTTTGCGTAACGTCTTCGGCGATCAGATCGATCTCGAACAGCCGTGTATGGACAACTTCCGGATCGACTTCTCCCCAGGAAACAGCGATTCGACCGAAGAGCGCCGCCGCCGCAAGCTTCGCTTGCAGCTCGTCGGTTCGCGCCAATTCCGCAGCGAGCTCAAGCCGAACTCGATCGAGTTCGTTCGAAAGCTCGACATTGCGCGCACGCTCCTGCTCGAGTTCGCCATGGAGGTCAGCTACCGGAACCCGAGCTGGCGCAGGCCGCTCGATGATTCGGGGTTGAACACCGTTGACTTCCTCATTCTGCGCCTCATGAGCTTGATGCTCCAGCCCGAC
>JAGRAN010000174.1 GCA_020434585.1 Bdellovibrionales bacterium
GGAACGGCCCTGTTATCGGTGCGTGCCGCGTTGGCGAAAATGATGAACTGATGCTGATTACCACCTCAGGCAATGCAATTCGTATTCCAGCCAGCAGTGTTTCCCTAATTGGGCGCAACACGCAGGGCGTGAGGTTGATCTCACTGAAGGACGGTGAGACGGTAGGTGCGGTCGCCCGAGTTGCGGAACAGGAAGAGGAAAACGGCGAGGACGAAGATGCTCTCGACGTTGAAAGCGGCGACGAATAAGCTCGCAAAGCTTAAGGAGCAAGTTGGCAAATGGCTCGTGTTGCAGTACTAGGCGCCGGTAGCTGGGGCACAGCTTTAGGTAACCACCTTCGCCGCGCGGGCCACGAAGTAGTTTTGTGGGGCCAAGAGCTCGACGTGCTGCGGGCAATTTCCGAGCGCAGTGAAAACCCGAAATATTTTCCCGGACAAAAATTAGCAAGCGGCTTAGAGACCGGCAGTGAGCTGTCCGAGGTAGTAAAGGGCGCTGACGCCGTAGTGATATCCGTTCCCTCTTCGGCTGTAAGGTCCGTTGCAGAAAAGTTGAAGACCGTGCTGGACGGCTCTCCCCTAATTGTCAGCACAGCGAAAGGACTCGAAGACGATTCGCTCAAGACAATGAGCGTTGTGCTGACGGAAGCACTCGGCAGCGATGATAAGATTGCGGTCCTGACCGGCCCGAGTTTTGCGTTGGAAGTGATGCAAGGACTGCCCACAGCAGTAACCGTCTCCTCTCACAACGAGCAAACCCGTGAAGAAGTGGCTAAGCTGTTTCACCATGGGAACTTCAGAGTTTACACGCTCGCCGACGTTGTTGGAGCGGAACTTGGCGGAGTTTTTAAGAACGTAATCGCAATCGCGGCAGGTGTCGGCGATACCGCCAACATGGGACTTAACGGTCGCGCGGCGCTGATTACCCGCGGGCTAGCTGAAATGGAGCGTTTGGTAGTAGCTTTGGGCGGGGAATCTTCGACGGTAGCTGGACTTAGCGGCCTAGGAGATTTATTCCTGACTGCAACCGGAGACTTAAGCCGCAACCGCCGAGTCGGGATGGGCCTAGGCCGAGGTGAAAAGCTTGAGGAAATCCTCGACGGGCTGGGCCAGGTGGCAGAAGGCGTAATGACTACCCCTAAGATATTAGCCTTAGCCCGCCAAAATAATGTATCTGTGCCGATCACTGAAGAAATCGATCGCCTGCTTAGAGGCGAATCAAACGTTAAGGAATCACTCGCTGCTCTGCTTTCTAGAAGCCGCCGCAGCGAGCGCAAGCAGGAGAATTAGGGAGCTGAAGATGTCGAGAAGTGTGTGGGAGAAGCTGCTAGTCGGCTCCCTGTTGTTGATTCCAGCGTTTTTGTGGGGAGCCCCCCTGGAAGCGCTTGCTGAAGTTGCAGGCCATGAAGCAGAAGCAGGTGGAGGCCACGGCGGTCCGATCGTTCCGGTACTGCTTTCGCTGATTGTTATATTGCTTGCCGCAAAGATCGGCGGCCATTTCGCGCTTAAGCTTAAGCAGCCAGAAGTGCTTGGCGAGCTGGTGGTAGGAGTAATCATCGGAAACCTAGCCCTGATCGGCATCGGCGGCTTCGAATACCTCGAACACGACGCATACATCAGTGTGCTGAGCGAGTTGGGCGTGATTCTGCTGCTGTTTGAAGTTGGCCTGGAAACCAATATTCAGGAAATGAAGCAAGTCGGCTGGTCCTCGCTGCTGGCTGCGGTGTTGGGCGTTATCGCCCCGTTCTTTCTTGGCTGGTGGGTCGCTTCCATTTTTGCACCGGAAGCAGAAACGCTTGTGCATGTCTTCGTTGGCGCAACGCTTACGGCGACCAGCGTGGGCATCACAGCGCGGGTGCTCAAGGATATTGGCCGCCTTCAAGCCAAGGAATCAAAGATAATCCTCGGAGCCGCCGTCATTGACGACGTGCTTGGTCTCCTCGTTCTCGCCGTTGTGAGCGGAATTATTACTGCCGCAGAACAGGGCGGCACGGTCGACATGCTCGGCATTGCAAAAATTCTTGTGCTGGCAGTGGGCTTTCTTGTCGTAGCAGTTGCGATTGGCCAGAAAATTACGCCGAAGCTGTTTGATGCCGCTAGTTACCTGCGCAGCCATGGACTGCTGCTCGCGGTCAGTCTGCTGATTTGCTTTTCGCTGGCTTATCTTGCGGCAATTGTTGGATTGGCTCCGATTGTAGGCGCGTTTACCGCGGGTTTGATTCTTGACGATATCCACTACGAAGATCTCGCTAGCCGCAGCAACAACTCAAGTATCGAAGAGGTGATTGCGCCGCTGACCGGACTCCTAGTGCCAATCTTTTTCGTTATTATGGGTGCTCGTGTTGACCTAACGGTCTTCGGAGATACCAGCGTGCTNNAGCTTCGCCTTTTGGCTGACGATAGCTGCGATTCTCGGCAAACAAGTCTGCTCGTTTGGGGTGCTTGAGAAAGGCTTGGACCGCTTCGTAGTTGGACTGGGCATGATTCCCCGCGGCGAAGTTGGGCTGATTTTTATTGGGATTGGCGCTGCTATGAAGCTGCACGGTCGGCCCGTAGTCGACCCCGCGACCTTTGGAGCAGTTGTGATTATGGTAATCGTTACAACAATGGTTACCCCGCCGCTGATTACCTGGCGATTTGGCCGCACCGGAGCGAAACTGCAAGTCGCTGAAAAAAAAAGACCGCTTGAGCTAGACGACAGCGAAGAAAAGGAAGCTGCCCGGGCTAACCATCGCTAGCGCTAATTGAGCACTGCCTCTGTTTACTGCTTAAGCGTGAGGGCGTTTGGGTGCCGGAGTTGACCAGCTCAGCACGTCGGGCACACCGTCAAGCGGCGAGTAGCCCATCGAATTCCTAAACGAAGATTCGAAGAAACTGGCGTTAGCAAGACGGCCCCAGGCCGGCTTGCCGTCGATAATATCGTAACCGAAGATCCTCTGAGTCACGTAGCCGCGGTCATCATCGGGCATTATTTCTATGACCTCAACGATGCGGCGCTTGCCGGTTTTCTTGCAAATATTGAGAAAAACAGCGCACTGACACGCGGCGCCGATTTGTCCCTTGATGATGTTATGGCTTACACCGCGCTGCTGCCGGCCGAGAAACAACTCGAGTCGATTAACGGCGTCGATAGCGCTTCGGGCGTGAATCGTAGACAGCCCAGGGTGACCGGAAACGCAAACGTCGATAAAGGATTCGGCAGCATCCGGGTCTCGAATCTCACCGAGAATAATTCGGTTCATCGCCATACGCAGACCGGCGCGAATGCAGTCACTGTGGTGAATCTGCCCAATGCCTGAGGAGTTTGCTTCGCGGGTTCTGATGTAACGCACGTTGCGGTGATCGATTTTGATCTCAGGAGTGTCTTCGATGACGAGAATTGAGTTGTCATCCGGCACGCTGGCAGCCAGCGCCCGCAGCAAAGTCGTTTTTCCTGATGCTACCTCACCGGCGATGAGCACAGTGTTGCCTGATGCGACCATAGCTTCCAAGTAATCAAACACCGATTGCGGCGCGAGTCCGCCTTCGCGCAGCTGCCTGCTCTCTACAACTGGATACCGACTCAAGCGGATTGTGCAGTATGGGCCGTCTTCGCAAAGCACTGTGTTAACCGCATGGACGCGAATGCCGCTTGGCAGCACACCGTCGACGATTGGCTTCGAAGTAGAATAAGTCACGCCGGACTCGAGCAGCAGACGGTCGACGAAGTTTACGTAGGATTTTTGGTCAGGGAAACGATACTTGGTTAGCTCAGTTTTACCGTGTCGGCGCACTGCGACATGAGCATGATTGGTGATGATTATGTCACTGATTTCAGGATCGTCGAGCAGAGGCTTAAGCACGCCGAACAGCTGGCGCCCTCCGCCGCTGGCGGCATTATTTGCTGTTGGTGCGGGCTTCGCATGAGACGGCGATACTTGCACGGCGGCTCCATTTGTTTGTGTTGATTGGGTAGAAGAGCTAGGAGAACTCGGGCGCTCAAATGAACCGCTCGGCGGCCTGTTTGTCGCGGCGCCTTCAACTCTGGGGTCAGGGCTAGTGGCCGTTTGTGTTGGCGGCGGTTGCCGGTACTCTGCACGAATTGCGCCGCTGCCGGCCGCTTCCTGCTCGGACTCACTACCCTTGCCGCGCAGCATCGGAATCAAGAAACCAGCGAGCAGACAAATTATGGCAGGAACTGCTGTTGCGATCGTTGAAAACCAAAGACCCATAAAGGAGGCAACGCGCACGTTGCTCGGGTCGTCTTCTTGGTAGTGGATTAAGACGTAGTCGTTTTGCTTCAGAGAGACAAAGCTTGGCTCTTCAAGTGCCTGGACTACGCGCGGGTTGCCGCTGAGGTCAGAGAAAGAAAAGACAGGGAGCAGTTCGCTGCCGCGGGGCTGCACGTTAGACACAATAGCGGTTACGGTTTGTGCATTGGACAGAAAACTAGCGGTAGACAGGCCGAGATACGCCGCAATGACGAAAAGTACTACGCCAAAAATGATTACAACCGTTTCAACGGTTCCCCGTTTGCCGCTCGGCATCGATGAGTCCCTCCCCGCTAAGGAGCTGTGCACAACCTTTATATCCCTATTAAGATGTGTACATTAAGCAAGGGGCGCAGGCAAATAGTCAAGTGTTATCAGGGTTTTATCGTAGAAGAACGTAAGGGCATCCCGCAGACATCTCTGGTTCGGCACGTGCTCGATGTTTTGCGGAAGAAGTGCTTTAACTACTCAAACCAGCAGTTAGGGGAGATCCGCAGTGAATCATGCAGTTATTGTTGCCGGCGGCACGGGCTCACGCATGGGGCTGGGCTTCAACAAAGTGTTCGCCGAGCTGGGGGGCGAGCCGGTATTGGCCCACACTATTCGCGCCTTCGAAAACTCTGCCTCAATTGATTCGATCACGGTAGTCGCGGGCAATCCTGATGCAGGCTCCGCTGAAGACGACTGCGCAAAAGTGCTTGAAATTGTGCACGCAGCCGGATTTACCAAGGTGCGCAAAGCCGTTGCAGGCGGCTCGACGAGAATGGCATCGGTTGAGAATGGCCTTATGTCTCTTGGCGCCGCAGAAGATGACATAGTGCTGGTTCAAGACGGCGGAAGGCCGTTTGTGACGCCTGCGCTGATTGAAGAGCTGATTTGCGCGGTAAAAGAGCACGGCGCGGCGGTCTGCGGAGTTGTGCCGAACGATACGATTCATGCGATAGATGCCGAGGGATTTGTCAAAGATACTTACGACCGTAGTAGGCTTTTGGCCGTGCACACACCGGCAGCAGCGCGCTGGGGCACGCTAAAAGCTGCCAGGGATAAGGCTCGCAGCGACGGCTACTTGGATGCGCCGGGATTTGAAGACTCAGCAGTGCTCGCCCGCTTCGGTGCCAAGGTGAAGATAGTGCAGAGCCGCCATGAAAATATTAAGCTCACAACTCCGCAGGACATGCAGCTTGCGGCGGCAATCCTTGCGGATTGTAAGAATTAGGCGAAATGAAACAGATCAGAATTAGCGCTAACGCCAAGCTTAACTGGACCCTTGAAGTCCTAGGCGCATACCCAAGCGGCCACGCCAACGAAGGCTACACCAAGCTGCGCAGCGTTATGCTGCTGATCGACCTTGCAGACGAGCTTGAACTTCTCATCGACAGCGGGAAGGGTGAGACAACAATCGAGTGCTCAGACGATCGCGTTCCGCAGAAGCGCAAGGGCAATCAGCGAGAAAACAGCTGTTTTAAGGCTATTTTTGAGATGCGTCGGCGCTTCAGCCAGCTAGAAAACTTGGACATCAACGTGCGGATACACAAGCACGTGCCGTTTGCGGGAGGTCTCGGGGGAAGTTCTACGGACGGCTCGGCTGTTCTTCGCGCGCTTAACGAAGCCTGTGAACTCGGCCTGTCGGATCACGAGCTAGCGGACGTAGCGGCGTCTTTCGGGAGCGATACGCCGTTTTTCGCGACTGGTTTTACTGCTGCGTTGGTCGAGGGCCGCGGCGAGGACGTAGGCGGACTGCCCAGCTTTCCGAAAGAAACGTGCTTCGTCCTAGTCAATCCGGGAATCGAACTGCATGTAGCAGATGTGTTTAGTGCTCTGAGAAAGATTGATTACAGCGGCTGCGCAGCGAATCGAAAAAGCGACCTGAGCGGCGATTGCGCCGTTGCGCTGCGCGACGGAGCCGATCTTAAGAGCCTGTGCAAATTTCTTGTTAATGATTTGGAACGCTCTCCGCATACCGGCGAAGTGTTTCGCGATCGACGAATGCTCTGCCATGCACTGCAGGATGCAGGCTGCCTTGGCGCGCAGATGAGCGGCTCGGGGCCAACGGTCTTTGGAGTATGCCGCGACGTTAACCAAGGCGCTGTAATTGCTAAGAAAATTAAGTCTCAATTCCCCAAGATGGACGTGCTGGTCAGCGGAGTTTATCAGGCCGCGAAATGAACAGCGGCGTTAGGGGCAGGTAGTTCCGTCCGGGGTAGCGTTCCTGTCCGCCTGCAGAACTTCGCTTGCAGGCATACACGGGCGCTCGCCCCAGACGAAAGACTAAACGCAGACCACGGCGGTGGCTCGTTCGTGCACGTGCACGAGCACGATTCACGAGTCACGGGGGAAAAAGAGTAAGGACTCTTTTTAGAAGGAGACTTGAGGCGGCTTTTGGGCGGCCTCTTTTTCAGTTTCGTCGAGTTCGAAAAATTCGCGCTGCTTGAAATTGAACATATTGGCGATGATGTTGGACGGGAAGCTTTCGCGCTTCACGCGGTAAGTGCGCACGGAGTCGTTATAGAACTGGCGGGCAAAGCCGATTTTGTTTTCAGTGCTGGTGAGTTCTTCCTGCAGTTTGAGAAAGTTCTGGTTGGCCTTCAGATCTGGATAGGCTTCGGAAAGCGCAAACAGGCTCTTTAGTGCGCCGGTCAGCATGTTTTCTGCTACTGCGCGTTGGGCCTCCGAACCGCCGGCGGCTCCCATCGCGGAGTTTCTGGCGTTAATCACTCGTTCGAGAGTTTCTTTTTCGTGGGAAGCGTAGCCTTTTACCGTCTCGACCAAGTTGGGGATTAAGTCGTAACGGCGTTTAAGCTGAACATCGATTTGGGACCAGGCGTTTTCGGTCTCGACGCGGTACTTAATTAGACCGTTATATGCGGCGACGGTCCAGGCTGCAGCGGCCAGCAATACGATTAGGAAAATTAGGCTTCCGGTCATTTGATCCTCCGCACGCTCGTTTTATCCGAGGATGATTCGAGCATATTAGTCGAAAAAATTCAAGCACTTATGCGCCGAGATTACTCAATCGCACCGTTTTCTTTCAGGTAATTGTTTATCCCTTCGGCCAGCTTGGCGTAACCCTTGGCGTTAAGCTTATTCTCTCCCGAAGTCAGCTCGCTATCCCCTAAAATGTCTTTTAACAGCCCGCTGATCAGAGGGGTGCGATGTTTCTTAGCCACGTCATAGTAGAGGCTCGAATCTGCTCGCACGAGGCCTGTGGTCGGAATTGCGACAAGGACCGGCGTGGTGCGGGAGCGGCGAATGTGAGTAAGGATTGTATTTAGATTTTCGCTGATATGCTTGGTCTGTTCGTCCTTGGCAAAGTCATTTGCGCCAATAATGACAATTGCCAGCTTGGGCTTAAAATTGCGCAGATCAGTGCTCATATGGGACAGCAGACTGCGGGTCGTCTCGCCGGCCTTTCCGGCATTTATTACTGCCAGGCCGGAAATCAGGGTTAGCTGCGAGGGGTATGACTCGTCTTTTTTTGCGCCGTCGCCCTTGGTCATTTCGTCGCCAAAGGCAATAACCGGGTCGCCCGGCTTAAGGACAGGGAGGGAGCTTTTATAAGTCTCCCGCCAGCTGCTGCTCTGACAGGACGCAGCTGAGAGCATAATAAGCGCAGTGAAAATGTTAAGAATCTGGTTTTTAGCCATACATAAACCATAGAAGTCATTAATGCTTAGCCAGACCTAAGCCATACCAGGCCCATAGTTGCAAGACAAAGCAGAGCGAGGTGTTCTAGTTGACTCCAGAGCGCTTTAATGGCAAATACCTCCGACTGTTATGAAAAGAACGTATCAACCAAGCAATGTCAGCCGCCTCCGAACTCACGGGTTTCGTGCGCGCATGGCGTCCAAGGCCGGACGCACGGTGCTCAAGCGCCGTAGAGCCAAAGGCCGCAAACGTCTTGTCCCGAACCTGCCTTCGCTGAAAGGCCGTAAGCGCTAATCGGCGCTCGGCACCCATCACAGAGTGAGCAGAGCAGGGCGGAAGGAGACCAAGAAACGTGGTCACGTCGCGCCAATCCGCAGACAACGCCCGAGGTGCGTTCAGCTTCGGCCCTAAGCAGCGAATCAAGAAGCGCGCAGATTTCCTCAGAATACAGAATGCCGGTAAAAAGACTCGCACAGCCCATTTCCTGCTGATCGCGGAGCCTAACAATGGTCCACGCTCCAGGCTGGGTATTACCGTTACCAAGAAAGTGGACAAGCGAGCGGTCAGGCGAAACTATATCAAGCGCAGGGTTCGAGAGTTCTTTCGCCTCAATCGCCATCGAATTGGCTGCAACAGCGATATTGTAGTCATCGCGCTGCAGGAAGCGTCCAAGCTGAGCGGCTTGGACATATCGAAAGAACTGGATAAGCTGTTTTGGCGCAGCAAGGCGCTAAACTTTTCTCGGAAATCTCCTGCCGGTCCAGGAAGCAGCAATGTTAAGTGATGCTCCAGCAGAGACAGAACCATCGGTGCAGCATTCAGCCGCAATGCGTTGGCTCTTTGCCTGCTG
>JAGRAN010000175.1 GCA_020434585.1 Bdellovibrionales bacterium
TCCCGCCTCTGGTCTTCAACAAAGGAAAGTGTGCCTTCAGGCAAGCCCGAGGACGCGGCTGCCCCCGACATCGCATTCACAATAGCAAGGTTGCTGCGACGGGCCTCTTTTCCGCCGCGCAGTATTACTGCGTTGCCAGTTTTGAGACAGAGTGCGGCTGAATCCGAGGACACGTTGGGGCGAGACTCATAAATCATAAGTACAACGCCGATCGGGACACGAACTGATTCTATGCTCATTCCGGAGGGATGTTCGTAGGTGCGGAGTTTTTGACCTAGGATATCTGGCAACTTCGCAACGTGCTTGATACCTTCAATCATCGCATCAAGCCGAGAATCATCAAGTAGTAAACGATCGAGCAAAGCAGGAGAGAGACCAGCCGAGCGGCCTTCGGTGAGATCCAGCTGATTCTCACGAAGTATGACATCGCGAGCAGAGTCGATGCCGGCAGCTAAAGCAAGAACGCACTCAGTGCGCAGTTCGCTTGATGCGGAAGCCCATTTGCGGGAGGCAG
Source organism: Bdellovibrionales bacterium (assembly GCA_020434585.1). Classification (GTDB taxonomy): domain Bacteria; phylum Bdellovibrionota_C; class UBA2361; order SZUA-149; family JAGRAN01; genus JAGRAN01. The sequence continues at coordinate 515 of JAGRAN010000175.1, forward strand.
ACTGTGCAGCACCTGATAATTGCTGTGGAGTCATCTCAGCATGCACCTTCATTAAGCACGACTAAATTATCTCGGTGAATGACTTCCTCGTAAGCATGAGGACCAAAGAGCTTCTTAACAGCGCTGCTGCGCTTACCACAGATATTCTGCAAGTCATCAGCACTATAGGATACCAAACCGCGACCGATAATTTCGCCGTCTGGCGAGAGGATGTTGACGAGGGCGCCGCGAGCGAAAGAGCCTTCCACGGACTTAACTCCCACAGGCAGTAAGCTGGTTCGCTGCGCGATCAGGGCGCGAGCAGCACCGGCGTCGACTTGCAGCGAGCCGTCTGCACGGTGAAAGAAAGCAATCCAGCGCTTTCGAGCACGCTGCACATCCGAGAGCGATCGCTCCGAAACGCCAATCAGAGTGCCGACGTTCTTACCGGAGAGAGCATCTTCAATGACAGTTTTCTTTCTGCCGTCGGCGATTAAGGATAAGACACCGGCCTTTGCCGCGGTCGCTGCTGATTCGAGCTTAGTGGCCATTCCGCCAGTGGAGAGTTTGTCACGTTTAGCGGACACCAGACTCTTCTCGGAGTCTGTGAGGGAGGAAATAAATGAGATGCGTGAAGAGCGGCCGGCTCCGGTTTTTCGCAGACCGTTGGTGGTACTTAGGAGTAGAAGGGCGTCCGCATCAATCAGAACAGCGACCATTGCAGCTAGAACATCATTGTCGCCAACCTGAATTTCGTCCACGGCAACTGTGTCGTTCTCGTTGACGATTGGCACGATGCCAGCTTGCAGCGAGCGCAGCATAGCGTTCCTGGCATTCAGGTGGCGATTACGATTAGTTAAGTCCTCGTGAGTCAGTAGAACTTGCGAGATTGAAAGCCTACGCTTCGAGAAGAGCTTTGAATATATTGCTAGTAGTTTCGGCTGGCCGACTGAGGCTGCCATTTGTAGGTCAGGCACATTCTCTGGACGTGATTTTAGTCCGAGGGCATCGACGCCGGCAGCTATCGCGCCAGAACTAACAATAACGACTTCAACACCTTGTTTGCGTAGATTAGAGACTTGGCCAACGATGCGCTCAATGCGTTCTGGGCTGGGCTTTCCGGAGGGTCCGACGAGTACACGACTCCCGACTTTAACCACAATTCTTCTTGCACGAGTTAGGCGCTCGCGCTGCAGCGATTCGATATTCATTGTATGTCTTTCAGAAATGCGAAAAGGAGAATGTAGCTTAATCGCCGTTTATCGGCAATTTGCACCTAACAACACCGTCGCATACTCCGAAACTGTTGCTGCGTTCAGACATAAACGAAGCTACTACGGTTCCGCCTGCTTCCTGGCAACGGTTTGCTAAGCGGTAAGCTAGACGTTGGCGGGCGTCTTCTTCGTTGAAAGCGCAATTCTCACTGTCTTTTGTTAGCCACATAAGATATTCCCCGGCCTGCTGTGTGCCGGCATAGTGGAGAAAACCTACGCCATAGGCGGCGTCGGCTGCCCGAAGAAACTGAGCTGGGTTTTTTTGAAAAGAGTGAAGTGACGCTGCGAAGATTCCGCAAAAAATTCCAAGACACAAAGCTCCACGCAGCAGGGAAGAATATCCGTACATACTGTCATCACCTCCACAATTGAGTAGGGAGTGATAACATATTGCCGAGTAAATGTCTAGGAAACCATATCTCCTTATGGAGACTCGGCATATGCCTGTTCGCTAATCTCGGCCCAGCGACGGATTTGCTGCTGGAAGGTGCTGTAAGAGCTATATACCTCCTTAGCCAATGGGTCCGAGGCCGTTAGTTCGGCAATAACCTCTTTGGTGAGCTCTCGCATACGCTTTAAGAATGAGTCAGGGAAGCGCTTCAATTCAACCTTGTGTTCGGTGGTGAGGCGTTTCAAAGCTGGCCCGTTCTCTACTTCACAGCGCTCCAGCACCCAAGCGGCAACATCCCTTGCGGCCAGGCGTACAATGGCCTGCAAATCGGCGGGCAGACTCTGCCAGGCCGTCTCATTGATAATTAATTCCAGGTTTGCACCGGGTTCGTGCCAGCCGGGGTAATAGTAGAATTTAGCAGCACGATACAATCCAAGCCGTTCATCGTGAAAGGGACCAACCCACTCAGTTGCATCAATAGTGCCGCGCTCGAGTGCCGTATAAACTTCACTGCCTGCCATGAGGACTACGTTAGCGCCAGCCTTAGCCATGACCTTACCGCCGAGGCCGGGTATGCGCATTTTTAAGCCTTTCACGTCCTCGAGAGTTTTGATTTCACGCTTGAACCAGCCGCCCATTTGAATGCCGCTATTGCCAAAGGCCATAGGTCGAACGCCAAACTGGGAGTAGACCTTTTCCCAGAGCGTTAAACCACCGTCAGCGAGCCACGCGTTAAACTGTTGGGGGTTCATGCCGAACGGAACTGAGCCAAAAAACTGAGCTGCTGGAGCCTTACCGGCCCAGTAGTAGGCTGCGCCGGCTCCCATCTGTAGGGTGCCCTGACTTACTGCATCGAAAACTGTTAAGGGTGGAATTAGCTCTCCACCGGCAAAGACCTTGATCTTTAAGCGGCCTCCGCTGGCGTCATTAACCCTGTCTGCGAAGAGCTCGCAAGATTCCTGCAGTATGGGCAGCTTCGGACTCCACGTTGTCGACATCTTCCAACGGAACTTCTTGTTGGAGCCGTAAGCCTTGATAGGGCTTGCAATTTGCGAGGCTGCGACGGCAGCCCCGGCTCCGGTCAGGAAATCTCTTCTGCTAGTCATGCTGCTTCGTCTCCGAATTGACCCAAGAAAGATAGTTGTCAGAACCTTCCTCAACTTCAAATGCCACTACCTCTGGGTTGCTGTAAGGGTGAAGCTCGAGAATGCGCTTCTGCATTGTGCTGTAAACTGCACCGCTTGTCTTAATTATCATCAGCACTTCGGAATCGTCCTGAATCTCTCCTTCCCAGCGGTAGAACGAGCGGACTGCGGGAATAATATTGACGCACGCAGCTAAACTCTCAGAAACGAGGGTTCTAGCTATATCCGCAGCAGCCTCCTCTCCCGGGGCGGTGACTAATGTGACGTAAATGCCTGTCTTCACGGTTAAGATCCTCTCTTTGAACAATTTTTTCCCATGACCGCCCATTGCTTGCAAGCAGCCAAAAAGGTTCGTTTCTGAAGGGTTGCTTCTGTGTTAAGAAACTAGAGCCGTCTCATCCGAGTTTTAACGTTAATTAGTTGCTCTATGTGCCTAAACAAGCACGCTTTTCAGGTTGCGCTGTTCTTGCTCTGTGCGTTTGCATCCCTGCCGACTTCGGCGGCTGCAGCCAATCCTGCCGAAACTCCAACTCTTTCTGAGGCGCTTACTAGGTATCTCAACACCGCTCGAAAGCGAATTGGCGGTCAGTCCACGATAGCCGTTAGTGTGAGTGACGCTAAGACCGGCCAAGAAGTTTTTAGTTATCGCGGCGGCGAACCCATGACACCAGCGTCGGTGGTCAAGATCATTACGAGTGCCGTTTCGCTAAAAGCCCTTGGACCAGACTATCAGTTTCCGACAGAAATTTTTGTGGACTATCTCGCGCATGAGTCCGCACCCAAGGAATCTGGTACGTCAGCCAAAGGCTTCGTCGGGAATCTGTATGTAAGAGGCTACGGAGATCCTAGCTTAACCTCCGAAGCCTTGTGGAGAATAGTCGAAACCCTGAGGCTTGCCGGGGTACGCTCTCTGCGCAACATCGTCATTGACGACACATTATTTGTCGATCCACCGGGCCCAAGTGGCGCGAGACCGTATGAGGCAGGCAGTAGCGCCACCTCTCTTAATTACAACTGCTACGAAATAAGTGTTGGTCCGGGAAGGGTAGGCGAAGAGGCAATAGTTCATCTTGGAGTCGGAGCTTACGGGACGCTTAAAAACAGCGCAAAAACAGATGCACGGTCGAACAAACTTATCCTCGGCCAGCAACCACCCTCAGAGACTTTCAAGCCATCATTTGTTGGGAACGCAACTGATCCTATCCGTGAGATAGTGATGCCGACTGAATCGATTATTGTGAAAGGCACAATCAGCGCATCTCAGAGCCGCAAGACGCATTACCGCACGGTTTCCTATCCGCCGCTGTATCTGGCCTATGCGCTGCGCGAAATGCTTAAGCAAAGCGGCATAAAAGTTCATGGCAAGCTGATGCGCGGAGAAACACCTGGAACCGCTAAGCTGCTTCATGTTCAGGAATCCGAATCGCTTGCTGTCATTCTCACGGACCTGAATCACTTCAGCAATAACTTCATTGCCGAGCAGCTTCTCTACGCCTTAGGAGAAGACTCGGTAGGATATCGTCGGCGAGAGCTCGGTTTGGATCGGCTTAGGACCTACTTGGAGTCAGCGGGATTCGAAGCGCTAACTTTCAGCTTGTATGACGGTAGTGGTCTCGATAATCGCAACAGGCTCACAACAAATCAGCTTGTGCGTGCATTGGTTGACATGTATCAGGACTTTGCCGTTTCCCCTGTGATGATTTCTTCTCTAAGCAGGTTCTCTCATAGTGGAACGCTTAAAAAACGCAGTTTGAGAGATCGCCGCGGCCGCAGCCCTGAGGGCATCGCGGGCACAAACTTGGCCGACGCTGTTTGGGGCAAGACCGGTACGCTAACTGGAGTGAGCTCGCTGGCCGGATTTGTCCGCACTCAGGCCGGCAAGGATCTGGCTTATGCGATTATAATAAATTCAAAAATCGGGAAGCATGCCTCCACGCAAGTTGAGGACGAAATCGTCAAGACTATCATTGAGCTGCCAGGAATCTAGAACATGCTGCGGCTGCAGACGCTAATAAAATTTTTAATTTTCACTGCGATCGTTTTCCCGGTCTCTTCGGGATACTGTGCGGAAGAGCCACAGCGAAGCAATGACTACGTCGGGCCATTTGAAGTCAGTGCCGCTCTCCAAGGACGGGTTGAATTTTGGCGCCTTGTCTTCACAAAATATGGCAAGGAAGATGTTGTTTTTCATCACCGTAAGTACCCCGAGATAATATATTCAGTCTTAGATTTCAGTGATTTTCGCAGCAGATATCCCTCAGACAGGCTTTATCAGCGCAAGCGCCGTGAGGTAGTTGATAAAGAAGAGGACCGTATCGAGGCAGCCTTGCGACACCTTGCCACCGGCAAAGGCCCACGCAATGATTTTGAATCAAGGATCGTTGGCTTGTTTGACGGAGTCGGCCTAGATGACGCTTCTGATTTTAAAGAAGCGGCTGAGCCGAACATGGTTCGCGGCCAAACAGGGATACGTGAGCGCTTCCGAGACGGCATTCGCCGCTCAGGTAGATATCTCCCGGCCATTGAAGAAGTTTTTATCCAAGCCGGATTACCTCCGGAGCTGGGTCGTTTGCCTCTGGTAGAATCATCGTTTGACTACGATGCGTATAGTTCGGCGGGAGCAGCCGGGATTTGGCAATTTACTCGTTCTACTGGAAAGCGATACATGCGAATCAACTCTGCCGTTGACGAACGCAGAGACCCGATCTCCGCAACTCGTGCAGCAGCCAGCTATTTGCAAAACGCTTACGAAAAACTTGGCAAATGGCCGCTTGCGGTCACTTCTTATAATCACGGACTTCAGGGTGTGATGCGTGCGGTCGAGCAGACAGGTTCCCGTGACCTCGGTGTCATAGCTCACACCTACAAAGGGCGAACTTTCGGGTTTGCTTCCAGCAATTTCTACGCAGAGTTTATTGCCGCGGTTCTTGTAGAACGTGAGTGGCGCAAATATTTCCCTGACCTACAAAAAGAAGAGCCAAAACGCTTCGATGCGGTCGAATTAAAGAGCCGCGCATCTTATAAGTCCTTAGTTACTAATTCCGGCTTTTCTGAAGAGGAGTTTCGTCACTGGAATCCGGCTCTGCTCCAGCGGGTCCGCAGTGGTTCGGTGGGCGTACCGAGCGGCGTTATGATTTACGTGCGTAAAGGCGACGGGACACGCTTCGCCGATGCAATTGGCCAGGGCCGCATAGTTAGCCTACAGATGGGAACTCAAGAATTCTTTTCCCAGTCAAAACCCAAGCCAATGGTTGTCCCAACAAACACCTACCGAGTGCGCAGCGGGGATACTGTCGGTCAAATCGCTCGACGCTTTGGCGTGTCGCAGCGAAGCCTCATGCACGAAAACAATATCCGCAACCCTCGTTCGCTCCGAGCTGGTCAAACACTAAACGTTCCCTATACCCAAACGCGAGACCCGGGCCGTTCCGACGCTGCCACTGTTCTTGCGTCGAGCAGTTCAACCTATGTTGTGCAGAAGGGCGATAATCTTTCCGGAATTGCAAGTTCGCACGGCATGTCGCTATCAGAGCTCCGTAAACTGAATCCGAAACTGACAGAGTTTATTTATCCAGGACAAAAACTATCTGTGGCCCGCTACGCTGAAGAGGTTAAGGAGCCCCCAGTTAAGCC
>JAGRAN010000176.1 GCA_020434585.1 Bdellovibrionales bacterium
CGGATGGATTTGAGCGCAGCCGCTTAAGTAGAATATTACGGCTCTTCAGCGCACGTTCGTAGCTAACGAGATGATCAACAAACTGCCCGTCGAGCATCGACAGCGTGCGATCTAAAAATCTCCTTCTGCCGCCAGGTCCGCCTTTCACCAGCTGAACATCGTCTGGAGAAAAAACCACTGCTCTAAACTGTCCATAAAAAGCGCTGGCTTTGCTTACCCGATTGCCATTGACGTAGACTTTGCGCCGGCCATCTTCCAGCTCGAACGAAACTGTCTTGCGTCCATCATCGGTTTGCAGGCTTGCTTCTACGCTGCACGGAGCGGAACTTTCGGCGTTCCACGGGAGCAAGTCGTGCGTCGAAGAGTGTCTGAAAGATTTGGCTTGGGACAGCAGGTAAACTGCTTCGAGCAAATTAGTTTTGCCCTGGCCGTTGGGGCCGACGATATAGGTTACGCGCGACGGAAATACTGCTTCAACTCGGTGCAGGTTCCTAAAGCCTTGAACGACTAGTTTTTCGATTCGCAAGGTGGCGCACCTTTCTGCTCCTGTGCAGAATCAGTCAAAGCGCATCGGCATGACAATGCAGGAGTAGTTCTCAGCGTTGTCGCCCTCAAACAGGCCGGGTCCCAGATCGCCGCTTAATTTGAGAGTAATCTCTTCGCAGTCAGACATTGCCGAAAGCAAATCAATCACGTAGCGCGCACTAAATCCGATATACACGTCCTCTCCGTCCTGCTTAACGGAAATTGACTCTGACGCTTCGCCGTACTCTGGGCTGGAGGACAAAATCGTCAGCAGACCATCTTGGAACTTGAATCTCACGCTGCGGGACTTGTCGGTTGTCACGAGAGATACGCGCTTAACCGTTGAGAGAAGTTCTGTTCGGTCTACCTTAACTACCGTGCCAGTTGATTTCGGGAGCACCTGACGATAGTCGGGGAATTCGCCGTCAATCAAACGAACGCCGAGTGTGATCTGGCCGCTTTGCACGGTGAAGAAACCATCTTTAACTGAAACGCGTGCAGCTCCGTCATTGTTCTCCAGGACTTTCTTCAACTCTTGGATACCTTTGCGCGGAATAATTACTCCCGCATCAAGTGCGAGCCCGTCAGATGCACGGTCAATCATTGCCAAGCGATGACCATCGGTTGCGACAAAGCGCAGCATTGCTCCGTCTTCGATGCTTTCGGCAAACACGCCGTTGATGTTGTAGCGAGTCTCGTCCATCGACACGGCGTACATCGTCTTGTCGAGCATTTCGAAGAGCTTTTCAGCTTCGACAGAAACAGCGTTGTCGATGGTGATTCCCATTAACGACGGAAATTCATCGGAGGAGATGCCGTTAATCTTAAAATGACTTTGACCAGCTTCTATCTCGAGTCGTTCACCAGAGGTGCTTTTGAGCGTCACAGTGTCCCCTGGAAGCTCTTTTACGATGTCGTAAAGGAATTTGGCGCTGACCGTGATCGTGCCTGGTGTGGTGACGTTTGCTTCCGTTTTACCGACGAGACTTACTTCCAAGTCCGTTGCTGCAACGTGCAGTCCTGAATCGTCAGCTGTCAGCTTCACGTTGGCAAGGATCGGCATCGTATTGCGACGTTCGACGATCGTGTTCGTCAGATACAAAAGATGCGAGAGGCTGTCTTTTCCAAGTTCAAGAAACATTTCACAACTCCATTTCTTTTGGCGCGCTGTCTAATTTCCAATCAGTAAATATTATATAACTAAATAAAAATTAGTAGGTGTTGTAGGTCTAACAAGTTCCTGGGGATAGCTCGCTAAGACTAAACAACGACTGAAAATAGCCCTGTTGGTACTCATTACCATAAGACGGGGGACAATCGTTAACAAATGTCGGTAAGCCACTTTCAACTCTCTCTCACGCTCGAATAACTAACATTTGCTAACCATAATCCGCATCCGTACAACCAGCTTCTCAACAGGTAATCCACAGGCTTTTGTTTGTACCTTCACAAAAAACTAACCACGACAAACACAAGAGATGCAGATACTTACCTACGCAATTAAGCATAGGGCAGCGCCTGCTTAAAAAACAGTTCACAGCTTATCCACAAGTGATTGGTGAAAAACTTTTAGGCTTTGCCTTTCAGCTTTCGCTCGAGCCAGTCCAGGCTGCCGTTAAGTTCGCCGTCGGTAGTAATTCGCTTTGCTACTACTCGATTGGCGTGAATAACCGTTGAGTGATCTCTTCCCCCGAATAGTGCTCCGATTTCGGGGTAGGAGCAGGTAGTAAGTTTGCGGCAAAGATACATTGCTACCTGGCGGGGCAGGGCGATGTTCTGGGTGCGGCGCTTGCCAAGCAGATCCTTAACGGTTGTGCCGAAGCGTTCGGCTACGACTTTCTGGATCAACTCGATTGTGATCTCCCTGGTTTTACCCGGGACAATCGTTCGCAGCGCATCCTCTGCTAAATCAACAGTAAGAAGCTCGTTATTCAAGGCGCAAATTGCCTGAAGCCTGTTCAATGCACCTTCTAATTCACGAACGTTAGAATCGATTTTTTCGGCCAAGAATTGGGCAACTTCAAGGGAGACCTCGAACTCTTTGGCTTCTGACTTCTGCATCAGGATGGCGACGCGGGTCTCGAAATCCGGTGCTTGAAGGTCAACTGCGATGCCAGATGAGAATCGAGTCTTCAGACGCTCTTCAAGGCCGGTTAGCTCTTGAGGAATCTTGTCGGAAGTTAAGACAATCTGGCTCTTACGCTGATGTAGGGCGTTAAAGGTGTGGAAGAACTCTTCCTGCGTGCACTCTTTTCCGATGATGAACTGGATGTCGTCAATTACGAGCAGGTCGAGCGAGCGAAAACGCTCTTTGAATTGCTGCATCTTGTTGCTGCGCAGCGCAGTGATTAGTTCGTTAACGAAACTCTCGGAAGACATCAGCAGTGCTTTCTTGCCTTCTTTGCGTGCGACGTTGCCAATGGCGTTTGCCAGGTGAGTTTTACCTAGTCCAACTCCACCATAAATAAATAATGGGTTATAGGAGCCGCCGAGTTCACGCGAAACTCGCGCGCTTACTGCGTGAGCAAACTGATTGCAGGCACCGACTACAAAATTATTGAAATTATAGTCTGGGTTAATTGTTGACCCGGGTCGTGCAGCTCGCTTCTTGCGGCGCTGCTGAGGTTTAATCTCGCTGCGGCGAGAGACAGCCGCCTCTCTGGCGGACCGAGCGAAGCGCTCCTTTGGGCTTGTGCCTTTGCCGAGCCCTCTAACTGTGTAGCTGAGGCGGACTTCGTCGCAGTCGCAGTTCTCGCTAAGGGCTGAGATTAATACTGTGCCGTAATTGTTTTGTACGTGCTCGGCGCAGAATTTATTTGGTGCGGCAATTTTGGTGGACAATACTAATGAACCGTCAGCGTCTTGCTCAAGAGAGCACTGCTCGACCTCGAGAGGCTTAATCCATGCGGCGAACAGTTGAGGGTCTAAGCTGCTTTCCAGTGACGAAACCACATTCGCCCACAAAACACGCGAATTTAGGCGGGAACCCGCCTCCGTCGTCCCTAGCACAGACAAGGAGCCTGGAAAGCCAACGTCATTCCCTACCGTCATACTCGTACCCGCAAATGGCTCAGTTGATTGTGTAAGAGGGAAATTGGCCGTAGGCATGCGATCGCTGAATCGTATC
>JAGRAN010000177.1 GCA_020434585.1 Bdellovibrionales bacterium
ATGTTACCGGCCATCTTGCCTTTGTAGCGCGCACCAATAGCTTGAGCAGAGTCTTCACCTACGTTTAGGTCATGTTGCTTAGCTATGGCTAGAATCGGATCCATATCCGCGCACTGTCCGTAAAGATGAACAGGGATAATCATTTTTGTGCGCTTGTTGATCTTCGCTTCGATCTGGGCGGGATCAATATTGAAAGTGACCGGGTCGATATCGACAAAGACAGGCTTCGCACCGGCCCTAACAATACCGCCAACCGTCGCAAAGAAGGTGTAAGGAGTAGTAATAATTTCATCGCCGGGTTCGATACCCAAGGCCATCAAACCAATCAATTCCGCATCAGTACCGGACGAAACTCCGACTGCGTGCTTCGCACCGCAATACTGTGCGATGCCCTTTTCAATTCCGTCGACATGAGCTCCGCCGATGAACCACTGCGAGTCGCAGACTTCACGAATCACTGATTCGATCTCTGCCTTCAAAGGTTCGTACTGCGCTTTAAGGTCTAATAAAGGTACTGTAATGTCGCTCATTTTTTCTCCGGGAGCGGTGCGTCTTCCGCTAAGTCGATGCACCTTAATACGTTTTCGGACTCGAACTTATACTTGTATCCACTTTCTGGGCAAACCATTATTCCGTCCGCGTCGGGCGCAGGAAGGCGATGTCCGTGGCGGCTCATCCAGCCAACGACTCGGCCTGGAACCCCAACAATCAGGGCATAGTCGGGAAAATCTTTAGTAACAACTGCTCCAGCGGCAACAAAGGCGTAGCGCCCGACTGTCGAGCCGCAGACTATCGTGGAGTTTGCACCTATTGTGGCACCTCGACGCACCAGGGTCGGTTCGTATTTGTCGCGGCGAATGATTTGCGATCTGGGGTTTCCGATGTTGGTAAACACGCATGACGGGCCGCAGAAAACATCGTCTTCAAGTTCGACACCTGGGTATACCGAGACGTTGTTTTGTATCTTCACGTTTCGGCCGATCTTAACACCTGAGCCTACAAAAACATTCTGGCCGAGGTTGCAGCCCTCTCCCAACACTGCGTCTTTCATTATGTGAGAGAAGTGCCAGATGTTAGTGCCTGCACCGATCGTGCACGGTTCATCGATGACTGCTGTTTCGTGGGCAAAGAATTGCGACATGACCGATTTTCAGCTCCGCAACGCAGACAAACTTATTACTTCGCCGTTTGTCATTAGGGACCTTTGGGCAGCTTCCAGCACTGCTAACACTTCGAGAGCGCTTTTTCCGTCAGTCAACGGTTGCTCACGAGTTTTGACAGCTTCAAGAAACGCCTTGCACTCCTCTTTAAGGGGTTCTGCTGATTCAAACTCGACTTCAACGCCCTCGCCTTTAACCGGCACCGGTCCGTCAGGACTAACATCGACTCGCTGGTCGTAAAGCACCAATCTCTTGCCAACATCGTCAAAGCTCGCCATTTTCTTCGAGCCTACTACCACTAGGCGCTGCTCCTTAAACGGATGCAGCCATGAAACAAAGATGTGAGCACGCACACCATTATTAAACAGGAGGTTAGTAACTGTAACGTCGGCTATGTTTGGCTGAACATAGTTGCCACCAGCTGCGGCGACCTGAAACGGAAGCTCGCCCACAATTCGGAGAATAATTGCCACGTCGTGCGGTGCAAAACTCCACAGGATATTTTCTTCCCGCCTAATCTTTCCCAGGCTCAGACGATTTGAATATATGTAGTTTACTTTACCGAGCTCGCCTTCCCGAATTAGCGACTGGAGCTTCAATATGCCGGGGTGATACTCCAGCACATGCCCAACCATTAAAATTCGATTGTTGGAGTGGGCTAATTCAAGCAGTTCGCGCCCCTCGCCCAGAGTAAGCGCCAAGGGCTTTTCCACGAACACGTCTTTGCCTGCTAGCAGTGCAGCCTTAGCAAGCTTATGGTGGGTCTCGGCGGGGCTAGCGATAACAACTGCTTCTACCTGTTTGGAAGCGAGCACATCATCAGTTGAGTCCGTCTGCTTGCAATCTGGAGCTATTTCGCTGGCTCTGCGCCGGCCTTCCTCCGACTGCTCGCAAATCAGAGCTAGGGCGCCCAACTCGTTAAAATTGCGAACAAGGTTTTTGCCCCAATGGCCGCAACCAATGACCGCAACGTGCTGAGACATCTAGCCCCCGAATAATCCCTAATTTTACTGAAAAATACTGCCGAGGAAACGCTTCAAGCTATCACGCACAGGGAGGATTATCCAGGCTGAAGGACGGTTATATCTTTGGGCTGTTTCTTGCCGGAATGCTGGCGCAGCTTCTCCGCACTTATCTCGTACCCAACCGGATTATACTCGCTAAGACCTGGACCATTCTGCAACTGGTCCTTCCCGGCAACTAAAGAACAGCAATCCGCTATAAACTCCAAAACACCGTCCGACGCTTGGCCAATGTTAAGACACTCTCCCTGCCAAATGCTTACCGTAACGGGTTTAGTAAGAATCGTGTGATGTCTAATCATGGAGGTCAGCATTCTTAGATTAAGCGAGTCTCGTGCACCGACCTCTTCAAACACTAGCGGCATAACTAACGCATTGGAAAGCGCATAGTCTCCTCTTCGTAGATAGCGTGTTCGCTCGATAAACCGCTGATACACGCTACACACCTTGCTTGTATCCTGCGCAGAGTACCCGGCGATCACAATTCCATCAAAGCCCAAAAGATCCTGATGAAAATTGGAAAACAAGTCATCCGGACTCTTTATCACACAGCGATATACCTCATCGGGACCGGACTCTGTGGGACATATATCACAAGCAATGCAGCGCCTCGGCGCTTGACCCGTGAAATCAAAGATTCCAATTTCAGCTTTTTCCCGAATCGAATCGTGGAACAAACTATTTTCTATCGCATTTCGGGCAATTTGATCTTTATCTTGTAAGATCCAAACTGCGATTTTTGGCTTGCGACGGGCCGCTACAGCCTGCCCTGCACCAATTAGCGCTGTAACTTCTCCAAGTCTTCTGCCTGCACCAATAGCCGTTTCAAGCCCATAGCCATCTTCTGCCATAGTGCCAACATCACCGGCCCATCCAGTACCTCCATACTGCGAAGTCGAGCGCGCATCGTTGCCAACCGCTAGAAACCCAGACACCGCCATGTCGAGCATCTGATATATTAAATTCGTTTCCTGCCCCCCGTTTCTCTTAGCCCCCACACTTATGCCAGCGTACGCCTTTTTCACAGACAGAGATTGCAAATGCTGACGCAGTTCGGAGTCGGTACGGACAAAATGAATAAAATCTTCGGCAAGAGAACCCCTGTCTCCGAAATAAACTGGTCCTGAAAGCAAAACTCCAGACGCTCGAAGCAGTTTCTCCCGGAGTTCATCAAGCTGGGCCAGCCTAGCCTTGTCGCCGAAAACCGACTCAAGAGACAAATGCTCTACTCTTGCGCCAGAGCACATCGCACCCCAAAGGCCAGCAGCCAATGCAACCTCTGTATTACTTAGGCCTCTCTCTCCTCGTCTGCGCTGATAGTTCCGATATATCTCATCAAAGGACAGCCCCTTGTTTCTACCCGCGTCGATAAACTCGCGAACACAAAACGCGCCTTCATCTCGAAGTAGCGCAGTCATTTCCGATTGGGTTTTACAACCCATTAATTGAGTAACAAGAGCGCGAGATCCTGAACCGAATCGCGAGTTCCTTAAGCTGCCAGAAAGGCCAAGAATAAGTGGGCTGGAGTCATCCATGATGACTCCCAACATCCTGCGGACAAACCAAAGAAACAAGAACACTGTACGCTACAAGCGGGAATCAAAACGCTCTTTCTCGCTATTAAAAGAGTAGTATTGTGGGGGAATTATGCCGCGCTAAGCGGCAATGGGCCTTTGCTTCTAAGTTGCTCGGCAAGCAGCCTTAGCTCCTCAGCAACAAGACTAAACTCCCTGACTGTAGTCGGGTGGTGGAGCATTCTGTAGACGATATGTTCGGAGATCGCTGTATAGGCCGAGCGCTCGCCGACAACGAAACAGCCTTCCTCGCTCATAAATTCGAAACTTAAACGCTGCATGAACATTGTATAGAACTCTGGCATCACAGCAGTATTCAGCTCGAACGTCGCCATATGAAAAGGTGTGACAGCATCTGTTATCGCGAGCGTATATGCATTGTCTGCCTCAACCAGGTCTGCCCAACGGTTCAAATGGTCCTCAACATCGTCGATTTTTATCGTCTCCGGATACCATAAGAACTTTCCGTTCGCGTCGGCACGGATCAGGTTGCGAATGCGCTCCCTTGGTAAAATTTCCAAGCATTTGCACCTGCCGCTTACATAGCCGTCCTGGACAACCTTCGCTCTACGAAGGCGTTGATCGGAGGCCCCTATCTTCTGCAACAATTGGTAAGGAAAATTTTGAAGAGATGGTCGGGAAAAAAGAGCGGTCATCGACACAGGATGTTGATGGTCAAACATTTCCGCCAACATTAAGTCAATACCTTGGGGGCCGGGGGGCGCATACAGCGCCTTCTCCCGACGCAGTCGAGTAAGCGGCGAAGATGCTAATAGGTCATTTATAACGGCATTAATTACTGGCAACGGTGACGAAACGGACAAATCTATTTCGGGGACCTGGTCGGGTCGCATACCATCGACACGAAACTGGCACTCTTCGAAATCAAACCTGAGAACGATTTCACTATTTCTTAACAGCTTTTGATCAGCTAGGAAGACTTCAAATCGATAGAGGGCGGAGCGTAGAGTATTGTCGAGATCTGTTACTTCGCCGCCAACTATTACGTCATACGCTTTACGGATAGCCTGTCGCCGATCAATTATCCCCTTCCCTCCGTCGCATCGATCCTTTAGATCGAGAAGCAAAACGAGAAGGATCATGACCCTAACCGCTGACATACTGGATCGATTCTTAAACAAACCGTCAACTGTCACGATAAATGGTTTTCTTTCACTTCCTGAGCGATGATCGATGTAGACATCGAGACGATGCTTCGCACCTTGGGTATTGTTGTGGCTAGCGTGATCCCCTCGGAGAGTAGCTTGCAGAGCTTCAACATCACTCTTCAAGTTGAGAATGTGATTCAGCAGCTCTAAATTTGAGACATCGGCCCCTTTTGCCATAAAAATCGTGTAGCACGCTTGGCCGGATCTGTCACCGAGGGCCTGTAGCAGCTCCACAAGCAGGGGAAATTTAAGATCCTAGCGTGCAGCTGACGGAAAGATGTAGCTTCCTTCGTTGCTCCTGGTAACCCAGGCTGCAAGAGTGTTTTCATGTTCTGGAATTAAAGTGATCACGCCATAGTGATTGGGTGACTCGTAATCTGATAGACGCAGGCGAATCATCCCAGGACCGGGCACAAACAGTTCTTCGTTTGTAACAATTGCTGTTCCGTCGGAGCGCACTATTCCGAGGTGCACGAATTGATGGCTGCTGTGATTGTTGACAATCCAAACTTCTGCATCTTGACCGAGGTAGGTGTTGTATGAGCTTTTGACTATCGCGCCAACTGGTTCCTTCGCTTTAATACCATACATAGACCAAATGTTGTTGTCCGAGTCGTAGCTGTAGTTCATTAGAACTGCATGAACCTTACCGCCCGAAACAGGGGTAATTGAAGCCCGGCCGATTGCTCCGTCGCCGAGGTAATCGTTAATCAAAATATGGTAACCAGACTTCGGCGCAAAGTTTAACACTTCACCGTAAACATATTGGCCGTTGTAATCAGTTACCAGCAGCTCGTAGGCTTGAGCGGTAGACTCTGGGTTTGAAATTTCTAGGATTGCACGTCGTTCTTCAGTCGTGATTGGTATTACGACTTCTTCAGAGCTGCCATTCGAACCTTCAAGCTGAAATGCTGTGTCGAATGTATTAATCGCCAGCGGGTTGTCATAAACGTATCGGACATTGCGGAACTGAAACTGGAGGTTCGGATTGTCGGGAACCCATTCCACTAGACCGATTTTGTTTGCGCCAAAGAAATGCCCTGAGTAGTCCTGGCGCTGGCCTGGCCCAAGAGCTGCGGCTGAGACCGCAATCAGATTTCCATTTATATCGTAGTATCTGAGCTGACCAGTCCCATACACAGGGCCGACGTTCGTTAGTTGAAGCCAGTTTACGACAACATTGCCGACTGACTCACTCGATAAACTTGGGTTAAAGGTGTTGTATCCGACATACTGACGCCCGACCTTCCCCGCAGACAAATCCATTCCGAACGCAAACTCGTACGCACCACCTTCGGAACCAAGCGGCGCTCCTCGGTAATATGCCATACGACCGTCCAGTGCGCCGGGCGCGCCTTGGTGCTCGACGCAAATAAGGCCGTAGGAGTCTAGCTTGCGACCGGGCAGATCGTGAACCAAAAGATCAAACTGAGTACCAGCTGCTATTGTCAGCGGAACTACGTCTTTCAACGAAGCGTCCTGGCCGTAGAGTCTTACCTGCGCAACCAGGTCCGTGCTTCCAACACTTACTAGTTCGAGCACATTCCACATCGGATAAAGGTAACCGTTCCACTCTGAGCAGAGAATCGTGGGGAGCTGCGGTACGCCGCTGCCGCGATTAAAGGGATCGGTTTCGTCCGTCAGCTCTTTAGCATCGGAAACTCCGTCACCGTCGGTGTCTGCTTTCGCGACGTTAGTACCGAAGGAATATTCCACATCATTTGATAAACCATCGCCGTCGCTGTCTGTTCCCTTAAAGTCGGCACCGCCAACATTTAAAAAGATATTGTTATACAGCTCGACTGTTGTCGGATGAGAGGAACTGCCGTAACCGGGGTTTAGCAATTTGCTGCTGTTGAAGACTCTGTTGTCATGAATATTGGCTTTGATTTGTCCGGTTTGATTCTCCGTCTCGGTAAAAAACACATCACCGGCGTTGTAGATTAAATTGTCGTTAATATAGTTTTCGTGTGACCGCAGATAGAAAGCCCGCTCTACGTTGTAGATTTCATTGTTATGAGCAAAGGTCTGTACCGTGCCGGAATGTTTGTGGCGAATCGCTGTAGTTTCATCATGGATAACCGAATGTTTAACTACGACTCGTGACCCCGGCAGAGCAGACGTCGACGACAAAATGCTAACAGCACCAATGTTGTTAATGTTGGGACCGGCGGAAACCTGGTTGCCGTAAAGCAGACTATTGCGAATTTTAAAATCGTGAAGAGTGGTCTGCGCGCGAAATAGAATCGCTCCACCTTCACCGCTGTAAGAGTCACCAATTCCGTCGCGGATGACAACACTCGCTACATCCGCATAACGCACGTACGTTCCGATATCAATCGCACGACCTGCAGAGCGTTTAAGTTCGATGTTTTGAATTAACACGCCGCGGTTATGATCGTCACTTAGGGCGCTGACTTTAATCATGTCATTCAGCCAGTGACGTCCGTCAAACACTGCACGCGGGTTTCCGCGCCAGCTTTTAATGACAGTCGGAGCTGTTGGTGTCCCTCCTTGGTATCCACGCCCAAGGTGAATTCGCATGCTGTGACTACTTTCGTCGTGGTTGTTTGCGTCGAAATACCCGCGCACATAGAGGTAGTCGCCCGAGCGCAGCTGGCCTGCGTGGTAGTTGGCGCCGGTTTGCCAGCCGGCTACTTCTTCGAAACTATTATATGGACTGTTGTAGCTTCCGTTGCCGCCGCCGGGAGCATCTGAGTCGACCCAGTAACAAGTACTTCCAGCCGGCGCTTCGCACTGAGATGCGGAGCCTGGTTCTATTCCATCGGGGAAAAGAAGTCCCTGCGCCTTGGAGGCGGCTGGTAAGAATAATATGAATGCAAATAAGGGTATAAAGATCTGACGTAAAGCCAAAACAACGTCCCTGTTGAGTAAATTTGCTTAATTGCTTTCTTTCGTCTTAGACGCCCCAATCCATGATGCGGATTTCGCAAAGAAAACTTATTAAAAGCTTAGGAATCCGATGGCGCCGCGTATACACAAGAATATACCCCTGGATTAACAAAAAAATTCCGGGTCGAGAACCCCAAAAGTGCAAGCAGCTTGTAGTAAGCGGTTCGCCATGTTTGTGCTTTCTTAGATAAAAGGTGTAAGAACCAGGGCTGCAAAAAGGGGATTAAAATATGCAGTTTTACCTCTTCTCAACAGTCCTGATTGGCACCCTTGCAGCGCTTGCGCTGCGTGCCGGTGCGTTAGGCGCTGAGTTTATTTTCTGTTCAAGCGCAGCCGCCGCTATCGGACTCGTCTGCATGTTGAGGCAGAAGAATAGATTGTCCGCTGAAGTTGAGCGCGGGGCACTCATAATCCTCTCCGCGTCTGCCGGTCTACGGCTTGCCTCGATCGTTTTTAAGAATGCAGTTCGACCACCCGAGTGGGACTTTCTCTGCTACTGGGCCTATAGCCTCGCCTCCAGTTTTAATATGCCGCTCTACGAGACGAAGGTTTCTCTGGCTCAACGCCTGCCTATGGTTCCAAGCGCGGAATTTGTTACAGAACTGTTAGGAACGCCTTTCCACTTCCCACCCCCAGCAGCATTCCTTTACTCCTGGCTTGTTGCATTTGATTTCCAAACCGCAGCTTTGGTTTGGTGCCTGCTAATGTTTGCGGCGCTCTTAGCATCCGGGTGGCTGCTCACGGAGATGTTCTCTGATAACTCTCATTCCTCGCTGCTCCCGCTCACACTCTTGCTTTGCCTTGGACCGAGTGCCGAAACTTTCGCATACTGCCAAACGAACTTCCTGCTGCTGCTTTGTGTGTCGATTTACATGCTAAATGTTCGATCATTTGCAGGCGGTGCGTTAATTGGATTTGCAGCTGTAACGATAAAGCCGATCGCCGCGCTGTTTCTGCTTTTTGCGTTAATGAAGCGGTACTACACTCCTCTTTTTGGAGCAGCCTGCATGGTCACAGTTATGCTCGTGCTTAGCTCAATGTCGTACGGCTGGAGCAACGTCCTGGCTTATTTCGTTTCGGACCTGCCAAGCGCTCTGCCTTCGAACATGTACGTTCAAGAAATAAATCAGTCCCTGCTTTCGGCCAGTCTTCGGCTCACGTCTTATGATTATGTGAATCTCTCGCCGCTTTTCTCACCCGCTTTTCTCGGCGCAGCGTTTTTGCTGACTGGCATCACTCTACTTTTTGCAGCAACCTGTTCTAAGCAGCACGAAACTCGCGCTTTGCTGTCTGTCATAATACTCGCTTTGCTTTGCTATCCTGGGACACTAACGCATTACTCTGTGCTGTTAATCGTGCCACTGCTGTATAGCATTTCCAAAAACGAAAAGTTCGCACCTTACATCCTGGTCTCTGTTTTAGTGCTGACCTCCATCGACAGCTGGAAGACTGGGACGTTCACACTCCTTCTCTGTTGGGGATGGTCAATTATCCCCTTCGCACAAATGGCCCTGGGGCACCTACTAGGGGAACGCGCTGAGCGCAAAACATCCGCAGTTCTAGGCCTAAACTAGCCCTGACAAAAGTTTTCTTCCTCCTCCCATTTCATGCATCTAATTGGGTATGGTTGCAGAATCAAGATCAAGCAAGTCAACGAAAGTAGACCCATGGGAGCCAGCCGGCCTCTGGGTGCGAGGCTTTGCAATGCTGCTCGATTTGGCGATTCTTGCGGCAATTGGCTACGGGCTGGTTCACGTCGCCGCGCAGGCCGGATTAGACATCAGCACCGATAGGATCATAGCGGAGGCAAAGAAGCTTCGAACTGTCGAAAAGCTGATTGCCGCTGTGACTGTGCCAAACACTCTACTCGCCTTCGCGCCAGTGCTGTTTTATATTTTCTGGCACGCCTTCTGGGAAAGCACTGCATTTAGCGGTTCACCAGGAAAAGCCGCCTTCGGGGCCAAAGTTACCGACTACGGGCGCGAGTCCATTACATTCAGCCAGGCGCTCGCCCGAAACTTCTACAAAAACATAAGCGTATTTGTGCTGCTGGTCGGCACGGTTGCAGCACTATCACTAGGCGTCGTCGTGCCGGTGCTCGTTTCTTCAATGAAATTGATTTTAATTGGGCTCGGTGTTGTTGCCGCAGTTATTCTCATTTTAGGTTACCTAGCCGCCGGACTAACAAACGACAAGCAGGCGCTGCACGACTCGCTCAGCGATTCACTAGTGCTGAAGAACGTTCATGTCAGCTTTATCAAGCGATTTGCAGTAACACTGCTAACAGCTGGGTTAGCTTGGGCCGGATATGAGGTCTGGCAGCGAACAGAATCTGCCCCACAGAAGGAAGAAGCCACGAACGAAAAAGAAGAAGAGTGGAACAATCCTTTTAACACCATCAAGCAGTGGTTCGGCAGTTCTTCTTCTAACGACAGCGATGACACGAAAGACGAACAGCCCAAGAAATCTCAAGGAAGAGTTTACCGCGACCGTGGAACTCCGAATCCGATCAGTGGTTCAAAGTGGCGCTATATTCGACCCGACGATGCCAAAAACGACGGCGTAGCAGAGGATGCGAAGTGGTGGTACTCAAACAAAGAGAATCCGAACAAGGACAAGGCGTCCGATAAATAACTAGCTCGCTGTGGGGGGCTTTGCCGCGAAGGGGATCGGACCATCCTCCTTTAAGCGGTTTGCGATTGCTTTGACTTCTGCGATGACCTTGGCGCGTTTATTAGCAGTGCTGGGGTGAGACGAAATCCAAGATACAATCTGACCAGTGATACTTTCCTTAACACTTCGGCCTTCTACGGCAAACAAGGTCTCGTCGTGAGAAAACTCGCGGCGATCCCTGCGCATAAATAAAGTAAAATATTCGCTGTCAGGCGGATTAGATTTCAGTTCAAATGTTGAAATATGAAACGG
>JAGRAN010000178.1 GCA_020434585.1 Bdellovibrionales bacterium
GGACCAAAAAATTCTCTACGTGCAGAGTGATGTCTTTGGCAATGGAGCCCTTCAACCGTTTAATGTTTTTTACAGCGATCCGCGATTGCTTCAGCCAGGAACGATGTGTCAGCAAATGAAACCTGGCGCATATCTTGAACATATACTCTACGACCCAAACTCGGTCGGAGTAGCATTTAACCCAAGCAGCCGCGTAATGAAGCGCGTGCTTGAAGAAGATACCCTTTACATCAACAAAATCGGCATAGCAGAACTTGTAGGGTTCTTGCAGGTTGGTGAAGCGGAGCCGCGGGATCGACCGTACAGTGAGTTGGCCAAAGATGCGTTTCGTCGAGAGCTATACTTCCAAGCACTGTATTTCTGGGCGAAGTGCTACCGCAGTCCGAGGCCCGGTGACAGTTGGCAGGAATGCTATTTGGAAAAGCTTAAAGCTTATTACGTGCTCGATTTCCCGGGCTCGCGAGAACGGGCCGCAAGCGAGCTGGCGTGGTATATGAATGAGCACGGCGGCACCGTAGAACATTCAACTCTAATGGCTAATTGGGGCATCGGATAAGTGCTTACTCGGCCGCCCGATCCAGCAGCGCGTGCCAAAGGCGAAAGATACCAAGCAGCAGATGTCCATCCCGCAGCATACTACGCTTAAGGATCAGTTCCTTTAGCGGCACCCAACGCAGACTCGAAGCCGCGGCGCTTTCGGGCGAGACTAAGGCCGCAGCAGCGCTGACAGTTTCAGGAGTCAGGGCAGGGCATGGGGAGTACGCTCCACCAAGGGGCGCAGTGTTCAACGTATCGGCATGAAAGTTAGCAGCCAGCTGTTCCACAGCGAATTCTGTCGCGCTGTCCCAGTCTCGACGATCTTTTGGGAGGCGCCATGCAGGGTTGGTCACGATAAGCGAAGAGCCGGAATTAATAAACGGGGCCGGCAGGTCGCGCCGTTCGAGTCCAACGCAAATCTCTTTTTCAGTGCGGCAATACGGAATCAACGAAATAGTATTTGTGCTCCAGCTTCCGGCGACAACATATTCTAAATTTTGCTTGCTGATCTCAGCGCCGCTCGCAGAATTTTCGCCGAACTCTCCTGTGCAGATTTCAATAAAACCTGCCGATTCGCTGCAGCTTGCCATCATGTGCTTGCCGTCGCGGGAAAGAACTTCCTCGAGTGATTCAGTCTTCAGAGCGGAGTGCTGAGCGTCGGGGAGTTCCCCGCCAATCCACGGTCCGAGGTCGAACCCGTGCTGCAGCGCTAAATCGTAGATGCTGAGCTCCAATCTGCTGTCAAACATCCCGCCAACTTGGCACGAGCGAAGCGTCTGCGCGCCGTGCAGCGCTCGGATATTGCCCGAAGCACTGAAGCCCGAAGAAAACGTACTCTCATAGGATATGTCGAGAGGCTCGTTAAGGTGAACGCAGTAGGTTTGGATCTGTTCGTTGATACCTCCCGCAGACGGATAGTACACCAGGCCAAGGTTCATTTCTTTTATCGAGTCGGCCGGAATGTTGCTGCGAGTTTCAAGCATTCGGGCGATTCGCTGTACCTCACTCGAGTCGCCGGCAGGCCCACTTGAAACTGCGACGATTGGTTCGTTGATGTAACCGGATGTCCTGGCGCCGTCGAGTGGAGTGTCTCCCTGAAGTGCGTTTAAAATTGGACGCGGATAGCTCTGGCGACATACTACAAATAAGTCTTTCCCTTTTGTGAACCACGGCACGATATCTACCGCCGGATGGGGTCGACTAACGACGTCCCAAATTTCGTCCTGTCTGCGGTAGTGACTTAACTTTAAATAGGACGGAGTCGCGGGATGTTCACGCCGTTTCTCTGTAAGGGAGACCCCTTCAAGTGCGGAGGTTTTTTCACCGACGATGATAAAATTTGTTGGCGGGAAGGGCAGTGGAGATTCGTCGGCAGCGCTGCGCAGACAAGCCTTTCCGACAAAGCGGTTTCGCAATATCCACGGATTGTAGATTGGGCGGGAAACGATGATACGCAGCCCACGCTCTTCAAAAGCCCGCTCGAAGTCAGCCTGTGAGAAGTACGTATACTCTTCAAGAATCTCGACATCCCAATCGGTGCGGTAATCCTTGCGAAGCAGAAACTCCGTCGCTGTTCGCAGCCGAGTTCTGTATCTGGTCCAGCCTCCCGAGAGCTGTTCGATTTCTTCAAACTCAACTCCTCCGCGCGGGTAGACGCTGCTGCGAAAATCTGCGGCAAATTTTTTAAACAGGGCGGCTGTAGAGATCTCTTCAAGTCCGCCGCTCGGAGGGCCGTCGCTGCTTGGGAGGTCAAGATAGACTTCTTCGGGGCCGTGCGGCACTACAAAATCCCGAATGGCTAGGATTCCCCCCGATGTTAGTTGGCGAGACTGATTGTCTAGAAGGGCGTAGACCTTCTGCAATGAAAAGTCATTAAAGCTAGTTACATGATGCAGGACCGAGGAGTTCAAGATTCCAGCGAGGGAATTGTCTGCAAACACTGCGTCGCAGATATCTCCAACTGTAAAACTTAAGTTTGGGAGCTTGTATGTCGCTCGGGAGTGGGCGACAGCTTCGGAACTAACATCAACGCCAATTACTTCCAGGCCAGGATAAAGGGATGCTACATCGAAGCTGCCCTTGCCGGAGCCAGAGCCCATGTCAGCAACCCGGCCCGACGCTGGAAAGTAAGACGAAATGAGCGCGATCTTTTGCCGCATGGACTTATCCATCCCGGCGAAATAGCTGGCGTAAGCTTCGGCGTTTCCACGATGCTGGTCTTGATAACCCATCGCAGCAGCCTAGCACGTACGGCAGATTCAGCCAGCTAATTATCTAATATCACAGAATAAAACTAAATAATTCTGGGAGAGATTGACAAAGTGTCGCTTCTACACTAACATGGTGTATATGAGACACTTACTCTGGAGGTACTTAAGATGTTTGGTGTTCGCTACATAAAATCAAATCCAACAACATATCTGATTCACTATCACGGAGAATCCGTTGTCAGGGAAGGTGCGGGGCTGTCTTTCTTCTACTACGAGCCCGTATCAAGCCTTGTGCGGATTCCGCTAAAGAGCGTCGATGTGCCGTTTGTGTTCAGTGAGGTCACAGCTGATTTTCAGCCGATAACTGTGCAGGGGCAGGTTACCTATAAAATCGCCAAACCGAAGCAGTTAGCTAGCATGCTCGACTTCTCGGTCAATCGCTTCGGCGGCTATGAGTCAGATGACCCTGAAATGCTGAAGGAGCGCTTGGTTAATACTGCTCAGGTTCTAACCAGATCTGTCATCGGGCAGATGAATATGAAGAGTGCCTTGATTAGCGCTGATGAAATCGTTGAAGAGGTAACTCAGCGCCTGCGAGCAGATAATTCAATTCAAACGCTCGGCGTCGAAATACTGAGTATTTCCGTCCTCTCGCTGCAGCCGACTCCGGAAATGGCAAGAGCGCTGGAGTCCGAAGCCCGCGAAGACCTGCAAAGCCAAAGCGATGAAGCGATTTATCGTCGCCGCAACGCAAGCGTAGAACAGGAGCGAATCATCAAAGAAAACGAACTGAATACTGAAATTGCGATTGAACAAAAGCGGCGCAAGATCCAAGAGACTAAAATGGCCGCTAGAATCGCTATTGAAGAGGAGCGTCAAAAGCTCATCGAAAAGAAAGTAGAAAATGATCGCAAAGAGGCGGACAGCAAAGCGTATGCGCTCGAAGCGATGGTTAAGCCGCTCCAAGGCACAGACTGGCGCACATTGATGGCAGCATCCGCGGGCAATTTCGAACCTGAGCTGCTCATTGCAATGGCCTTTCGCGAAATGGCAGAGAATGCCGGAAAAATCGGGGAGCTCAATATGAGTCCAGATCTGCTGACATCACTGCTCAAGAGCAATCGGAAGAAACAGTAATGTTTGAAAAAGCTGTTATAGTTACACGCAAGACAAGGCTCGAAGAGCTGATTGCTCGATTCAACACCAAGTCTCAAGCGAAGTTCTACATCGAGCATTCGGGCGGCGACTTCAAAGACTACCAGACGGAGCATGATAATTATATGCGAAGTCTCGAAGTCGTCCGCTCGCAGCTGAATCACGGACTCAAGACGCTGTTTCTTGACCGCTCCTTTCTTCCTTCGATTATGATTACTGCCGAAGACGTTGTCGTCACCGTTGGTCAGGACGGGCTGGTGGCTAATACCGCGAAATATATCGGCCGGCAGCCGCTCATCGCAGTCAATCCCGATCCGCAGCGCTTCGATGGCATCCTGCTGCCGTTTAAGCCCGAGGATCTTAGTCGTGCGCTTAGCGGAGTTATGGATAACTCGTTCAGCGCAAAGTATGTGACGATGGCCGAGGCGATTACGAATGACAAGCAGCGCCTGCTGGCATTCAACGACTTTTTTATCGGTCCTTCGTGGCACACGTCTGCGCGCTACCTGATTCGTCACGCCGGCCGCCATGAGCCTCAGTCATCGAGTGGGATAATTGTATCAACAGGCGCAGGCTCCACGGGATGGTTGTCGTCAGTGTTTAATATGGCAGCAGGAATTACGGTAGAAACCGGAGGAAGTCCCGGTGAACATTTTCGGATGGACTGGGAGGATTCGCGGTTGTTCTTCGCCGTGCGCGAGCCATTTGTTAGCAAACACTCTTCGGCGGCCATCAGCTCGGGTTGGATTGAACAAAATCAAGCTCTCGAGCTTGAATCGACGATGGCAAAAGACGGAATTATTTTCAGCGACGGAGTTCAGCAGGACTTTATTAATTTTAATGCCGGGACTAGTCTTTCGATTCGTGCTGCCGAAAGCCGAGCGTGTCTCGTCACAAATTAAGTGCTAAGCTCAGCTCATGCCCGCAATTCACCTAACAGTTGATATCGTTGTGTTTCACATGCTCGAGGACGAGCTGCACGTGCTGCTCGTTAAACGTGGGTATGATCCGTTCAAGAACTGCTGGGCGCTTCCCGGTGGCTTTGTCGAGGAAAACGAAGCACTAGATGATGCTGTGATTCGCGAACTAAAGGAGGAAACCTCCGTTACCGACGTTTACTGCGAACAGCTCTATACATTCGGCGGCCTAGGCAGGGATCCCCGTCACCGCACAGTTACTGTGGCTTACATGGCGCTAATGCCGTCTGATAAACAGCCGCAGCTTGAGGCGGGAACTGACGCTGCGGACGCCTCGTGGTTTAAGGTTAAGAAACTGCCCAAGCTCGCGTTCGATCACGCAGATATTGTTGCTTATGGTATGGAGCGCCTGCAAAACAAACTGGAGTGGACAACAGCCGGTTTCAAACTCCTTCCTAAAAGGTTTACTCTGACACAGCTGCAGCGGGTCTATGAGTCTGTTCTCGGGAGGGAACTGGACAAGCGCAACTTCAGACGCAAAGTAGAGCTGCTTGACGTCCTAGATCCCTTAGAAAAATTCGACCGATCCGGCAGCAGTCGACCAGCACGCTTGTATGAGTTTTCCGAAAAGCGCTTCGAAAAACTTAAAGATAAAGGCATCCTCTTTCCTTTTTAGCCCGCAATGTGCGGGATAAAAATAATACAGCCGATAATCACTGCACCAAGAGCGCTAATCAGCACAGCCCCCGCTGCAACATCCTTAGCGTTTTTAACTAGTGGATGAAACTCAGGTGAGGCCACGTCACACAGCAGTTCGAAAGCAGTATTAAGTGCTTCTGCCGTGAATACTGCGACAACTGTTATTACGACCCAGCACCACTCGGAAGCAGAAATGTCCAAAGCCAGACCCATGCCTACAACAAAAAACGTCGCGGCTGCGTGAACCCAGGCGTTATGCTGAGACTTGAGTAGAAGGGTAATACCGTTTACGGCGTGCGTGATGCTGTTAAGCCTGCCGACGATGGTAAATGACGGCCGTGTTTCCATGCTTAAAAATTAGCAGACCTAAAATGCGGGTGCTAGGAGAAAGAACACGTAAGGCGCTAGGCTCGAGCCCACTCGGCCGGGTCCACCTTAAAAAACGCCTGAAGCTCTTCATACAATTCGGGGCGCTTGCGCTTAAGCTGCTCTGGTTTTTCATAAAAGGCTTCGACGGCAACTGCAAAAAACTCGGCCGGGTTTGTGGCTCCGTAATGATCGAGTACTGACTTTTTGTCTGACGCAGCTTTAAGCTGAAGCCGTTCGAACTCGGCCGCCATTACTCTAGCCCAGGAAACGTAGCTGGATCTATGGTCAAGCGGCGGCACACCGTCTGCTCGGCCGTCTTCAAAATCAAGCAGGTGCGCAAATTCGTGCAGCACAACATTGTGCCCGTCTTTGATATCATTCGCGCCGCTGTGCACATCGCTCCACGAGAGCACTACTGAACCACGGTGCCAAGCTTCGCCAAGTCGAACTTGGTTGTCGCGTATTTCGACTAAGCCCTCATGAGTTATGTGCTCAGCAATATAGGCCGCAGGGTAGATGATAATCGAGCTGAGTTGGGGGTAGTAATTAGTGTTTCTACCCAGCAGGAGTACGCATGCCTGAGCAGCGACAGTCACGCGCATCTCGTCTGTTATTTCGAGGCCTCCAGCCCCCTCGAAATATTTCTCCGAGAGAAAAACCTGGATATGACCCTCAAGTTCGCGTTTAAGTTCGTCCGGCAGCCGGGCGTATAGCGGCACTTGGTTGTTTAAAAACTCTCTCCACTTTTCGGGGAACGCGCTGGCGCGCAGCATGCGACGATCATAGCGCCGCCACCATTGGAAAAATATGGTGAAGCTGATAATTGCGGCGAGGAGGATGATAAACGTCTGCATCCGGGGATCATCCCTGCTTCGGCCAGGGAAGGGGCGCGCCGGTTTCGAGCAAAGTTTTGAGGCCGCTTAGAATAACCGGCCATCCGCCAGATACGTTGGCGTAGGTCTGGTTCTCTGCGGGAAAGCCCTCGTGTGAAAATTCGAGCAGCGTCATTTGGCCCATGTCGGTCAGTTTGTAAATCACGGTCGTTTCTGGGTCGGCTGCGGTGCCCTTATAGTTAAAACTATGTTTAAGCAGTTTTCCGGGTTGTATTTCGATAACTTTTCCATAAACGACTAGCTCGTCTTGAATGCCGTAGGCGATTTCGCCGCCGACTTTCTGCTCTAGTTTGATCAGAGGCACGAGATAGTATTGGTTAACTAGATTTTCCTCGGTCAGAGCCGCCCAAACATCTTTTGCTGGTTTGCCGATAAAAATTTTGCTTTTCACGGCAAGCTGCTGAGGAACGACTGAAGCAGCGGGTTTATCACCACGGCTGCAGCCAGCGCCAAGGATGAAGAATAACGCCAAAAAAATTATTGAAGATAATCTCATTTATTTTCCTGGGTAGATCTTTTGCGGAGAAAATATTCTACCTAGGAAGTATGCCCTCGCGGCAGGCGATTGCAAACTGATAATGCATGGATGGGGCTGCGACGGATGAACCGTAGAGGGTGCTTCCTCATTCCATGCTTTTGAGGACGAACGTTGCGCCTACAGGTCAAGGCGCACCTTGTAGCGGCGTTTGCCGACTACAGTTTCACTCGGACCGACCCAGGTTGCACGGACCCA
>JAGRAN010000010.1 GCA_020434585.1 Bdellovibrionales bacterium
TCGTTATGGATTATGTGCCTGCCCCGGGAGCGAATTACGACTTCGATTTCTTCGCGAAGCTCTCAGCGCCGCTCCCGACTGAAGAATCAACTTCTTGAGCGCGCGCGAACTATCGATTCCGTGGTGGATCTATTGCAGCGTACAATAATATTCGCAGGTATTTTTTGCAGTCTGATAGCACTGGGCCATTTGGCTCTGGGTGGTAAAGCGTTGTTTGGACTTTTTGATCCAGCACGCGGTGCGCTGGACACTTCGCGCGCCCACTGGCCGTTCGTCGATCCGAACCACTTGGCGGTTTTGATTGAGATGGCATTGATGACGGCGTTTGCCAGACTGCTGCGATTAACTCAGCTAACAGGCTTGCGCTCGCGCACAAGCGGCGATAATCGGCGCTTCACTGCCCGCTTCTTTCAGAACCCAGAGAAGCTCGGCCACCACACTTCAGCGCTGCTCGGGGTTTTTGTGATGCTGCTTGCCGGTATTTTAACTCTCTCTAGAATGGGTGGAACGCTGATCGTGCTGGGGATGGTGCTAATGTGGGCAATGTTTAAGCGCAATCAATTTGAAGTAGGACCCAGGCCGGTCGCAAGACGCAGACGTCGAGGAGAAGAGCCTGCCTTTATCCGAGTGTTTCGCAGAGTAGCTAAACCGCTTTTTACAGCTGCGGTAGTATTGTTCGTATTGTTCTTCGTCGGTCAAACGGGTGGTGAGCGTCTGCTAAACCGTATCGAATACGGCCTAACTCCCAATGCCAATCAAACCCGTCTTGAATTTAACTATGTCTCCTTGGATATTTTGTCTGAATATCCGCTCATGGGAGTTGGGCTGGGCAATTGGCACCTAGCTGCTGCCGAACATGTTTCGCGCAATCTTGCTGGTTACAGACTCGACTACGCTCACAACGAGTATTTACAATTTGCGTCCGAGCTAGGGTTAGCTGGCGTAGTTTTTATGCTGCTTCTTCTCGCGACATTTTTTACAATGACTCGCCGCGCTTTAAATAATACGTCAGTGGCTTCGGACAAAGTACTGCTTTGGGGCAGTAGTGCAGCTGTTGGGCTTCCACTGCTTCATGCGGCGGTCGAGTTTCCTCTGCACATGCCTGCGATAGTGCTGATATTTGCGGTCGCTGCAGCGGTGCATGCACGCCTCGTGGACCAAGCTCTTGAGGGCTGAGGGTTCAGGTAGATAACCCCACCTAAATTTTATCCTTTTTGACAGAATGCGACGCTGCGCACAGGGGCGTTCATAACATTCTGTACCTGAAAATTCGCTCTTTTTTCAGAAACTTGGGGTAGACGGCAACTCTTGCACTGGCTTCGCGGCAGCGCGTCGCGTGGTCAGTGCGAGCCTGCAACTAGGTTCGGTCACGTTAACAGCGTGACAACTTTTCACTGACCAAACGCCCTCAAGAAGGAGAACGACATGTTCTTGACCACCTGCCTCCGTCAGATCGTCGGTCGCTGGATTTCGCTCGACGAGCTCCAGCTCATCATCGACACCGCGCGCGAACTGCGCATCGCGACGCCCCAGCTCGCCACCGTGTGGGCCGGCGACGTGCGCGGTCACCTGTTCGCCGCCGCAGTCATGCTGCGCGACGGGCAGATCATGGTGGTGACCGACGAGATGCGCCTCGTGGACGAGTGGGATCATGCCGAGCACCCGCGCTACGGTCGAATGCTCCCCGAGTCGTCGCTGCGCTGCACGCGACGCAATCCGCCGACGCACAACCTGAGCAAGCGCCAGAAGCACGGCCACGCACGCATGCGCAGCCGTCGCCGCGAACGCTCGCTCGCCGCGGCCTAACAAGCCCACGTTCCGTGTAACGAAAACACGGCTCGAGACAGGTGGCTACTTGATGCCATTTGGTCGGACAGAGGACAGTTCACTAAGGTGTCCTGCAGGCTCGCCT
Source organism: Bdellovibrionales bacterium (assembly GCA_020434585.1). Lineage (GTDB taxonomy): Bacteria > Bdellovibrionota_C > UBA2361 > SZUA-149 > JAGRAN01 > JAGRAN01. The sequence continues at coordinate 1,913 of JAGRAN010000010.1, forward strand.
GACTCGATTCTCAATCCAATTCTGCCGTCACCCATTTTCTTGCTGATTAGGTAACCGGCTGAGCTGTCGAGTCTGAATAGCTTGGTATGAAAGTTGCAAAATTAATGTTTACAAGAGCTTAGAGACATGGGTGTTGCGCACTAAGTGCGCGGCGTTTAGGGAAACAGGGGAACAAAAAAGCTGCAAAGTAGTGTGTGCGGGGCTGTAGCCCTGATATTTTGTATGCGCGTTGATGCTGAGGGACCCTAAATGCTTGTTCGCGGTGCGGCCGTCTTCCTTATAATTTTGCTTAGTGCTGGGCAGGCCGTTGCCCAGTCTCCCGATGATTTATTGAGTCTTCCCGCCAGGGGCTTTTGGAACCTGCATCTGGACCAGGAGAATGTGGTCGAGTGCAATAACGGCTCTTCAGACCCCTTGGTTTTCCAGCTCGAGCTGATTAGCAACGGCGGCGACTCACTCGGAGCATGGCAGTATTCATTGCCTGGGTTTGGTACGATTCACGTTATCTTAAACGATCTACTGCCGAATACACCCGCTTATGGATCGTACGTGCTGAGTGATTCGGGTGGACCCACTCAGAATGCTCTGCGTTGTTTGACCGCGTTCTACCGAAAGAGCGCTCCGGGAGCTGCTAAGGTGATTGAATACGGTTTTGTGCTGCCTGTGCGTAATGATTCGACTGGAGTTACGGCAGGTGTAGCGAATTCAATGAATCCAGATCCCAGTGCCCCGGCAACCTGGAATTACCTTAGTATTGCGAATACTGGCAGCAACCCGTTTACTGCTGTAGTTCATGTTTACGAAGAAGACGGAACGGCGCGGCCAGAGCGAAATTTCACAATATCAAATCTTCAGTCCGGCCAGCGTTTTGATTATCCGCTGGCTCACCCGTACGGCAAAACGATCAATCTATATAGAATCGTGCCGTCTAATTTAACTGCCCCATATCAAGCATTTCTGTCGCGCTATAGCCAGCGTGTGGGAGGAGATTATCGCTTTGCTTTCGCACTGAGAAG
>JAGRAN010000179.1 GCA_020434585.1 Bdellovibrionales bacterium
GCAGATCCTTTTGCGATAACAACGAAGTTCACAACTGCTACGATGGCAAATATAATTGCGCCAACAACGAAGTCTCCTTGGACTACAAAGTTCCCAAAAGCTTCGATGACTTGCCCCGCAGCATCTCGACCGCTGTCTCCGTTCAGCAAAATTAGTCTGGTCGACGAAACGTTCAACGCGAGGCGAAATAGCGTGGAAAGCAGAAGAATCGTCGGGAAGGTATAAAGCTGCCTAACTTCTTTGATAAATAGGCCGACGAGCAAGAGTATTAGTGCAGCGACTAGGTTAAAGACTAGCAGCACATCGAGTAAGGAACGAGGGAGTGGAATCAATAGCAGGCCAACAAGAACTAAAACTGCGCCTGCTATTAAAAAACCAGTGCTGCCTACACCAACTAGCGCTCCTCGAAGAAGTAATACTATCTGACGAACGCTGCGCATAATATTCGATTAGATGCCAAACGCGCCGACCAATCGAACGAAAAGACCCGATAGCAAGAGAGCAAAGAAACCGGCAAACACCGTAGCCAGAGGTCCCGTCGCTTTAACCGGCAGTTGGGCAATTCGTCCTTCGATCTGAACTTGGCGCTGCATCATGACCGAATCAGCCAGCTCCTGAAGCTGTTTGGACACCTCACCACCGTGACGCGCACAGCTGGCGAGGAACATAAAGGCGTGCTTGACGTCATTCATTCCGTTCGTTTCACCAACCTCAATCAGAGCGTCTTCAAGGTTTAACCCCGAACGAATCAGCTTCTCGACGTGAATAAACATTTCGGTTACCGGATTGTGGGAGTCGCGTTCGTTGGCCATCGAGACGACCTGAGAAATACAAGGACCAACATCAAGCGAACTTGATACCCCAATCGAAACCTGCTCAATTACCAGCGGCAGATAATAAAGAGTATCTTCCTCACGGTTGCGAATTCTACGATCGAGCCAGGACATCGGCCAAGCAAATCCGATAAAAATCCCCAGGAGCACACCCGCGGTAATTAAAACCGGGTTGCCGATGTAAAGCATGATTCCGGCGCAAACCGGAGTAGAAATAAAAGGTGCTGCGACCTGAAATTTGAAAAAGTTCTTTCGATCTTCTCCGCTGAAATATCCGGCTTTAAACAATTTAGTCGCGATATCATCGCCGCCGCTTTTCTTGACCTCGCGCTGAGTCTTGCGCTTAATATCGTCGACATCAAAACCTTCCCCTTTGCCGTCTCGGGAAAGTCCGCGTCCACCAGCGCCCATCAAACCGCGAATATTGGCTCCACTTGAAGCACCGCGCTGGCCTCCCAGTACGACGTAGGCTAAGGCGCTGAGTCCAGCGACCCCCATGATACCTACAAGTATTATTAAAATATTTACCGCACTCATGCGCTGTTAGACCTTAATATTCGTTACTACTCGAGACCACAAAAAGCCCACAATGATTAAAAAGAGGCCGCCCTGAAAAATGGTGCTCCCGAGTGGATCCGTAAATGCTGGCACAACCAAGTCCGGCTGCGAAAAGCCCATGTAAACCATTAGCAGCGTCATAATCGCCGCGATAGCGTAAATAGAACCGCGCTCCATACCTACAGCAGATACTGCTTGCTGACGGAATTGCTGACGCTTTCTAACCTGTTTCGCCAAACGTTCAAGCGTGGTCGAAAGAGTTCCACCCACCCGACGGCTGAGCAGCAGGCTCTGAACAAAAAGTTCAAGTTCTGGATGATTAACATCTTCGCCGAAAGCACTGATGGCCTGCTCTTCGGTTAGACCAAGTCTGAGGCGCTCAATCATCAACTCTGATTCATGGCGAACAAGAGAATCAACATCTAAACCCTTGGCCGCAGACTCCAAGCCCTGAATTACGCCCATTCCGGTTTTTAGCAGGGAGACGTATTGCAGCAGCATAACCGGATAATCCGCATCAAACGCTTTAAAACGCTTGGCTATTGAACGTTCGAGTACGGCATTAAACAATGAGGGCGGAAGTGCAAATCCAAGCAACTGCAGCGCCAGAGTGAGGCCGGAAGTTCGACAAATCAACAGCCCCATGATCGCAAGCACGACTTGAATTGCTCTGAACTGAATCGGTGTGATAACCCAACGACCGTAGCGAAGACGTTTTTCGAGAGTTAGTCTGGAGCTGGAAACCCGCTTTTTGCGCCCTTCATCCTCAGCTGCCGCAGCCAAGGCCAGGTTCTTGCGGGCTGATGCTTTACCGGTTTCTTTTTGCTGCTGACGTTGAGAGGCTACAAGAGAGCGCAGTGAGTCGCTTACCGCTACTTGCTGTTTCCCTCCGCCTCCGCCGCCGGACATGGTCAAATAGACGACCAACACTCCAACAGCGCCCATCAACACCACGAGTAAAACAATTAGGAGCGTTAAATCCATTCTTGCGTCCGAGCTTGTCCGACTACACTGAGCAGTTAATGTAATTCAGCTGACGACGCTGCACAGCAGCACCGCCAGCCGCGGCATTCGATCAAGCGGACTTGGTTCTTGCGACTTCCGACGAACCTGGTCCGGATGATACGTGAGAAAAACCTAGATATTCAGGCGCATCGCCGAGAATAATCCCGTTGCGCTCGAGCACTTCGTCGTAGTTGCTGGACCAAGACTCGACCCGCCATTTCGGGTTATCGCCCTCTTCTACCAGCCTAAACATTGGTCTTACCTGAATCGTTCCTTCGACGAAGTGTCCTACTTCGATAATTTCTCCAGTGCGCACACGTCCGGTGGAGCGCTCGCGCATGTTCCAAACGACGACGTCAACGGCAAGTGCAATTTGCTGGCGAATAATATCGATGTTTACGCCGCGTTGAGCCCGACCAAGTAAACTTTCCAAACGAGTCAAAGTTTCTCGGGCGTTTCGCGCGTGAATCGTCGACATTCCACAGTGACCAGTTTGCGCAGATTCAAGAAACGCTTCTGCCGCTTCGGGAGTTCTCATCTCGCCTAAAATCACGCGGGACGGACATAGTCGAAGGGTTGTCTTAATGTGTTCTTGCAGCGAAACTTCACCGACGCCTTCCGTGTTCGGCGGACGCGATACTAGGCTTCGGTAATATGGGTGCCGATAGTTAAGCTCAGGCGTATCTTCAACACCGATAATCGATTCATCAGCCCTGAACTGAGTGCCTAAACAGCGAATCATCGTCGTTTTACCAGTGCCTGTTTCACCTGCAACCATAAAGGTATGTTCGCAAGTGCGCACTAGTGCAGCAAGATAGTTAACAATCAGCGGCGGAGCCACTTGATAAGACACCAAGCTTTCCAGAGTCGTCTCAGGAACCCGTGGAACACGAATCGTCACGAACGGGCCGCGCGCGCCGCAAACAGACTCGTGCACGGCGCAAATTCGCTTACCATCAGGGAAAGACGCATCCACCGTATGCTGTTGAGTAGATAAACTCTTTCCAAGGCGCAGCAATACACGGTCAATAAAAGACGAATAAGAATCAGGGCTGGGCCAGTGCAGGCCTGTCGTTTCACTGATCTTACCGCGCTGAAGTACGACCGTTTGATAGTCGTAGCAGTGAATATCGGTTACTTCTGGGTTGTCGATCAGCGGCTGTAGGACACCCCACCCAAGCAAATCGCGCTTTAAGTGGACGATAATCTCGGCCCGCTCAACGTCATCGATTTGATGACCGCGGTTTTGACAAACCTTGTCGACGGCTTTGGCAATTTGTTCTTCGCCGATTTCGCGGTCGCCGGAGATACTCATGTCGTCTTCGCTGCCCAGCTCACGGCGGGCTTCACGAAGAATCGCGTTGGCAATCGGTGACAAAGAGGCTCGAGTTCCGGAAGCACGAGTGTTGCGCCGCGCAGCTCGACCTGCCGCAACGCTTGTCGACGTTCCGCTGGCAGGAGCTGTTTCATCAAGCGTATCCGCCTGCGTGCCGCGCCCTCTCGTTGAGAATAAGTCGATTAGGGTATCGCGATCGGAGTCTCTACTCATAAACCAATTAAACCTCTAATAGTAAACGGTCTCGTCCTGTCAGTTCGTCTGCAGCCACCGCCTACTCGTCTCTCTTCCAACGACGACCTGTGAGTTCATACTTTGTCATCTTGCCGGTAACAGGATCCCGCGTATACATTACACCGTCAGACGCAGGCTCTTCAGGCGCCTCTTGTGCACGTGGAATCAGGCTGTAGATGTCTACGGGCTCTGGAGCCGCAGCAACCTTCCCTGTTTCTTTTTCACCTACAAGTGACAAGCTAAGCTTACCAGTCGTTCGTGCAAGTTCGATTTTCTTGGCATCCAACTCAGTTACAAGCAGCGTAACGGTCGTGGAGTTTGCATTTTGACCTCGAGCGTTCGCGCCTTCAATGCTTGTAGCTCCGCCAACGGAAAGAATCTTCGAGAAGTGAACAATTGTCGCGACCTTCTGAGAACGATCTCGATCGGTATATGTCCAAAGGACGTCAACGCGTGTATTCGGCTGCGCCCATCCTTCAACACCTGACCGGCTGTCCACGTCGATAGTAACGGCACGATACCCGGGCGGAATTGCGCTGGTTACCGCACTAATCGGACGAACATCCGTTAGGTCAGTTCGAATTAAGGGAAGATTTGCGTTAATCAGATTTTTGGAAAACTTGCCGGCAATCGTCGCTTTATCGCGAGCGAGCACCGCACCTTCAGGGATGCGGTCCTGGTGTACCGATTGCTCGTTAAACATGAACGGCATCAATGCAGTTCCTGCTTCGATACGTTGACCAGCAACTAAAATGTCTACGGTTGGTGCTACGGGAGTCGCATACGCAACATCAGGCGATGTTCCTGACTCGTCATCTGGCTGCTCAGGGCCACCGCCGCGAGCAACAAATACCAGAGTAACAACTAAAACGAGGATGACCATTATCAGGCAGCCAACTAGCCACCTTACTTTCGCCGCATATGTTTGGGCGGGACTCGCAGCCCCAAAACGCGTCGCCATAAACCTTTACTCCTCAGAAGTCAGAAAGAGCTCGCGATGTTTATCTGAAACCTGGTGGCGGAAATCCAGCTAAGCTTCCGCCTTGCCTTACAAAAACATGCTATCACACACTCCCACCTTATACGAGGTGGTCACACAAGTGTATTCGGCAGAACTAACGCCTCAGTTTAACAAATCTTTTTAAAAAAAATGTTGCTGCTGTGAGTGGTCCCACAGCAGCAACGTAAGTAGCTAAAATAGCAAAATTTATACAAGAAAAGCAGTATTTTACTGCGTATTTACCGCTGATCCAACTCGGCTAAAAGTTTGGCTCACGTTCTGCTGGAGTAGTACCACAGCAGCAATGAGCGCAACCGCCAGCAGAGCAACCATTAGTGCGTATTCCACCATAGTTGCGCCCACTTCAGAGTTATCTTCAACGATTTCTAAATCTTTAATATCTTTCTCCATTTTCTCCTTTACCATCCTTCGTCAGTTACACATGCAACAGTCACGACAAAAGTCTTTAATAGAGGCAGCTTAGACAACGTACCTGGTAAGGTATGACATCTAACCTACCTACACAACACAAAAATACTAGACCACTTCGTGACTATAAGCGTCATAAGCATAGCTTGAGGCACAAATATAGCGCCCAGTCAGAACTATGCACAACCCGGGCCAGCCCGAGATACGACATCATTAATGTTCGGGAACTGTAATGTCCTCATTGGAAACGCCTTCCTCGCCTTCCTCACCACCAGGCAAGAATCGCTCCCACCAATGAGAAGATCTTCTACCCACCGGACCTGCGGTTCCACGCTCACCAGCAACAGGCACTACCTCAAGCAGCACTGCAACTTCTTCTAAAGCAGCACGCGTTGCTTTTTGACCCATACTGTAAAGAGTTCGTCCGCTGCCCGGCCAAAGCGAAGCTTTGGGATCTACAGGCACAGGAGGAAGCCGCCACGGACGCTCACCTAAGTGATGCACCGGTTCAAGTTCGGCTTCAATTTGAGGAACAGCAAGCAGAGAACCGCTGTAGCCATTCACCACGAAACTTATACGATCGGGTCCGACCACCAAGGTCTTGGCGTAGCTGAGGAACAAGTCCAGAGCCGTCAGCCCGAGTACTGTATCGTCAATTACGATAAGCACTTCATCCGCAGCTCGCATCAGCGCACCGCTGGCAGGCCCAATTCGTCCTCCGAGATCAATCAAAATTACGTCGTGCATCACGCGAGCTAAGTCGAGCAGTCGCTGACAGATCTGCATCCCGTCCGTATGACAAACTAAATCCATTGCCTCGGCCATGCTGTCAGGCGGCATTAATACCGAAACGTCTTGGCTGACCGGAATAAGCGCGTCGCGGATGCTATCGCGTGAAATTTCACGAGAACCGTTAACCCAGCTGCTAACAACCTTAGCTTCAGTGCCGTTAACAGTCAGCGAGCGACAAAGATCGCGAGTCTCAACGTCCAAATCCCAAAGCATAGTGCGGCGGCGATTTACACTGCAAACCTCCGCAAGTGCTGCACAGATACTTGTTGCACCCGTTCCGCCTTTAGCGTGTGTAACGCAAATCACCCGGCCTTCACGCGTGCGGCCTTCGCGGCGGAATTCTGCAAAGATTGCTACTAGTTCTTGAAGTAAATCTAATGGCGAAGAGCTGTCGGGAAGAACTTTGCGCACACCTACGGAGTGGGCAGAACGAAATGCTCCGCCAGAGTAGGCTTCGTCCGTAACAAACATTATTACGTGCAGCCAAGGCATTTGCGCGAGAGCAGATCGTGCAATCGCCGCAGCACCTTCACCGAGGCCCGATCCGAGAACCATGACGTCGGTATCTCGGAGCTGCCCTTGGTAGTCTCGATCGAGAACTAGCTTAACCCGCAGATCAAGCATCTCGACATCGCTTTGATTGAATGCCTCAATTCGACGTGCACACAGAGATTGTCCCTCTGCAGATTTGTCGACAATTAAAACTCTCATCCGAACCTATCTACCAGGCAAATAAGGGTACATGAACACCCAGCTACTAATAACGGACATTTAAAGTAAATTCGTTACAAAAAACTGCCAGCTCACACTAAGTATTTCGAGGCATGACCTCGCCGTGCGCCAAGCGGAAAGAATCGACTTCTGCTGGTGCACATAAATTAGATGTATAGATCGAAAATACGATGCCAAGAAAGGATAAGCGAGAGCGGCAAGTTAGATCGGAAATATTATTGAGGAATTTAGTCGGTATCGTTTAGTGCTTTGTACGATCTAGGTACCCCGAAGGCGAACGTTTTCCCTCGATCCCGAACAATTCTGGTTGATAGTGACGCACGACCAAAACGCCTAGTCCGGTTCCCACGATGGCGATTACCAACCAAACCAATAGTGTTTTCAGAGGACTCTCCTGCCCTCCTTGAAAAATTTCACTTGAAAGCTCCTTCATGCGGTCCTGGGACAGACTCCCTCGACCAACTTCGACGCTTGGAGCATCTACCGAAACCGACGAACGACCGCCGACATGATGCGAACCAGAACCGCGCGCTAACACCGACTCAAGTGGTTCCACTTCATCGAAATAATCATAGGGCTCATAGTCGTCAGGTTCAGCCACCGGAGGCTTGCCGCGCAGAGTGCTTACCGTGTCTGCATCGAACAGCTCAGTCTTGGCAACGTTTGTCCCGGCTGGCGGTGGAGTCTGGACTGTCGAGTGCGTGCCTGCGCTCATACCACCCGTTGCCATACCCGACGACGCAGCCGCGGGTGAGCCGCTTCGACCATAAGTTCCGTTCGCTGCTTCCGCCGGTGTAGGCTCAGGAGAATGAACCGGCTTAGCTACTCGCCTAGTTCCTGAGTCTCCCGGCTGCAGCGTCGGCAAACCAGTTCCCGATCCGCCTCCCGCGAGCAGCTGCAAATCAGCAAACATTTCGCTCGACTGCTGATAGCGTTCTTCCGGATCCCGAGCCATTGCGCGCAATACGATCTGATCCAGTTCGGGTGGACAGTCGCTTCGCAGCGTACTCGGCGGCTCCGGGTCCGAACGCAGCCGCATTGTCATTGTCTCTATGACGCTCTTGCCTTTGAACGGGGCTTCGCCCGTCACCATCTCATAGGCAAGCACTCCAAGCGCATAGATATCCGAGCGAGCATCGACTTGACCGCGCTCCAGATATTCCGGACTCACATAGTCGATCGTCCCTACGACGCCGCCATGTTCGGTGAGCTTTGGTCCGGTTCCCGTTCGCGCGATACCGAAGTCGGTAATCTTAATATCCCCGTTAGCAGTCAGCAGGATATTCTCTGGTTTAAGATCTCTGTGAATAATACCGGCATCGTGAATGGCTTGAACGCCGGAACACATTTGCATCAGCATGCGTACGATTTCGCTGACTTCAATCGGCTCGTCCAAACCGATGCGGTCGGCCAAGTCGCCCCCGCCGATATATTCCATGGTAAACGCGATCAGATCTCCGTCGCGAAAATATTCGTACGCTCTTACGACGTTGGGATGACTCACCCCGTATGAGGCAACAATTTCGTTGCGAAATCTTTGCGCCGCCACCTCGTCTCGGGCAACTTCCGCAAAAAGCACTTTCATTGCAACTAGGTGGCCGGACAGCTCTCGATGACGGCAGGCATAAACCATCCCCATGCTGCCCGTACCAAGGCACTTAACGACCTCGTATCGTCCATTGACGACAGTGCCAGGCTGCAAATTAAGAAAATGGTCGTCGCCCATTCAGAAAAACGCTCACCAAATGCTGCAGCTTTCCACACTGCTTAAAAAGCAGCTGCTGCGGCTAAAAAAATTCGTGCAAACGCTCGCGCGGCGAATCGATACTCGGCTGACTGCTAGTCGTCGCTATCGGCATCACCGTCAGAGGACGGAAGAGAAACCTCTGGAACCCTGCACACTACAAACCGACGCTCGCCAAATCGCACAACGTCACCGTGGTCAACGCCGACTAAAGATCCGGTAACTTCCTTCTCTTCGTCCGAACCAGCGCTGATCACCGCCGTCCCGAATTCGGACAGCTGATCAAGAATCTGCACCGTACCATCACGTGTCGCTCGAATTATCGCGTGAAGTGGTGAGATAGTCTCATCATCAATTAGAATATATTCGCCGTGGTCAGTTGGCCGCGAAGTTAGCAGCCAGCGTCCCGCACGGATTTCGAAAACTTCGCCGAATTCATTGTTATCAAACGACACAAGGAATCCAACTATCTTCGACTGCGGCGCACGCTGTGCACGAGGAGCTGCACGACCCGCTCCCGTCTGGTTCACAGAGAACGCAGGCGCCGGTTTAGGCTGAACACTATGTACCTGCGTTTGAGCTCCGAGCCGCATTTTGCCAGTCGGGTCACGGTCCTCTTCAACGGAAGTGACGCCGGAATCAGCGTGAATGTCCGATCCGTAATCGCTAGAATCTTGAAACATCTGGGACGGGCGGGGTTCCGAGTCTCCACCGGTCAGCGGCGGCAATAGATCTGCCAAGGGATCGCGTCCACCGCGCTCACGGCCTTCTCCACCACCCAGCATCGAACGTACTTGGCCAGTGATCTCTGGAGTCAGCAGGACTGTCCGGTTTCGCGCACGCGAAGAAGTACCAGTCGAGGTCGCCTCGTCTTCAGCGTTCTCTTCTTCCTCAGTAAGTTGATTATCATTCATGCCCATATTCTCCAAAACCACAGCTCTGTATACCTTCTACCAAATACACTCACACACTATCGCATATCAATTAGCGTAGTCAGCACCGTTCCGATGCTGCCCACAAGCGCAAGCAAAAACATCAACGCCAGCCGCTTCCCGAGAGACAAAGAGGCTCCGAACGTCGCGAGCGGAGAAACTGTGGCCTCTCTCTGCTGCACTTTCGCCGGTCGATACGGATGCTCCGGGCTCTCTTCTCGCATTTGGCCGCCCAGCGGCAGTACAGCCAGCGTAATATTGTCGTATCCGCCGCGCTCCTTCGCCATTTCGACCAGTTTAACGCATGCTTCCTGTGGAGAATGCGTCGTGAAAATTTCTGCCATTTCGTAGTCTTCAACCAGACTATACAGACCGTCGCTGCAAAGAATCAGCTTGTCTTCAGGTTCGCCGTTGGCAGCAGGCCAAATCCAAAATGTCTGAGTATCCAAATCGAGCCGAGGTGCCGCACCGAGGCACTTGGTCAGAACATGCGCTTGCGGGTGCGATAAAGCATCTTCTTCGTTGATTGCTCCGCGATCGACCAGATCCTGAACGTAAGTATGATCAACTGTGAGCTGCTGAATGGCTCCGTCGCGCACCAGATAGGCGCGAGAGTCACCCGCGTGGGCAAGTGCAACTTCATCACCTTGGATCAGTGCGCCGACAACTGTAGTTCCCATCGAACTGAATGCAGGGTTCTGCCGCCTGAGGACGATAACTCGGTTTGCTTCTTCGACTGCACTTTGCAGCGCCTCAACAGTAGATTCGAAGCTGCGAGACTCAAGACCACGGCGAACGGCGTCAATTGCAAGCTGCGCAGCAAGCTCACCGCCCATAGTTCCGCCCATACCGTCGCAAACGATCCACGCTCTCCCGGCTGGGGAGTCAATCACCGCGTAGCGATCTTCGTTGATATCCCGTTCGCAGCCGACATCAGTTATCGCTGCGGGGATATTCTCTTCACCTCGATCGCCTCTTAGTCCTCCTGAGGAGGAACTACTACCAAGCATGAACACTCTCCATCTCTGCCCAAATACTCACCGGGGATTATTGCCCGCACTCGGCGTGCACTGCGCAGTGAAAAACCCGGGCACGCAGGGCAACCAAATCCCTTCGCGAAACGCGGTCAAAAAAATCCTGCAATCACCCGTTACTACAAGGTATCACGACCGAATTTCGCCGCAGCTTAACATAAACAACACTGCTTCTATTTGTAAGATTCAGTAAAAGGTACAACTGACTCTGCCTTTTTTGGTAACCACATAAAAATACTGCATTTATAACCAGCCTGTTTTTGACTTTTTCTTTATTAAATCTAGGACGTTTACGCGCGAATCGAATTCAATCAATTACCCTCTTCTTTTTGGGGAATTTTGCGTACTTCCAGCAGCCAAGGTTCGCTATCCGCTGCTAGTTTTGTCTCGAAGCCCTGCTTGTTAATCCACAGAGACAATTCTACCCAGCCGGCCTCGTCAATCTCTGCCTTGCCTTCCCTATCCCCCCGGTGCTCCCTCAGGGGGAACCCTGATTTAACCCACCGTTTTTTAAGGTTTTGAAATCTTCCTCCAACGGTAGCCCTAAGCTGCGAAAGTGACTCGATCCTTTCCCAATCCCCATGCGTGATCTCTTCGACGACTGCCAGGTCGACGTCCGACTCACGCAAGCGATCCAGCAGTGAACGCGCAACTTCGTAAATTATTGCCTGCCTGCGGCACATCACGCCGCTGCGCACCAGCCGTCGCAGGGCCTCAGACATGTCGCTTTCGTTCTGCACCGGTATTTGCTCGCTACTCAAATTATCCGATTTCATGCTACCTCCCGCGTTCAAGAACTTTTCTGATGGCACTGTACAAGCTTCTCTGCCCGACTGGCTTGATAATGTATTCCGCAATGCCTCGCGCTCGCACCTGACTCTCAACCGCTCGATCTTCCATTCCGGTAACTACTACGATCGGCGTGTCTTCTTCAGTGGCCTCACGCAGATATTCAATCCAAGGCAAAAATCCGCCGTCTCCCAGGTTAAGATCAGTGACGACTACTGTAGGTACTCGGCGTTCGCTCAAAGTACGCTTGGCGTCGTCAATATTTGTCGCGACAACCGGCTCCAATCCCAGCGCCTTGGCAATCCGCGAATACGAAACTGTTAGTATCGACTCGTCATCTACGATTAGCGCCCAAGCGCCGTACGGCCGCTCAACCTTATCCTCTCCAGCAGCGCGCGGCAGCATCAAGCTCGCCTTCGCACCCGATCCAGCTCCCCCGGAAGAAACTTCAAAGCTCCCGCCCTGACTCTCTGCAAATCTTCGCACGTCAACATAACTAACTTCAGACGAACGCTGGGCGGACAAGCGCTCGCCGCTTTCAACGAACAATGCTCCCAACTCAGCTTCAGAATAGCCGGGGCCGGAATCGCTGACGTTAAACCAAACCCAATCGCTGCTCGCCTTAAGCACCACGTTGATTGAAGTTCCTGGCTTTGAAATGTTAATGGCTCCGCTTAGGATAATTCTAAAAACGGTCTCTAAATGTTCACGCGCGGAGACATGAACGACTACTGCGTTTTTCGCGTCGTCAAAACCCTCCTTAACAACATGCACCGCCACTCTTCGGCGCTCTCCTCTGATTTTGGCGAAGGAAAGGCAGGTTCGCATCGTATCTACACAGTCGACTCGTTCTCGCGGCGTTAAATCACGAAGTCGCTTTAGCTCTCGCTTGCGCTTCGTATCCGAGACCAGCACCGCCATCGATCTCACGACTGCTTTTATGCGCTCAACCCGTGCCAAACTATCGTCTCGTGCGAAGCCCTCGATTTCGGATTCAGCCAACTTTGCGAGGTCTCCGGACGTGGCATCACACAACATTGTTACGTCTTGGACCGTGTTGTTGATATCGTGAACTACGGAGCTCCATTCATATTCCTGACGCGCCCGAGCTTGCTCTGTTTGCGCCCGCTCATGAACTCTCGCTGCGAGTTCTTCGAACAAAGCAACCTGGGTTACCGCCTGAGCAGCGAGCGATTCTGCAATTCCTTTCTCCCGCCGCAGCAGAAAGCGTGAAAGCGGCGTCACCAACGGAACAAAAATCCAAGACCGAACTGCACAGGTTTCGCTTGGACTGCGTCGATTGACGGCTTGGCGTTCCGGCAAAATCAGTAGTGCACCTTGGTCGGCTCCAAATACGCCAAACCTCGCATCAAAGAAATAAAGATCTGGTTCAAACCCGTCGGCAATATTGATCACAGTGGCTGCAGGGTCACTCCCAGACAAAGCAACTTCACGTTCAAGCGCTGCCGACGCTGGGATGTCTGACAATACAGGGAACGCGTGCATGTTGCGCACAACGTCGAGCGCTCCCTCATCTGTCTTCACCAGCGCCCCGTTCGCACCGAACAGCGAAACCAAAAAGTCACTCAAAATTCGCAGGCAGTCTCGCGGTCCGCGAGCAGTCGTCAGAGCGTCGTGAAACTTGTTCATCAGATACTGTTCTTTGGTTTCGCGATACGAACGAACAGACCAAAGCACGCTGATACACGCTGAGCCAAACAGGGCGACGTATGCACCCCCTCCGCTGTCCACGCCACTCAACAGATACGAACTTACGAAAACTCCAGTACACACTAGCGGGATGATTTCCGACAGCTGCCAGGGAATGATGCTAAGCGACATCATTAACCCAAGAGGAAAGACTAGCCAGGGTCCTTCCCGTATCCCCAAATACAAGATCATGCACGTCGGACCGAGATACAACATGAGCCCAGTAAACGATCCGAACGCACCAAGCCATTCGTGCAGCAAATTGCGCCTAGCCAAAAACAAAACGATTAGCCAAAGCGACACAAATACAGCCCAGCTAATCGGAACCCCAGCTGTGCCTGCAGACAAGACCGACATGCCAAAGCACGCCGCGAAGCCCACAATAAACAAGCCCTGCAGCATTTGACTCATGCGTTCAAACAAAATGCCGTCGGCGCTCGACCAGGCAAGCTCCTCGGGAGGCGCGACATCTTCTGCTCGGTGCATCGCGTCAACACGATCAAACAGCTGAGTGAAGTAATCTGGTCCTGCCAGTCTAGGAAAGTTCACGAGCCGATGCTGTCGAACCGCACGCGCAACGAACACGGAGAGCGCGACGCCGGTTACGAGAAACGCTATCTCGTAGTGCATCCCGCGCTCGAGCAGCGCATACACCCAGGACTGACCAGAACTCTCCGTGGCGGAAGCATAACTTCTTGCAAAGGCAATCAAGCCGGAGAGCGTCAGGCCCCAGGCGACCAGCACCTGCATCGTAACTGGCCAAGGCAGTGCCGAAGTTGAATGGGCTAAGAACACTAAAGGCAAAAATGTCCAGAGCCATGCACTTGAGCGTCCCAAATGCTCCGTCCAAACATCCAGCGAACCAAGCGACAATAAAACTCCGATCAACAAGACATTAAATAAGACGAATGCCGATCGGTATCTGGGCCGCAATATCGTAAGCAGAAGCGCTCCAAACAAAACAATACAGGCGCCGTAAATTTTTGCAGCGGTTCCACCCTCGGCTCCAAGCACGCTGCGCTCGAAAACAACCAAGAACAGCAGCAGTGCACACTGCAGCACCACTACAGGCCAAATACTTGGGACACGAAATACTGTCTGCAGAGACTCAAGAGCGGCAATGCTCCTGGTACGTCCTCGACGGCGCAAGTCGGTCAAGGAGCTAAACAGAACAGAGCTGGCCGCAATTAATGGCAGACAGAGCATGCTTATCGACGCAATTTCGGAATGAAACTGCCATAGCCTCAGCACTGCAGCTATCGCACTAAGCCCAGCAACCCAGGCATGCGTCCTCCAACTCCACACGGACAAAACGGGGGGAAGCAGAAGCAAGCCAGTATAAAAAATGCTTAAGAACACCACTGAGCGAAGCGACTGGGTGTATGGCAGGGCAAGAGGCAGAAAGCACATCACTACGTGAATGAGCGGCGCTGCGCGCATCGCCGCTTTTGGTAGCACCAATAAACTCAGTGCAAGCGCAATGGACAAACTAGTTCCGAAAATCAGAAATGTATTCAGCTCTTCAAGCTGGGCTTCACGGGCGACGCCCATCCCGGCCAGAACGAGCAGAACAAACCATAGGTAGGATAATGTAAGATACTCAGATGGCCTCGATGCTCCGTCGCTTTGCGGTGCGATGGGTTTAAAAACTGATTTGATGCTCACGCGTGCCAAGCAGCATCCTTACCCAACTTCGGGGTCCATCGCCGCTCCACAAGCGACGCAAATCACGTTCCCCTCAACGAGCGGGGGGAGCTGCGTCTTGTGCGCAAAAGTGACTATAAAGTCAGCGCTGCCGCAGTTCGAGCAAACCGGAGCCTGCCCGTTAACATCAAGAAATAGCTCTCGTGAATCTTCGTTGACGTAGAGTTTGAGAAAATCATCCAGCGCGATTCCCGTAATCGAATCCAGCTGCGCGCTGCCAAGCAGCGACCGAACCCGCTCAAGCAGGGATTCATTAGACGCTTCAGGAGAGGCTTTGACTACATACGCGGACGCACCCTCGTCGAGAAATCGCTGCTTGAGATGTATCGACGGATTTCCCGTCAGCATGATCACATACGGAATGCGCTTTGAGCGTTTAATCTGTTCAAATAAATGGGAACCCGATTTATCGCCTAGGTTAATATCTAGAATTGCCAGCCTGAATTGCTCGAAGCGCAGCAGACGCTCTGCTTCATTAACGCTTTCTGCACAGCTGACTGTGTAGTTGTTGGAGCGGAAAAGCTTTTCTAGGCGTTCCCTCTCATGCAAGCCGTCTTCTACTATTAAGATGTCACGCATAGTTGTGCCTCTCGGGCGCCTTCCAGCCCTCAACATGTTATTAAAAACTTATGTTACTTTAGATGCACGTACCCGAATCATCGGTGACCTAGATCACGTCTAAAGAGAAGTAAATGTGGATTTACGGTATTTGTTGAGTTTATTTGTCGGTAATACCCCGGGAAATGAGTCATGCGTGATGACGTCTGCATAGTGCTTAACGAGCACGAGCCGCAGAAGACGGAAATGGCTGAAGCGCTAACGAAGGAGCTCAACAATCGTGGGCTCTCCTGTGCAAGGTTAAAGCCGACTGCCGATCTTGTTGCCATAATCCGTGAACGCTCACCGCGAATTCTTGTCCTGGACTACCTGATCGGCGACATCGCAACGGCTCTCGATATTCTTCCAGAGTTAAGAGACGACGAAGCTCAAAGCGACACAAGTATAATATTATGGACCGATGAACCAAGCACCGCTGTTGCGGTTTCTGCAATGAAGCTAGGGGCTGCCGACTATATCCCCTTCGGGGTGATTGACGATTTACCAAAAGTCGTTGGTGCGATTGAAACAGAACTAAGCGCAAATTC
The DNA here is from genome assembly GCA_020434585.1 of Bdellovibrionales bacterium. Classification (GTDB taxonomy): domain Bacteria; phylum Bdellovibrionota_C; class UBA2361; order SZUA-149; family JAGRAN01; genus JAGRAN01. The sequence continues at coordinate 15,978 of JAGRAN010000179.1, forward strand.
TAAAAAACTTCGCAGCAGCAGATCGACAAAAAGCAGCGGAGAAATTGTCGACCCAATTGCTCAAAGCGAATCCTTCCTTGCTTCGCTAAGGCAGGCTGAGTCTGCGGCGGCGCGCGAAGCCAGTTCCGTGATTATACAGGGACCGATTGGAAGCGGCAGAAGCACTGTGGCTCGATTTATCCATGGGGAGCGCCGTCATGGCGGTCAGTTAATTGAAATCGACTGCGATGTATGGCTGGGACAAGCGGCGGACATTTGTGGGTCAAGGCTGCAGTCAGTCAAAGTCCCAATGCTCTCATACTCAACAACCCTGATCCTTGACCACGTAGAATTTGAGTCAGGCGAAATTCTGAATGCTCTGCACGAAATGAAAGACGCGATTTGGACTGGCGCGCAGAATGATCCACCGATGCTGATTGCCGCTACGACTTGCGCGGAGACTGCTCTTGCCTGGTCCCGATTGCTCGATGCCGATGTGATCAAAATCGACAGCTTGAACGAACGCGGACAAGACTTTTGGCCCCTCGTTCAACAGTTCCACAAGGAAAGCCGCGCGCTCGTCAGCTCCACGGGTTGCAATTTAAGCGCGCCGCTTGTCCAAGCCATGGCGGAGCTAACGTGGCCCGGAAACGTAAAGCAGCTTCGTGCAGTAATGTATGAAGTGGTAACGGGACCACTCGATCCTGAAACTTTTCCCGAAGTTCCGGCTGCTGAAG
>JAGRAN010000180.1 GCA_020434585.1 Bdellovibrionales bacterium
CAAATAAGGCTTAGTCCTTAGAGTTAAGTAAATTTGCACGACTAAACTTGATGAGCAACGCACACGCAACCCTGAACCACGCATGCCTCACTCGCCCGATGGCGATGTGTATGTGTATGTCTGGCCTCCCAATGGTTGCGTAGGGTTAGCGTAGTCGTCGCTAAAAAAAGCCCCGGCAACCCTTGGTTGGCGGGGCTTTTTTAATGCCCGCCTTCCTTTTGAATGCCGACTTTTTGAAATTAGACGGTCTTTATTGACCCGATACGGGTAGACGCCTTTATCACTTCGACAGCCCGCAGCTGCTGTAAGCCGCGAGCCGTCGAAGTGTGTCCGCAAGGAGGTTGAAAAATCGGTAATACCGATAGGTCAACACACACCAAGACGCTCTCTGCAGCACGGGGCTGCTTAGAGTTCCATTCCTTTTTCCAACGCCTGGAAGAGTAATCTTGGCGTAGGGAGGAGCTAGGTCATGATGTCGCAATTCGCAGTCGAATTGGTGGAGCCGTCATGTCTCATGTCCAAGCTCGGGGAAATCGGCGGCGTCGTCCACCGTTCCTTCCTCGAGCCTCCCTGGAACTTCACCTGGAAGCTCGAACCGAGCGACGATCCTGACTCCGGTCTGGGATTCGTCACAATGCTCGCCCAGCATGGTGCTGATTTCTTCGTCGCGAGAGACAGTGACGGCAGAATCGTCGGTGTCGGCGCTGGAATCGCATTCGATGAGTCGATGCTCGAGCACTTCAGTGTGAACGGCGCGCAAAGTGGTGACTACTACTGCGCAACGGTCGCTGTCGATTCCTCGGCGCGCAAGAACGGCCTGTTCAGGAGGCTGGTCGACGCGCGCATCGAGCGAGCCCGAGAGCGAGGTATCCCACGGGTGTATGTTCGTACTCGCGTCGACGCTCAAACCGTGATCGACTACTACATGGGCCTTGGCTTCCGCGAAGTCACGCGCTACATGGTCGATCAGGGCGGAACGCGCAGCGAACGAGTGGTGATGGTGATGGACCTGGACCCGGCGCCCACGTCGTGAGCGCCGTGGTTCTCGTCCAGCTTGAACCATGGGACATGAGCACAACGCTCTGGATCGTCTTGGTGCTGAGGTTAAACATGTTCTCGAAACTAAGGTTTCGCGGACGCACTCGGCACAACTTTTTGTGCAGCGTCACCGCTGATTTGAAATGTCGATTTTTCTCGATGCGCAGACCTTACGATCTTCAATGCTGTGCTCTTCGATGCGCATAAAGGCTCCGTCAGAAAACTCCATTGCGATTCCGCTTGAATCAGAAGCTTTTAAGAGAAGAAAAGCGTCGAGCGTGTCTCCACCTGCTTCGGCTCGCTCTAGTTCCTTTAGCCGCATTTCCTTCGGTTTCTTTTGGATCTCGAGCAAAGTTTTTGCAGGCAGCACCGAAACACCCTGCTGCAAACAGAAAAAATCTGGTTCCGTTCTGAGTCCGATTCTCGTTCCGGGAGCAATAGTCCTTCCACCAATGGAGAGCGAATCTTTACTGACGTGGAAAATTCCTCCGCCAAGCGCTGCAGCCTTTGCATCAGCAGTAGCTTCAAACTGTTCAACTGCTGCCGTCCCCGACATATTAACTACAACCTGATCGCCCAAAATTCCTAAGACTGCTTCAGTTCCGGGTGACCCGGCGACTACCGTAATGTACGGCACAACACCAATAGTACTCTGAGCAACACGAACATTGTCTCCCAGCTCAAAAATCGCATCGCCGGCAAAGCGGTACTCGTTATCATCTCCGGGAAGTATGACGGAACGGGGAACGTTGCTTTCAGCACCGTACTTAAAAAACATGCTTGTTGTTGTTTCGGGGGACATGTGACGTAAATCAAAGGCAGCTACTGGATTCTTGCGGACAGGGCTGTGCGCAATAAAGATTCCCTCATCGCTGAGCACAACGATCGTTTCTGACCGCGGATCGGGATGGTGATAAGACAAAATGTCCAGTTTCACCCACTCGGCCCGCACAGGCAGCGGAAAAAGTAGATAAATACTAACAAATAAGATTAAATGTATCTTGTTGAGCACTTAAGAACCTGGAACAATTCTGATGTTTCTTACGTCTATTTAGTGATCATAGCTGGCTGCAGCCCGTTTTCCAACAACTTGCTTAACTTCAAGCTGATTGGCAACGTCGAGATTCGGGACGCATCTGATTAAGACGAGAGATGGCCTTCGAAAGACTTGAAATTCTGCGTTTTTCTCAAAACGGCGAGGTGCTGAGACGCCTCGTATGCCTAGCGGGCCGGGTATCGGTATTTCGCTCGAGAATGCAGAACAACATTGAGTTGTATCGGGACGCTATTTGCGGCCGCCCCACCTCGGCGCGCTTTTCACTTCTCCTCGATGGATCAACTTTTAATCCGCAAGACCACAATTATATTGGCTTCGGCGAAACATTTCAGCCCGACGCTAAACTCAGCGTTGCTGCCTACTTGGCCCAAGCAGGTCTGGCCAGTTCGGACTTGGAGCCTACGCTTGCGGCTTTCGGACTGGGAGGATTAGCATCTGCATTTTGCGCTGACCTTTCTGCGCCCCAGCAAATAATGCTTCGAATGCTTGCTGCAAGCTGCTCACCGAATCGACTGCTGATTTGCAACAACCCATTTCATCACATCCCCGAACCTTGGCACGACTCTCTCGCGGAACGCTTAACAAATTTCGCTTGGCGAAAAAAGGCAATCGTGGTTGTGACTGAGCTCTCCGTTCGCCCGGAGTCCTGGATTGAGAATGAGTTTATTGCCCGTCTCGCGCTCGAACCACCTAGAAAAGCTACAATTGGTTTCGGCGGCAGCGAATCAATGTCTTCAGATATGGTGGCAAACATTCGCCAGAAAGTTGCTGAATTCGATAAATCTCAGCAAGAAGCTCCAAGCAAACGACCGACACTGATAACCAAATCTGACCAAGCAAGCAAAGAGGCTCTCAACTCTGCGGTAGGAGGAGTTAGGCAATTCTTTGTCTCAGCCCTTTCTAAGCGCGGCCGTGAACAGTATCGACTCGCTGGTTTGATCGTTGTCACTTTTCTCATGGCTGCCGAAGTTGTAATTTTAACGTCTGACGATGACGTGCAGGTGCAGCCATTACCCGATGCTCAGCTTGCCTCCCTGCAAACCCAAACGAGCACCCCGAATCAGAACTTACCTCAACGAGCAGAGTCTGTAATCGACGCCTACCCAGATCCCATCAAAGAGGCTGTGCTGCGCGCTTTTAACAAGCCCGAAGAAGTAATTCGAGAGCGGGCAGATGCTGCACAGCGTAAGAATGCTGCCAAGCGCTTAGCTGAACCGCCCCAGCGTTCCGCGCCGATTCGTGTGGTTCAACCCGAGACTCCAAGAATAGCAGAGAGTCAACCTTCAGAGCCCCCGGTCGATGACGACGAGGAAGCACGCCGCCGTGAGCGAAGAAAAGCCTTTCTTGACGCAATTCGTAGAAGCCGCGACGAAGAGCTAACTGACGAAGAAAGAGAGGAACGCGCTGCTAGACGAGAGAGATTGCTCGAGGCGTTGCGCAGACACAGGGCATTTCGCGAAGCTGAGTAGCATCAAAGCAGACCATGCAGAGCGAAGACATTCCCAAGGTGGTCACCGAGGTACATTTCGCCATCCTCATCCTCGCCAATTGTAGTAGCAAGGAAACTGCCCTCATAAATCGTTTGCCGAATCCAGGTCCCAGCTGAGCTCTCCTGCAGCGCCCAAATCTTACCGGATGAAAAATCGACAAACACATATGCCCCCACCAAGTTGGGAATAGCCGAGCCGCGATAAACCACACCGCCGATTATGGCGGTACCATCATCGTGCGAATATTCAAACACCGGTAATTCAAGATCCGCCATGTCACAGCCGACTGCGGGCTGAAAGCAGTGCAGTCCCTCCATCACATTCCAGCCGTAGTTTCCACCTCCGCTTACAATATCCAACTCTTCCCAAAGGCCTTGCCCTACGTCGGCAACAAACATGCGCTCCGTAACCATATCGAAGGAGAATTTCCACGGGTTTCTGAAGCCGTACGCCCAGATTTCAGGACGGGCTCCGGACACACCGACGAAGGGGTTGTCCGGTGGGACCTCGTATGGCTGAGCGCCATCAACATCTATGCGAAGTATACTGGCTAAGAGAGTCTCTAAGTTCTGCCCGTTTTGAAAAAAGTCATTCGAAAAGCCGCCATCTCCGAGACTAAAATATAAGTATCCGTCAGGACCGAATTGCAGCTGTCCGCCGTTGTGGTTCCCTGCTGGCTGTTCCACGGTCATGATAATTCGCTCAGAAGAAGGATCGAGTTGATCGGGATTAGATCCCTGAACTGCGAACTCAGAGACTACTGAGTCTCCGTCAAGGTTTGAATAAGAAACAAATACTCGATCATTTGCCGCGAAGTTGGGATGGAATGCGATACTGTGAAATCCCTGCTCCAACTCGCCGCCAACTTGACTTGAGATGTCCAAGAATGGAGTCGGATAAAGGTTCATCCCGTCGTGAATGCGAATTCGGCCTTCCCGTTCAACGATAAAAATTCGTCCACTGCCGTCCCCTGCGTTGCCTACATAAGTCGGCTTGACTACATCGCCGGTCAGTAAGCTCATCGAAACTCGCAAGTCGTCGGCACGAACGACTGCAGCCGGGACCCGCATGATCGAACCTATCGGCGCACTTGAATGATGAAAGACTCGAAGCAACTCAGCCACTACGGGACCTCCGCTTCGGGCCGGACGCAGCACGGCTTGACCAACTCGATCTGCGTCAAATCTCATATGAAGACCGACGTCGTAAATTAGACTTGTATTGACTGTATAGTAGTCTTTGTCGACACGTGCTCCAGCATCACTGAATACATCCATGTAAGAAAAGTAATCGCCGGACGCACCACCAGCCATTTTCATCCAGTTGTCCATGCCGAGAAATGTATTGACGAAATTTACTAAGCGCTCGCCCGGAGCAGCTTGAACATCGCCTTTCTGGCTTGCGTAAGCCCAAACTATCTTAGATGAGGCGGAATCCAATCGACCGTAATGGCTGCTCTGCACGATTAACGGCGTTGATGTCCCGCTCGAACAGCTGATGCGCGCGTATCCGATGTTGCTATCGCCCAAGAACTGGTTGATGTTTAGATGGTACTGACTCAATGAGGCAATTGTTCGTGTCTCTTGGTGCAGCAGCGCTGACAACTGATCGTATACCGAGATAGTAACTTCTTCATCCGAGCCGCCGCTATTCGCAACTTCGAGCCAGTTAAGCGCTGGATTCATCGTGGATAGGAAAACGGGTTCGTCTCCGCAGGCACCGGTTTTCGGTAGCAAAGTGAATGCGAAGCGCACATCGTCAACTCCAGGCTGAAGATACCTGGCCAAGTGCGCTATGTATGGAGCAGAGGCATTGGATGGACGAATTTGATATAGCCCATACAGCTGCCCGCCGTTGATGGTTTCGTTATGTCCGAGCGCTATATCTACCCTGCCTTTGGCAGCCACCGTCACGGGCACAGTGCGGATCAAACTTCCTGAGCCATCAAATACATCTACTTCGGCTGAAAACGAGGAAGGGTCAGGATTAACAATACTTAGATAATTAAAAACTGGCAGCGTGCCGCCTTCAGGATTATTGGAGTTATAAACTCCTGACCTGTTTCCGGTAAATGGATTATCAATTCTGATCGCGTAAGCATAATCAACTGGGGTTTGTCCCGAGCTATTCAAGCGGTATGTCGAGACAACACACGCCATCCTACCGTCGCCCGCTGACGTCAGCAGCTCAAGCTCAAATGTTCCATAAGCATCGACAATGGCAAAATCATTCAGCACATTATGGTAAACGCCAAGAGACGGCACGGTAAAGTCGCGTGTTCCAAGCTGCGAGCCATCGGCATCAAACATCGTCAATCGCAAATTAACAGGAACGAGTGCGTAGGAAGCACATTCGAGCACGACATAGTGCTTCAAATGTCCATTCCAGGAACCGGTAGCTGGAAACTCCAGAACCGAGGCAGATTGTGCGTACGCAGGGAGAGCGGACCAGAGCAAAACTGCTGCCGCAGCTAACGCTCTCCCCAGCCAGTTTTTTGTCATAGTCGTTCTTTATGTAAATAAAGTTATCGGTGGCGGTGGAGTCAGTTCAGGAAATATCGAATTTACATTTGGTATTCCCAACCACGACATCGTAGCCATAATGTGTGACATAAAGCAAAGGTTTGCGGTAAAGCGGTTGCTGTTTGCGATGTTGGACAAACTTGGAGCACTTCCGCTTACGCCCGGTCTAACCGAACCTCCGAAAACCGCCATATTGCTTGCCCAGCCGTGGTCAGTCCCGAACCCTCCGTTTTCACGAACGGTGCGCCCAAATTCTGAATAGTCGCAAACTACGGTATCTGCAAAGATATTTTGAAAGCCGTTGTTCGAATTGGGCAGTAGATCTGTGAAAAGCGCAGCCAAAGCACGAGATACCACGTCTATTGTTCCGTCTCCACTACCCAGTGAGTTAACTTGGTTCCCGTGAGTATCCATGCCGCCGATTTCTAACATAATAATCTGCGGCAAGTTTACGAACTCCGCTCCCAGCATTCCGCTGCGCTTAGCCATTAACAGTTTGGCTGCATCCCGGCATTGACTGCCAAAGTTTCCACTCGGATAAGAACCGACAGTGCTTAGACCATTAACTGCAGTCATGGTTGGGACTGTGTCATGGGTGAGCTGAGCATTCTCTTTGAAGCGCTTCACAGTTGGGTTTGAGATTGGAGTTAAAGCAAGCATTTGCCTTGCGACCTCCATCGAATGCCGGCTGTCATCGCTGCTCCCTGTGCCGCTACCCATATAGTAAATGTTTCGAGTTTCGTAATTAAACTCATTGATATTTCTGATTAGCGTCGGCTTGTCACCATCAAGAACGTTAAAACGCATATCTTGCCCGAAGTTTCCAATACCCCAAGCTTGAAAAGAACTCATATTTGCTCGTTCAATTAACCGAGCGAACCATCCCTGGGCGGCAACAGACTGCTGAACATGATCGCCGTCGTGCCAAATCCTGGTTTTTTCCTCATGGGAACCGCCCATATACTGCAGCGTCCCGATGCTTTTCAATATGTGGGCATGCTCAGCCAGAACGTTCGTGCCGCTTACGTTTCTCAAGTTATCCCAGTCCGGATGAAATCCAATCTTGTCCGATATCCCGTTCTGCGCAGTATTAAACGAACCTTCAGAGATAATAGATCCGGGCGATACAGAAATATTAGGTCTAAGCGGCGCTAAGGCCCCTTCCACCGGGCCGCTGAAGTACGGCAGCGTGTAGAACCCATCTCTTCCGCCACGCCAGAAAATAAAGATCGCATTGCGATTATTGCCCACTGACGCTTGCGCCATACTAACGCTTGGCCGCAGCAAACCACTCGCCGCAAGTGTTGCAAACAAGGACGATGAACCTTTAATAAAATTCCTTCGGCTGATTCCCATAATATCCTCCTTAATAACCGATCTAACGCATTGATCCGCATGGATGCGCGAAAAGTATCTCAATCGCTCCAGGAATCTTTGAATTCACAATATTCGAGTAGTATGTCGACGTTTCGGGATCCCAATCCAATGGATAGGTAGCCCCGTTCGAACCGCCGATATCGTAATCCTTGCGCGTCGCGAGATACTCCGCCAAAGCGTTGCGCTCCGGACTGGACAACTCACAACCCAGACGCAGCGCCAAGGAGTCAGCCAGTTGAGACGGAGACGCTCCCGGGAACGGCATCAGCTGCCCGAAGGTAAATGTGGTTCCAGCGCTGTCAATCAGGTAACGAATGTTATCTAGAATTTCCCTGAAATTCCTATATGGCCCTTCCAAGAATCTTTGCGCAGAGAGAAACGTCGAGCCATCCGATGGTCCGTTGTGACCGAAACACTCCCCAAAGCCAAAGACTGTGGGTGGTGCGAGCAGAGAGTGCCCTGTATCGGACATGTACTGACGTACCCAATAGTACACATTCGCCGGCGCTCGCTCTAGAGGCAGGTCGAGTGTTCGCATGAAGAACATCAAGTTTTCGACCGGTGAACCAACACAGCTTCGCTTCGACTCTTTAGAGAACATCGCTTGAGATTTAATGATCGTTAAAACTAACGCTTCAATATTGTAATCAGTTGATCGAAGCTGGGCTGCCAGTTTCGTAACGATCTGCGAGGTTGGAGCTACACCAGTGAGTCTGGAAAAGTATGTGTAAGCTAGATACCTCGCCGGCTGTGTGTGCACCTGCATCACATAATCCGTGAATGAATCGTAGTCAAAAATCGCATACGTATGGAACGGCGTTCCGGCAAACACTTCGGTTGCACCATAAGTGCTGCCATACCATAGTCCGGCATCCCAGGAAGTCCCAGCATACGATGGATTACTGGTTGTCCAATCGACAAACCCGGACAACGCATGCGAGAATCCATTTACGACATCGTTCTCCGAATATACAGCTTCCCCGGTGAACGGATCTTTAGTTCCGGTTAACTGAAGTTCGAAGTATTCTCGGGGACCGTTTTCGTTACAGGCCGGCTTGCCAATTTCATCGGTCAAGCCGCAGTGGTTATCGACAAAGTTGAGCTCACGAGAGTTTGCTTTGTCAAAAAGCCAAGACTTAACAAATGTTCGGTAATTGCCGAGCGAGTTGTTCCAGAGCAAATCAAGATGCTCTTTGACGAAGTGATGGGTTTGGCCATTACCGTCATAGGGATCAACACTTGTGGCAATGTGGTCGTGAAGTATCAGAGACGCTTTGCCTCTGAGCGGATTGCCGTAACGCAGCTGCGTCAACCACCAGTTGCGCCCGCCGTTCATATTCCAAATCCCTTCAGAATAAAATTCAGCCTCTGCAACTTCCAACGCTTTCGCACTTACATCAAACGGCTCTTGGTAGTTTTGCAGTGCAGCTATGCAAGCTGATAGTCCCTGATTCACACAAACCGTGTAAATGGCAGGGTTCGCTCCTAACGCAGCCTTCTTAAGCAGATGGCTAACTTCATGCGGTGTAAGGTTTTCACGATATGGCATTAGCGAGTCAGAACGTCCCGCGAACGGCGCAGACGCACAGCCTCCCCCTAGGCAGGGCAGTCCGTTCTTAATAAGCGCCAGCGGCGTGTTCAAAATTTCAACAATGTTGCCGGACGAATCGCGATAAACACGATTAAGTTCACCGGACAGCGATGGCAAGCTGTTCGCCGATCCAAGCCCTATGGTTCCAATTACGTTTGCTCCCGCGGG
>JAGRAN010000181.1 GCA_020434585.1 Bdellovibrionales bacterium
GGAAATTCGCTTGCGAAAAAGGACGTAGTTCTTTTTTCAAAATCTGCAAGCGAAGTTCTGCAGGCATACACGGGCGCTCGCCCCAGACAAAAGACTAAACGCAGCCCACGGCGGGGGTCCGTTCGTGCACGTGCACGAGCACGATTCACGAGTCACGAGTACGGATTACATCGATGTCAGAACTTAAAGATCCTGCCAGACTTCGCGGATATTGAGTTGCACGGACGACATGCCGCGGTAGTTGTTAATCTCAGCTTGGAAGGCGATTGAAACTTTCTTGCCTTTAGCGAGCAAAGGATGCCCGCGAAAGCGCCAAGCTACTGCACCTACGTAGGACGCGCCGTCTGTCAGCCTAAGGCGCAAGTGACCATTCCCCAGGCTTTGGACTGAGTCGACGCGAATATCCCGCGCTATCAGGAGCGGCGCAGGATTGCCGATGCCGAAGGGCTGGAGCGAAGCCAGCTCTGACACTACGTCGAAATTAATATCCTGAATTGTTACTTCTGCGTCTGCTGTGCGAAAGCGAACGTAATCTTCCGGCTCGAGTGTCTCTGCCGCACATTGGATAAAGCGGCGTTGAAATTCCTCTAAGTTGGCTCGCTCTAAGCTGAAGCCACCGGCCTGGGCGTGGCCGCCGTGTTTGAGCAAGATGTCATCAAGCTGCTGAAGCGCTTCGGCTACGTGAAAGCCGCGGATGCTTCTAACAGAGCCTTTAACGATGTCCTCGCCGTCTTCGCCCGGGCCCATGACTGCTGAGGGCTTGTGATACTGCTCGACGAGCCTTTGCGCGACGATGCCGATGACGCCGCTGTGATAGTCTTCGCCGAACATCGCAAAAGCCGCGGATTCTGCCAGACCTTGCTTCTCAATTTTGTCGAGACAGTTTTGGCGCACGGCTTCTTCGATGTTTTTGCGCTCGGCATTAAGGCGGTTCAGCTTGGTTGCTATCGCTTTGGCTTTGCCTTGGCTGCCTGTGGTGAGCAGCTCAAAAACTTGCCCGGGGTCGTCCAGGCGACCGGCAGCGTTGATTCGCGGGCCGAGACCAAAAGAAACGTGGCTGCAGCCAAAGCGCTTTTTATTTTCCACGCCCGCTGCTTGCTTAAGCGCTGCCAGCCCGGGACGCTTGGTTTCACGCAAGGCCTCAATACCGCGCGATGCAATGAGACGGTTCAAGCCAATGAGCGGAACCATATCGCAAATTGTGCCTAGCGCGGCTAAATCGAGAAAATCTTTTGGGCTTGGAATACTGACTTCCGCGAACGCGGGAAGCTTTTCTGCGTCTTGGCGCAAAACAATCAACAGCATCCACACAAGTCCGGCGGCGCACAGCTCGTGCTCACCAAACGGACAACCCTCCTGCGCTGGATCAACAACTACGTCTGCTGGGGGAAGTTCATGCACCTGGTGATGGTCGACAATGATTGTCTCAATCCCAGCTTTTTTCGCAGCAGCTATTTCGCGAGAGTTCGATACGCCGCAGTCGACTGTTATCAGCAACTGAGTCCCGGCCTTAGTCAGCGTTTCAATCGCTTCCTGTGACAGGCCGTAGCCTTCGGTGAAGCGGTTTGGTGTGTAGTGGTTTACTTTCGCCCCAAGAGCACGCAGAAACAAAAACAACTGCGACCCTGAGCTGAGGCCGTCGACGTCGAAATCGGTATAAACGGTAACCTGGCGACGGGCGCTGACGGCGTCGAGAATTCGAGCACTGGCTGCTTCGACGTTGAGTATTGCGCGCGGGTCCGGCAGGTGGTCGCGCAAAGATGGATACAAGAAGGACTTGGCTTCTTCGACGGTTGTTAATCCGCGGCCGACGAGGACTTTGGCTGTAACTAAACTGAGCTTTAGTTCTTCTGCGATAGTTTGCGCGGCAGTGCGCGGCGCGTCAGATGTCCTAAGCTTAATCAGCGCAGGCTGGGGGAGATGCCGCGGAAGCTCTATCTGGTTTTCTTGAAGATTTTCGAATGTTGACACTACACTACCGCCGTCTGGGGGGTCCTCGACAGCCTCTAGCTAATCACGGATTTAGAATAAAAAAAAGGCGGCAGTTGTGTCCTGCCGCCGTCGTGCTAGCGCACTTGCGTTATTAAAGCCAGACCTTGGTATCTGTGTGGGCCTGGGTGATGCCCCCTTCCCCGATGTGTCAGTTAGCCATCTGTTTCGATTCGAAATCCAAAAAACTCTTTAATTCTTCTATCACTGTAGAACTTCTACTTTCGAGTGACTCTACCGTGCCGCCAACCGTACCTTCGCCGACTACAAGCATTTCTCCGCACTCGTCCAAAAGATCACTCACATCATCTTCTAGAACAGCTAGGCAAACTCGTTCGCCGACGTCCTCCAAGTGAATCAGCGCATCTCGAATATTGTCGAGACAAAGCGAAAGATCGTAATACATCTCCCGCAATTCGTTTTCGTCGCTGTTCAGGCCGGGGCGCTTGCCGACGGCGCTGCGCGAAACATTAATTTCACTCAATCTAATTGCCATAGATCACTAACCAAGAAGTTTCTCTGGTCTACTTCTCTCAAAAAGAGGATCGACTCAGCTCAATCTAAACTTGATAATTTGAGTCAGAAACCTCGCGCAGGCTGGGAGTTTTTTAGGAAGTTTTCTGTGATTTTGGTGGTTTACGCTGCGCGCTTTGTGCCTCGAAGTAGACCGAGTGCGGCAAGTGCTGCGTGCGGCGCAACCGTCCCTTCGACGACGTGCATGCGCATCCTCGCAGCAAGCGATGGAAGTTGTACTTTGTGCAGAAGTTGTTCCAGATGCTGCTGCTTTTGTTGGGGACTTAAATTTGAAAGTGCTATGTCGCGAAACTCTCCATGCAGCGGAAACATTTCGTAAGCACCGACTCTTCCCAGGTGACCGGAACCTTCGCAAACTTCGCAGCCGTAACTTTCGCGGATTTTTAGTTCCGGCGGAAGATGGAGCGCGCGCAATTCGTATTGATCCGCTGGGCGAGGGCGCGAGCAGGATAGGCAATTTTTTGGGACGAGGCGCTGCGCAGCTATTAGTTGTATTGATGAGGCGAGCAGTTCATCGGCGACGCGGAGTTGACGAAAGCGCTCCACTACTTCGAGTGCGGATGCAGCGTGGACAGTGCTGAGCACCAAATGACCAGTTAAGCCTGCGCTTAAGGCGGTTTCTGCAGTTTGGCGGTCGCGGACTTCGCCGACCATGATAATGTCTGGATCCTGGCGAAGGACGAGCGGCAAGACATCTGCAAATGTCTGGCCGG
>JAGRAN010000182.1:0-817 GCA_020434585.1 Bdellovibrionales bacterium
GCGCTGATTTTTGTTTTAGAGCGAATGCCGAGCAGGTGAACACCGGGAACCAGGTCAAGCAGGTCGCTTTCGCCTAGAGCGGCGTCACTGAGTTCAACGGAGTAACCGGCGCTTTCGAAGGCCTGGACAGCCGTCGGGTGAATGCCTTCGAGAAGCAGAATTTTTATTTTATCTTTAGGGTATGAAACACTTTCGGCCACAGCACTAGCTCTCCCAGCTGAAAGGGGAGTTTTAGCGCGTTAGCTGGTTTTGGGCAATTTTATCCGCCGCCGCCAAGCAGGCTGAGCGCCAGAGCTGGACTTTGGTTGGCCTGGCCCAGGACACTGGTTCCGGCTTGAGTCAGGATGCTCGCTCTAGTTCTGTTCGCCGTTTCTTCCGCAATATCTGCATCAACTATTCTGCTCTTTGCGGCAGCACTTTGCACCCGCTGCTCCTGCAGGTTTGAGAACGCAACACCGAGTCGGCTTTGAGACGAGCCAATGGCACCGCGGTTTTCGTTGATAGTATCTCTAGCGCTCGCAATTTGATCGATTGCCGCTTGTGCGCCAGCCTGAGATCCAATATCAATTCCGCTTAACCCCAGTGCGGAAGCGCTGGATCCTTTAAGCGAAACATCGATTGTATCATCCCCGCTGACGCCGACTTGACCGCTTATCGTGTTGTCAGAAGCAAGTAGCTGTTGTCCGTTAAACTCAGTCGTTTGTGCAATTCTATCTGCTTCGGCAACCAGCGAGTCAAATTCAGCTTTAAGCGCGGCTCTGTCACCGTCTGAAAGCGTACCATTTGCTGAGGCAACCGCCAGCTCATCAAGGCGCAC
>JAGRAN010000182.1:966-1853 GCA_020434585.1 Bdellovibrionales bacterium
ATCCGCTTGCCGCTCGAAAGCCGTTCGTTTGACTTGTTGAGATCCTTAATACTGCTGCCTAGCTTGCGCTGTGCGTTGAGGGCAGGAATATTGGTTTTGATTTCGATTGCCATTAGACGCCAGTCCTTTGCTGTGTGTACGACCCTATAGAAAAGGGTAGCTACCCTATTTTCCTGTATGAATAGTCGACGTGGTGGCTGCGCCTCTTAACGATCTGGGGCGCAGCGGGGCTGGGTTTTTGCGCAGTAATATTAAATGGTTAACTAACCGTAGCTCTAAAGGATTCGGGCACCGAGGGCGGATTCCACGAGGGAGATGGCCAATTCGCCGGTTTGGCAGCGCTCATCCTCTAAGTCTGGATTGTATTCGACAAGCTCAAAGCCAAGCATGCGACCTGACTCATGCAGCATTTCCAGTGCGAGATGTGACTCGCGGTAAGTAAGTCCGCCGCGCATCGGGGTCCCCGTCGCAGGTGCGATGTTCGGGTCGCATACGTCCAGGTCAAAAGACACAACAAAGCCAGCCGTGTCTTTTGAGGCGATTTTTATGGCCTCTTCTACGACCTGTCCCATGCCCCAGCGATCAATGTTGTGAGCGGTGAAAGCTGAAATTGATTGCTTCTTGATTACTTCTTTTTCCGCGCTGTCCACGTCACGAAGACCTATGTAGGCCAAAGAGTCGAGGCTGACTGCAGCTTGATCACCGCTAAGTGATGCAAACGCTCCGGGCGCCAAACCGGCCAGAAATGCTATCGACATGCCATGAATATTTTTACTGATGCTTGTCGTTGGTGTGTGGATATCCGAGTGGGTATCGATCCAAATCACTCCAATCTTCTTGCCCTGAGCGCGATAAAAACTGCTGATCGCTGAGATCGAACCAATCGA
>JAGRAN010000182.1:1931-8031 GCA_020434585.1 Bdellovibrionales bacterium
CGTTTGCACGCAGCGTAGACTTCTGCAGCATGGTTACAAAGTTTATCTTCAGCGCTAGCCGCCTGAGCAAATTCTTGCCGCTCCGTTTCGGAACATTCGGAAGTGATGTCGCCCCAGTCGCGCATCAAAATGCCGCGCTTGGCAATGCACTTGAGCAGGCCAAGCCGCCGCAGCGTTTCAGGTGCCTCATCTGCGCCCGCGACTCGTCCTCCGACGCCGCTGGCATAGCCGATGAGTCCGTATGTAGTTGTGTGCTTGGTCATTAATCCAGGATAGCATCAAAATCAGTATGTGCTTATCATTATTACGGCTTTGACCGTTTTTCAATGCAGCAAAATCGGGTTAGAATCCGCCCGATTCTTACTCTAGCTTTGAACTGGTGATTTAAATGGGTGAACGAACTGTTACTTGCGCGAAATACGGAGAAGAGCTTCCGGGTCTGGATGCTGCCCCTTTTGACGGAGAATTAGGTCAGCAAATTTATCAAAACGTATCAGCTCGCGCCTGGAACGAGTGGCAGAGTGACCTGATGATTAAAGTCATCAACGAGTATCGGCTTAACCTTGCTGATGCTGAGCACTACAATGTTCTGCTAGAGCAGATGAAAGCGTTTTTTAATCTTGGTAGCGGTGACGTTCTGGAAGTGGAAAACGCCGAACGCGGCAAATAGCCGGCAGACTACTGCTTAACTTTATTCTTTTTACCGGTATCGCCTGCGCTGTCTTCTTTTTTCTTGGAATGCGTGAAGGTCAGAGCCAATTTACCGTCCTTTATGTCAAGCGTAGCGGTGCCGCCTTCTTGCAGCGCGCCAAATAGCAGCTCGTCAGCGAGGGGATCTTTCACTTTCTTTTGAATCATTCGGTGAACTGAGCGGCCGCCATAGCGGGCCTCATAGCCGTTTTCGGCGATCCACGTGCGAGCGGCAGAAGTAATCATCAATCCAGCCTTCCTAGAGTGCAGCTGAGTGTCAATTTCAGTGATGAATTTATCGACGATCTTCTCGATTACCTCAGAAGACAGCGCCTTGAATTTGACGATCATATCCAGACGGTTGCGAAACTCAGGTCTAAAAGTCTTCTCAATAGCGCCACTGGCAATCTGCGGAGTGTCGTTGCCAAAGCCGATTGGTGATCCAAACATCGACTCCGAGCCCACGTTCGAAGTCATGATGATGATGACGTTGCGAAAGTCCGCCTTCTTGCCGTTGTTGTCTGTGAGTTCGGCGTTGTCCATTACCTGAAGCAGAATATTGAATAGGTCCGGATGCGCCTTTTCGATTTCGTCCAGCAGAAGCACAGTATGCGGAGTACGAATAATCGAGTCGGTTAGTAGCCCGCCTTGCTCAAAGCCGACGTAGCCTGGAGGCGCACCGATTAGGCGCGCAACGGAATGCTTCTCCATGTACTCGCTCATATCAAATCGCAGCAGATCGAGTCCCAGAGTTTGCGCCAGCTGTTTGGCTACTTCAGTTTTACCAACTCCAGTGGGACCAGCGAAGAGGAACGAGCCAATCGGCTTGTTCTCCTGGCCGAGTCCGGCGCGCGAGCGTTTGATAGCCTGGACTACAGACGCTATCGCTTCGTCCTGGCCAAAGACGACCTGCTTGAGCTCAGGTTCGAGCCGCTGCAGTTTCTCCTTGTCGTTGGAGTTAACTGTGTCGGCCGGGACGCGGGCGATTTTTGAAACGACATTTTCAATCATCGTGCGGGTGACAACGGGGCGCTGCTCAGAATCTTCGTCAGCTTCCGGAGTTGCAAGGCTGAGCATTGCTCCGGCTTCGTCAATAACGTCAATCGCTTTATCCGGCAGGAAACGGTCACGCAAATACTTCGACGATAAATTAGCTGCAGCGTGAAGTGCTTCATCTTCGTAGCGTACGTGGTGGTGGTCTTCGAAGCGCGATTTTAAGCCGCGCAGAATCTCGATCGTTTCCTGAACAGTTGGCTCCTTTACGTCAATTTTAAGGAAGCGTCGGGCCAGTGCGCGATCTTTTTCGAAGTGGTTCTTATATTCTTCGAAGGTTGTGCTTCCGATGCAGCGGATATTTCCGCGGGTCAAGATTGGTTTCAGTAGATTCGCTGCGTCCATCGTGCCGCCGGAAGTGGCTCCCGCGCCGACGATCGTGTGGATTTCGTCGATGAATAGTACTGCGCCGTCGATTCCGTCGAGCGCTTTGATCACTCCCTTTAAGCGCTGCTCGAAGTCGCCCCGGTATTTCGTTCCGGCGAGCAAACTTCCCAAATCTAATGCGAAAATTTGTATGTGTTTTAATTTGTCTGGAACGTCGCCATCGACAACTCTGAGCGCAAGGCCTTCGGCCAGCGCTGTTTTGCCCACGCCTTGGTCTCCGACAAACAGCGGATTGTTCTTGTTCCTGCGGCAAAGAACTTGGACGGCGCGTTCAATCTCGTATTCTCTGCCGATGAGCGGATCGATTTTGCCGTCTTCGGCCTGCATGTTGAGATTGACGGTATATTTCTCTAAGGGAGAGGAGGGTTCATCGCTGTCTTCGTCGTCATCGTCACCTAAGGAGAAACCGTCGTCGTCATCGTCGTCGAGGTAGCCGTGCGAGATGTATTCCAAGATGTCGAGGCGCGAAATCCCTTCCTGATTAAGAAAAAAGCCTGCGTGGCTTTCCGGTTCGGTAAAAATTGCCGCAAGCAGGTCGCCAACGCCTACGACGTTTTTACTGGAATATTTAACGTGGAGGATTGCCCGCTGCAGCACGCGTTGAAAGCCGAGGGTTTGCTGCGGATGCATATCTGCGCCACCGCTTTGCGTTTCAATTCTGGTCTCAAAAAAATCGTCGAGGTTTTTCTTAAGGTTCTTTAAGTTGCCGCCGCAGGCAGTAAGAATCTTTTCGCCTTCTTCGTTCTCAGCAATCGCGTACAACAGATGCTCCAGCACTAGAAACTCGTGCGAGCGTTCCTGGGCGACGTGCGCAGCTCTAAGCAAAATCTGTTCTACGTTTCGATCAAACATTAGGCCGGCTCCATAATGCACTTAAGCGGATATTCATTCTGTCTAGCGATTTGATGAACAATCTCAACTTTAGTCTCGGCTATTTCCTTGGTGAAAACTCCCGCAGTGCCCGCTCCACTGTTGTGTACTGAAAGCATAACCTGAGTGGCTTCTTCAGTCGTCTTATTGAAAACAGTTTCGAGAATCATCACGACAAATTCCATGGTCGTATAGTCGTCATTTAGCAGCACCACCCTGTACATTGGTGGTTCTTCGGTTTGCTCGTCGTCTTCGACGATAATCCGTTCGAGTTCTTTCGTGCTTGAATCGCCCATAAGCTGCTCATTCTCGTTTAAGCTATTAGTATATCACAGAGAATTTGTGTCAAAAGGGTGAATTGGAGGGTGCGGGCTTGAGCACCTTGGCAAGCAACCTTGTCTAGGGATTTTCCAACTTACGCAGGAATTCCACTGTACTAACGGGTTGCACCCTCCCTGCGGTTTGCGTGTCCGCATTCCATGTTGCGGTGGTATGCGGAGTCACATCGACAACGGTTCGGCTGCCCGCATTGAAATAGCGCCGGGCACCGATTGGCGGACCAGGAAGCCACTGTTTGGCGTCTCCCCGTCCGATTTGACGATCGCGGGTCACGATGACGTAACCAGAAGCAAGCAGAAGCTTCCGAATACTGTTCAGAAGTTCCGCGGATGTGTGAACCATATAGCGCCTCCAATCCTTTGTTGCGGCGCTTACACTTAGATGCTCAAGCTCGAAACCCAGAAGGGAAGGGAAAGACCACGCTTGCTAGTACGATAGCATACGGGAGCAGCGCTATTTAAGGTTAAACCCGGATTGTCGACAGAGTTTATTGCCTTATTGGTGGGGAGGGGGCAGGATACATTTAATTTAGTAGTTTTAAGCATGTAGCTTAAGGGGATTCGTGGAAACCAGCATCGAAAAATACCTTACCGAGGCTGAGGCAGTTGAGCTGGCTGCTCACGGTGCCGCACTTGAATATTTGAATAATCTACAAGCCTTTGCAGAACGTGCGCTGCCGGAGTCGGTTTTAAGCGAGAAATGCAGTGCGTTGCTGCAGTATCGAGTTCCGGCAATGAGCGCCGACGGATGCAGCCGCATTGACGGGACAATGGATGACGCGCCGTACGATCTGCGGCCGACTCTTGGCCTGCCCGATAGGTCTGTCGAATCTCATCCGGCTGTTTGTCGGCTTGCGCAAATTGATTCGCTGGTCGAAAAGGTGGCAGCGGAGGCAGGCATTGATTGGCTTGGTGTTTATCTGGCGTGGAAGTCCTGCGACGGATCAGATGCGCTGGTAAAACTTGCCTATCGCGGAGCGGAAAGCCGAGCTGAATTTCCCTTAACGCGTGAGTTTGCCCGACAAAGCAATAATTCAACTGTCGGACTCAGCGGAAAGGCTGTCGTGATTAACGATATCGAGCAGTATCTCTGGGATCAGGGCGGACCATATTATCAATGTGACAGCAAAGTTTTAAGTGAAGCTTGTTTGCCGATATTTAAGCCCGGCGGTGATGGCATTTTGGGCATCGTCGACGCTGAAGCTTGGTCGCGAGGCACGTTTTCACCTGAAGTGATCTCAAAGCTTACGGCTTTTTGTGTAGTGCTTGAATCGGCTTTGGACAATTTAGTTGCCGAACTCAAATAGCGCCGTGAACAATATTCTTGCCTCCGATATAGGAGGAACTAGCAGCCGCTTTGCGTTTTTCCACGAAGATGGTGCTCAAGATCTGCGGCTAATTTTTTCGATTGATCTTCCAACGGCCTCTGCTGAGAATTTTTCCGCGCTGCTTGAAATGCTGTTAGCTGAAGATCTGCCGTTTGCGCCAAGTGATGCAGACTCGGTTATTCTTGCTGCAGCGGGGCCTGTTGAGCGGGACGGAACTTACTGTAATCCGCCTTGGATTCCGTGGGACATCGACCTCGCCCGAGACAAGGAGCAGCTGCCTGTTAGCAAGACACGCCTGATAAATGACTTCGTCGCGCAGGCCTTTGCGGTCAAGACCAGAGTCGGAAGAGAAGCGAAAGTTGTACTACCCGCAGACTCGGCCGAAGGAACGATTGCGGTTATCGGAGCCGGCACCAATTTAGGCAAAGCGCTGCTGTTTGAAACGAAGCATGGCACCGCAGCGATCCCTTCGGAGGGCGGGCATGTTTTGTTCCCTGTCACTAATTCGCGAGAGTTTTCTTTTTTAACGTTTGCGTTGGACGAACTCGGCGAGTCCTTGCTGACCGTAGAAAATGTTGTATCGGGCAAAGGGATTGCCCTTGTGCACAAATTTTTAACAGGAGAGGTAAGCGAGCCTGAAGAAATTACTGCAGCCTTTTCAAGGTATCCCGAAACGCTAGAGTGGTGTGCTAGGTTTTATGCCAGGGCGTGCCGCGAGTTTGCCCTAGATGTGCTTGCTACCGGCGGCGTTTATATAGCGGGTGGAGTGGCGGCGAAAGCGCCGGAGCTGCTAAAAGCGCCCGCTTTTAAAGATGAGTTCTTGCGCTCTCCGCGGCATGCTGATTTGCTAGAGCGTATAACCGTAAGAGTTATGGACGATGAGCAGAGCGGGCTGTGGGGTGCGGCCTTCTGTGCCATGCAATATTTGGCTTAATTTATTTTTATGGCGTTTGTTGACTCGACATATAGTGTTGCGGGCTTTTATCTAGAGGTTCCAGCGTTTGCGAAACAGCTGGCGTTCGCTGCACTGTGTGGACTGGTGTTCGGCGCAGAACGAGCCTTCCGCCAAAAAGTAGCGTCCCTTAGAACATTTGCCATCATTGCGACGGGCAGCTGCTTGTTTGCAATTCTAAGTGTGAACGCAGCGGGGCACTCAGTTCCCGGCCACCCATACGATGTTACCAGGATCGCAGCCCAGGTTGTTACTGGAATTGGCTTCGTCGGCGGTGGAGTGATTTTTAAGCATAAGGGCAACGTCGCGGGGATCACTACCGCCGCGATGATCTGGATGGCAGCTGCTGTTGGCATGTCGGTCGGGTTTAACGCGATCGACCTAGCGAGCTGGGCGATGGTAGTATATTTGATTCTGCTTTCGATTTCTTTAGTCCTTCACCGGACTATTGCAAATATTCGATTGGCGCAGCGCAGACGGCG
>JAGRAN010000183.1 GCA_020434585.1 Bdellovibrionales bacterium
GGCCGAGGATCGAACGCCGATGTGGGCGCAGCGATGTCGGCCGCACTTCGAGTGAGCTTAGCCATTGGTTGTTAAACCTCCTTGGGGCGCATCTGATTTGCCCCGGTTGCTCTCAGGCCAGCTGCTGCTTACTCTGCCGCAGTTAGCTCCGAGAAGACGTCGTGTTGAGAAAAGTAAACGGTCCAAGCGGACCCCGATGAGGCTGCCGAGTCTCATCGGTCCACTTGTAATCTCTGCTACCCGAAAATTTGCGCGCACAGGTGAAGACGAAGCGCAGAACTCCGTGCCTGAACGGACAACAATGAGCGAAGGTGTAAAAGAGCACCGGTGCCATGGAACTAGGCGTGAATAACCTAGTGTAATTATCGGAAAAATATAGGGGAATATTGTAGCAGGGTCAAGGTCATGAACTAACTGCTAACACTTAGGTTGCTGTGGTTGAATCCTATGCATTCTGCTGTATTATAGAAGGGTTGGCTGCTTGCGCTAAGGTGTTGTAATTAAATGCAATTTATTGAATTCAAGGCAGAGGCATCACCCCGCCGGAGCTTGGTTTCGTCTGAGCTGGCTGGCACCGCGTTTCAGCTCCTGCCTCGAGCCCACTATCCTGCGGGGCGCCTCGAGAAGGGCCTTCGTTGGCAGGAAAAATTCATTGCCGCTTTGCCGGAGCATTCGAAACGCAAAATCAGCTTAGTTGCTGTCTGCTCCTCTCTGGCGCAAGCAAAGACCTTGGCAGCATCCCTTTCCGTTCAAAGTTATCGCAATTTTGAAGTGCACTTTGCTCTGACTGGAGGAGGCGAGGACCTTGAGCGGATTAAGGCGTATTGCGAGCAGCGCTCGTTAAGCGGAAGTGCCTCAGTGTGTGCTCGTGCGGAGTTGTCAGCGCAGCATCTTGTTGAGTTGAGCAATCGTGCATCCGGCGAATACGTCATGCTGCTGCCGCCAGCGATGTTTCTTCATCCTCAGGCGTTGTTCGCCCACCTCAAATCGATTATCGAACACAGTCCAGCGCTGATTTATTCAAATGAAGTTACCCTGATTAGGTCGCTTCAAGAGACCAAGGAATACTACCGCAAATCGTGCGGCGGGAAGTTATCATTGTTAGCAATGAACCCGTTTGGTGATGGGATTTGCATAAAGCGCGATATGTTTGCTGAGATCGCATCAAGCATCAGCACCAAAATTTGTGTAGAAGACTTGTCTTGGATCATTGCCGCCCATGTTCTGCAGCATAACCTACCGTCGCG
Organism: Bdellovibrionales bacterium; assembly: GCA_020434585.1. Taxonomy (GTDB): domain Bacteria; phylum Bdellovibrionota_C; class UBA2361; order SZUA-149; family JAGRAN01; genus JAGRAN01. The sequence goes on from JAGRAN010000183.1 coordinate 1,248, forward strand.
CTTTATTAGACTCGGCCTGCTGTGTCGAGACGGAAGTTTCGCAAGCTCTCTGCCCTGGGAAGACCGCAGTCACAGCGAATTATTTAAGTCACTGACGGCATATGCTTCAGCAGTGGGCGTAGAAGTGAAAAGTCTTGAAGCGCAGCCTGAACAAACTCTGAGACCCCGACTTAAGGATGCGCCAGCTCGCGTCCAGGTCGTGATTCCCTTTCGTGATAAACCGGAACTAATGGAAGGCTGTCTGCGCAGTCTCAGTTTGCAGTCCGCCGCGAAGGATTTAGAAATAACTCTAGTCGATAATGAGTCATCGCAGCGCACAGTATATGAAATTGATTTACAGATTAAGCGCTTTAAGAACTTAAATATCTCAATTGTTCCTGCCGTTGGATATTTCAACTACGCCTGGCTGAACAATGTCGGTGCCGCCCAAAGGAGTGCCCCGTTCATTCTTCTTCTTAATAATGACGTGGAACTGATTAGCGAAGACACGATTGCCGAGCTTTTGCGCTGGGCGGCATGCAGGGACGTCGGAGCTGTCGGCGGTAGATTGTATTATCCCGACGGCGATGTTCAGAGTGCAGGGATTAATTTTGGTCCAGCTCGTCCGGTTGCCGTGCATTTAGACAACATGTTCATGAATGTAGCGCGCGAGGTGAACGCCGTTACTTTTGCAATGGCATTGATTAAACGCTCTGTGTTTGAGCAGATTGGTGGGCTCGACGAATTTCGGTGCCCAAACGGTTTCGGAGACGCGCTGTTTTGCGACTCAGTGCAGAAGGCAGGCTACAAAGTCATTTACACTCCGCACGCCTCAGCGATTCACTATGAGTCCAGAAGCCGCGACCTCTTTCCGGAAGAGCTTGAGCTAATGGAGCTGTTTGAGCAAGGCGTGCCAATTTCAGATTTGTTCTCGGATTTTGAGGCGGAGAATCAACCGACCCGAGTTATTTTTAACGTTCTCGACGAGCCTCCTGTGGTTAAGCTCGCCGGACGAATGGCGGCTAATCCTCGAGTAAGTTCGGTCGCGAATACCTTGGCCGATGGTTTAATCAGCCTCAATCGAGTCCGTCGCAGCGTAGGAACCACTTTCAGCTCGCGAATCCACCGCTCATGATTGCTCGGCTCGATCGTCCGTGCCATCCGTCGAGTTATCACTCGAATCGGATTCAGATCCTCGGCTGGATCGACATGGGCGATGCTCAGCTGCCAAATGCAGATGACATCCAGCTAGTATTGGAAGCTACGAACGAGCTTGCCGCAGAAAGTAGTACTTCCGGTGCGGTAAGCGGCGAAGTGCTGAAGGATACATCCCAACAAAGCGGTGCCGTGCTGGAGTCGGTTCGCCTGATCTCCGCACAGGAGGCAAGCGAGTCGATTAATGACTTTTACCCGCGAGAGGGTTCGACTGCTGTCGAGGCTTGGCTCGATGCTGCGGCGCTGGTGCCGGAACGCGGAGAACCTCCAAAGAAATACAAGTTGACGATGATTGTGCGAGGGCAGGGCGCAGGTGCAGTTTCCAATTCCGTGCTTTTCGAAATTTATCCGGAAGATCGTTGGAACGAGGCTCTCGGTGGCTTTTTGTACCCAACAAATTTTCCGATAGCGTCTGACTTTTTAGCGGTTCGCGGATGGGCCGGGCGCAAAGGTGACTCGGTTGAGTCGGTCGAGCTGCTACTGAATGGTCAGCCCGTTGCTTGGTGTGAGCATGGACTATGGAGTCCAGAGATTTATGTCTCGCTTCCTGACGCAGCTAGTTCAAAGTACAACTATTTCGCTGCTGTGATTAGACGCAGAGATTTTGCAGCACTGCTCGAGCGTGAACAAAAGAACAGAGCAGGATCCCTGCTTCAAGCTCGAGTAAAATTCGTATCAGGCGAAGTGTTGATGCTGAGTGCTCCTCCGCTGTTTTGGGCTGCGGGATGTTTTGTCAGTTTGCTCGAGCAGGGGTGCGGCGAGATTGAGAGTGTTCGCCTAGATAATCAGGGGCGCCTCCGCGTCGAGGGATGGTACATTGGGGTCAAGGGCGTGACCGCGGATTTTGAACTTTGTGGAGGCTTCAAGTCGTTGATGGCTTCGGAGGAGCCGCAAGCTGAGGTGAAGCTAGAGCGGATCGAGCGTGCAGATATCACGGAGCGCTTCCTGCCTTGCGCTGGTTCAGCTGCTAACGGATTTTGCATTTCGTTTAATCCATTTGTGTTCGGACGTGTCCCAGGTACGATTGATATTGCTGCGTGCGTTGGAAACCAGCGCTCATTTTTTGTTAGCGCTGATATGCGCCGCCGCATGAACGACATAATTCGAAGTCTAAGTGAGTGGCAAGGGAGTTCGCGCCGAGTATTAAGAACTGCTGCGGCCAGCGCCATTACTTCTGCGTCGGCTGCCAAACGAATCTTAACTAAGCGTCCTAGGATTAGTACTGCCGAGCCCCCACGAAAAGCTGTCCTGTTCGCATCACACAATTTGTCGGCAACGGAGGGAGCTCCCGCTGTTTTATTCGATGTGATTGAGCGTTTTGTTGGCGAGTATCCGGACACGGAGGTGATAGTAGTTTCCTCTAAAGAGGGACCACTGCGCGAAAAGCTTGAAGCACTTGGAGTAAAAGTAGAAGTTTTCGCTGACACGAGTGCCGTCGCGCAAAGCTGGCCGCGATACCATCAGGTGCGCCGGGAAGTCGAAAACGTGATTACACGCCTTCGGCCTCACACCATATACGCCAACACCCTTGATTGCTTTTGGGCCGTTGACGCGGCGCGGCGCAGTGGGGTCCGCTGCGTTTGGGCAATTCATGAGTGTGCGGCTCCGCTACAAGCCTATCCTGATTTGGAGCCGCGCCTAAGGATGCAGTTATGCGATATCCTCGCGTCGTCTGAACGACTGGTTTTCGTCTCTCAAGCGTCTGCAAACGTGTATCGCGAGATCGCAGGCGCAGCGAAGATTCAGGTTATCCCGAACGGCATCGATCTTAAGCAAGTCGATCGTTTGCGTAGTTCTATAGATCGCTTAGCCGCGCGAGAGACGCTGGGTGTAGCTTCCAGCGACAAACTTGTATCGATCATCGGAACAACTGCTCCGCATAAAGGGCAGGATGTGTTTTTGCGAGAAATGGCGCGGCTGAAAGATAAGTTTGGATCTCACCTAAAGATGTTTGTTGTAGGTGCGCGTCGCGGCGCGTATCTAGAAGCGCTTAAGTCCGATGCCCAGCGCCTGGGAATTGAGGATAATATAAAATTTGTCGAGGAGACGCTCGACGTTGCGCAGTATTATGTTGCAAGTGATGTGATTGTGGTCGCATCGAGGGTGGAGTCCAGTTCGCTCGTACCGCTCGAGGCATTCGCTTATCAGGTGCCTCTGGTTAGCACGACTTCCTATGGACTGCGTGAGCAGATTGAGGGGGGCCGCAATGCTGTCGAATATGACCTGGATACTGAGGGCAGCATGTCTGGTGCGGTTGAAAGCGTGCTGAAGGATGGCAGCCTGCGCGAGCAGATTGTGCGCGAGGGGCGGCGGGATGTCGAAAACCGCTTTGTCCACGATGCTGCCCTAGCCCAGCATTTAAATATAGTTACGGGCTCTGAGCCTTGACCCCGGCACCCCGGCCAGGTACAACGTCCTGACACATTGGGCCCGATGGCCAAGTGGTAAGGCGGAGCACTGCAAATGCTTTATTCCTCGGTTCGAATCCGGGTCGGGCCTATTCTCTATATATATAGTGGTGAATGATCGCGCCCTGCGGCTCGACAACCCCCTAAATTGATGATAGACAGTGCCGGTTTTGTAGTCGTTGCCGGTATTTAGCTGGCATTTTGCAGCCCTGAGTACGTGCTTCCCAAACATCTGGACGGGTAGTATAGAAAATCGGGGGCTAATTCCGCGATAGGACGGAGGAAAATATGGCGTACGTCGTAACAGAACCCTGTATCGGGACCAAAGACCGCTCTTGTGTAGAGGTCTGCCCGGTCGACTGCTTTTACAATTACGACAGTCAGGAGTTAAACGCGAAAGCGGGCAAGGAGCCGGCGAAGGCTGGTGATTTCGGAATGCTCGTCATTCACCAAGATGAGTGTATTCACTGCGGAGCCTGCGAGCCGGAGTGTCCAGTCGAGGCGATCTACGAAGACGACGAAGTGCCGGAAGATCAGCGGGATTATATAGAGATAAACACGAAGGTAACCGAAGGCTACAGCGACGACGAACTTGATAAAAACCGTGTTACCTCGCGCGACTAGATAGAGCAGCTTGGATTGCCGGCCAATTCGCCCGACAGGGTTCTCAGGGTCGATAATTCGTTTTTCGTGAGAACATTGAATCATGCCAGTTGTAATAGTTGTCGGAGTTCAGTGGGGAGATGAAGGGAAAGGCAAAATTGTCGACTACCTCACTGAACGGGCAAACCTAGTTGTCAGATTTCAAGGCGGGAACAACGCCGGACACACCCTAGTAGTTGAAGGTCAGAAAACAGCTCTTCAGCTCATCCCCTCAGGTATTCTCAGATCGAATACGCGCTGCCTGCTCGCATCGGGCGTAGTCGTTAATCCGACTGCGCTGCTCGAAGAAATACAGCGCTTAGCGGATATTAATGTCGCTGTGACGCCGGAGCGTTTCGGTATTTCCGGCGAGGTGCAGTTGATTCTGCCGTATCACGTTGCGATCGATAAAGCGCGCGAAGCTGCACGAGCCGACTCCAAAATCGGCACAACTGGCCGCGGAATCGGACCGGCTTATGAAGATGCGGTTTCCCGCTCCGGTATCAGACTTTCTGACCTGTTTAATCGCGACAATTTAAAAGAATTAGTTCGCGTTAACGTTGCTGCGAAGAACGCGTATCTTCAATCGGTACTTGGTTCAGACGAGGCTTTTAGCGCCGACGAAATCTTCGCCTATCTTTGCGACATCGGCGAAACGCTTAAACCCTTTGTGAGCAACGTAAGCGTTGAAGTTAACGAAGCAGTAAAGCGTGATGCCATCGTCATGTTCGAAGGCGCCCAAGGCTGTCTGCTCGATATTAATCATGGCACTTACCCCTATGTAACCTCATCGAACACTGTTGCGGGTTACGCCTGTGTCAGCGCCGGCATGGGCCCTAAGCAGGTCGATTACGTAGTCGGCATCTGCAAAGCCTACTGCACCAGAGTCGGCGGCGGCCCGTTCCCAACAGAAGACCACGGCGACGAAGGCAGCCTGCTGCGCGACCGCGGTGGTGAATACGGTACAGTCACCGGCAGACCGCGACGCTGCGGATGGTTCGATGCTGTAGCAGTGCGTCGCGCCGTGAGACTTAACGGCATCGATTCGATTATTCTCACGAAGATGGACGTTCTGAGCGGCTTCGATCACGTTAAGGTTGGCACCTCGTACGACCTAGACGGAGAAGCGATTGAAGACATTCCGCCGTCCAGCCTTAACACCGGAAGAATTAAAGCCAACTACACTGAGTTTCCTGGCTGGAGCGAAGATATTACTGGAGTCCGAACGTTCGAGGAACTGCCGAAGACAGCGCAGGATTTCATTAAAAGCGTCGAGGAGCTTGTCGGATGCCGCGTCGGTGGTTTCTCGATTGGCCCTGACCGCGAACAAACAATCATATTAGACGAGAACGTTAAGCAATTTGCTGTGCGCTAGCCAGCAAGGAGTCAAGATGGAAGCTGTAGCACCTTCAGGACCTACCCAAAGTTCGAATTCAAATCCCCTGGTAATGATCGTCGACGACGAGCGTTCGATTTGCCAAACATTGTCAGATGTCATCCGCGACGAAGGTTACACCACAGTGGTTGCTCATGACGGCCCGCAGGCCCTGGAGCAAGTGTGTGCGGAAGCGCCGGCAGTTGTTTTCTTGGATATTTGGATGCCCGGCTGGGACGGCCTAGAAACGCTTGAGCGCATTCGCCAGGCAGCACCTCAGACACAGGTTGTTATGATTTCGGGACACGCGACAATCGCCAACGCTCTCGAAGCAAAAGACCGCGGTGCGTTTGACTGTATTGAGAAGCCGCTTGATGTCGAGCATGTTCTGCTCGCGCTGCGCCGTGCTCTCGAAGCTTTTAACAATCAACCTGAATCAGGTGCAGACGCGCAGACTCTTAGCTCGCGTTCCAGCGGCGCGCAGCCAGTGCTTAAGCACCCGGCCGCTCTGTCTTCGGTAATGGCCGGACGTGACTTCGGTCAGCGCACACTGAAGCAGGGGACGGTGCTGTATGGTCAAGGACTCCATTCAGGTCAAAAGAGCGGACTAGTACTTGAGCCGCTTCCAGCGAATTCCGGTATTCACTTCGGCAAGATCGGCGGAGCTCAGACTGTGCCGGCGTTTGTAGATTTCGTTGAATCGACAGCCTTTGCCACAACAATTCGCCGCAACGGAGTCGTCGCCTCTACAATTGAGCATTTACTGGGCGCGCTCCACGCTTACCGCATCAGCAACGTTTTGATTAAGTGCAACCAAGAAGTTCCGATCTTCGATGGTTCCGCCGCCGAGTACTGCAAAATGATCGAAGCGGTTGGGCTGGAGGAGCAGGAAGGGTCTTGGTATGAAGTCGCCGTGCAAGAGCCGGTGCGAGTTCAAAACGAAGATGGATCGGAATTTATTCTGCTCGAACCCGCTGACAGCTTAGAGATTCATTACAGCTTAAAGTATCCCGAGCCGGTTGGAGCGCAGCAGTTCTCGTTCACGCTGGACAGTATTGAAAACTTCAAAAAGGAAATTGCTCCGGCGCGTACTTTTGGATTTCTGCGCGACGTCGAGAGGCTTCAACGCGCCGGTCTAGCAGCAGGCGGAAGACTCGATAACACCATCCTCGTCGGCGAAGACAACGTGATCAATACAGACCTGCGCTTCCCCGATGAGTTCGTGCGGCACAAGATTCTCGACATTATTGGCGATATCTTCTTAATCGGCCGACCGATACGCGGGCGCATCACCGCATCGATGACGGGACATTCAGATAATATTCAGTTGATTCGCGCTGTGTGCGATGTGCTGAGTGCTGCGAAGTCCTAAGCGGCTCCGTCAATCACGTCAACAGCACGCTGACCAACATCAGTGATCTGCCACTGAGAGCTGGTTAAGTCTCCGGCAGGTTCCGGTGTGACCAGGCTTTTGCCTTCCAGAATGTAGAGCGCACGCTGCACTTCTTCGTTGCTGCGAATTCCAGTTACGTTTGCGATGTCCGAGATTTCACTCAGCGGTTCTTGTTCCAATTTCTTGCGGTAGAAAAGCGACTTAAGCACCGCGATTTCGTTCGACGACATTTGCTGAGTAAACACGTTCGTTCTAGACCTCGATCAATTATGCAAAGTAGGCAAAAATTAAGGCCCTTTTTTGTCACAAAATCCTGATTTACGCAAGCAGTAATCAGTAATATCAGAGGGTTAAGTGATTAGTGAACTCAGCAGTGGAACACTAAGCTTCGCCGCTGAGCTGTTTTTCGACCAAATTGCGGTATTCCAGTTCGAGCTGAGAATACTGCGCCTGCAGGTTAACGAAGCGGTTTGAGGCCTGCTCAAATACCTCTTTCAATTCGCTCAAGTGGTTCTTGCTCTTCTCGAGTCCGCTGGCGATTTCCTCTACACCGGCCTTCTGGTCTTTGGTCAGATTGGTGGAGCCTTTTAGGCTAGCCAGGTGAGTTTGCGCGTCGCTGACCTGGGATTCCAGTGCTTCGGTTTCGTCAATCAGCCGATCGCGATTGGCCTTGAGTTCATCAGCGATCTTTGCGCTGTTCTCGCGGCCCATCTTCAGTTCGTTGTGTTTGGATTCTTTTTGATCGACTTCATCCTGGCTTTGGGCCAAGCTCCCTTCGAGCTTACCCAGAGCCTCCTTTTCCTTAGCTAGGCGCTCTTCGAACCCGCTTATTTCCTTCTGCTGCGAGAGGACATCGTCGTACGGCACCATCGTCTCGATGACTGAAAATGCTGCCTCAAGTGCGCGGTCAATCTTGGCCACTTTGGCCTTAGTAGCATCGATATCGGCTTGGGCGGCCTTGGTTAAATTGCCGCGGAGATACTTTGACGCGACAAGGATAGCGCCGGTTGCCATTCCTCCGGCAACCACTAAAGCGATACTGACGTAAATCGTGCTGGACATAGCCCTATTATCGAGAAATTCCCGGCAAAATAACAAGCCTTCTTTTTCTAGCCCGGCGTTACGGCGAATTTTGTAATTATCCCGCGCTGGGCTTGGATATTAATCGTATAGGCTCCGCCAGTAGGGCTGTTTTGCCGACCGCCGGCTAGAGCCAGGTATGGACCAAATTCTGTGCGACCCGCGTCGTTCAGAGCGAGCTCGATGGTGATGCCGGCGGTGTCGAGCGCTCCCTGCGGACTGGTGCTGAACGAGCCTTTGCACGACAGGTTGCCGTGGGAAGTCGAGGCAGTGCAGCGCTGGATGGCAAAGCGTCCGTCTTCACCAGCTACGGCGATATCTGCGTCGATGTTGCTAAGCGATGGAATTTTAAAGGCGCCCGCAATCTGACCCGGATAGTTCAGTGCTGCGGAGTGTAGTTTGAGTTCTGCGTTAAGCGATTCTAAGGGCTCACCTGAGTCAGCCGCCGCGTCAATTTCTAAATCGGCAAGTCCGCTTAAGCCAAGCGACTGGAGTGAAGGATGTTTATCAAGAGACAAGGAATTGCCGTGCAGCTCAGCGGAGTATGGTCCACCGAATATACCGCGGGTGAATTCAGCTTCGATTGTGCCGTCGTAGGCTTGTGCTTCACCCGAGACTTGAGTTTGCAACAAGATGAAGGGCAGGAAGTCGAGTTCTAATTCGCCGTCGGTCAGCACCAGCGGAACGGGCATGTTGCGAGTTGCAAACAACGCGCCGAACCTACCGAAAGAAAGCTTCCCAGGAAAGCGCAGGCTGGTTTGCTCTAGGTCAAAAAACAGGCCTTGGCTGGCAGCTTGTCGCTTTAACACAGCAAGCTCATCTTCAAGTAAGGTCTCGTAGGGGAAGCGAACAAATGTAAATACTGCGAGCAGCGCGGAAAATATCAGCAGACGTTTAACGGTACGCTTCATGGGAGCTACTGGTGTAGTTCTTTCCGGCCAAATTCTGGGGACAGTGACATCTGAAACTGCATGCATTGGACTGCTCATGAGTTATCGGGAGCCGACCGAAGCTATGTCGAGCGTGGCTCTAAAGGTGTCCCCGCGGCCTTGAGACACATCGACATTGCCGAGGAACAAGGGGCTTTTACCTTGTTCGAGTTCAAATAACAACTTAACCAGCTGTTCGAGCGTCAGTGCGTCGATTTTCAGCACGAAGTCTTGTTTCTCGAATTCGTCGCCGAGAGCTTCGGGCTGGCCGCTCTTGTTCAAGTTGTAATTGCGGCTGCCGATGGCGTTGCTGACGATTGAGTCGAGGTTAGCGGTAACTTGCTCAAAGGTCATCTTTGACTGCTCAAGAGAAGTTTTAAGTTTGCTGAGCTTGGAGTCAAGTGAACTTAGGCGTTTAGAATAGTGGGTTACTTCTTCGAGCGCGTGCTCGCGCACTACAGCTTGGCGCTTGGTTTCGTCGATGTGCTCTTGCAGGGCGCTGACCGGGACTGTTGTGGCGTAGATTCCTAGTGCGGCGGCAGTAATTAAGACCAAAGTCTTTTCGCGTTGAGTCAGCGCGGTAAACCAGGCGTTTACTTTTCGCAGCGCCGGGGTTCGGCTTAGTCGGGATATTTGTTCACTAATGCTCATTTATCCGCAAAATCCGATTTCTGCCTGATATCTAATTCTGTTTGTGCCCGGTTCTTTGTTGCGCGAATCGACGCGGACTTCGCAGAACCGATCTTTGCGCTCCTCAAGTGCAGTATTCAGCTTTCCGACTGCAACGTAATCCGGCACTGTTCCGCTAAAGCTTAGGCCGCTGTCTCCGATGTTTATCTTGCTAATTGTAATGTCGATATCTTTGCTGATAGCGGTCGATAGCTCCTTGAGTGACTCTAACGGAGAAAGCGAGGAGAGCGAACCGAGTCCGCGCAGCTGCTCTTCAATTTTGGATATTTCGTCCTGCAGCTTTGATACTTCGACTCCGCGCTGAACCGGCTCACCAGGCATCGCGGCTCGAAATTCTTCCTCGATGCGGCTCTCGACTGCGGCGAGCTGGGAATGTGCTGTATAGAGTTGGGTGCCAATCCAGGTACAGACAAAGAACAGTGCCAAAACGATCCAAGTCATTTCTTCTTTGAATGCCGCGACGAAGTTGCCCCACAGCGGTTTGTAAGCGTAGTCACCTTGACGAAAGTTGACTAAGCGGCGTTCTGTTCCGACCTCCTTGGCCATCAGGCCGATTGCCCAGCCGAGATCGATTTCGCTTTGCTTAAGTTCTAGGGGCAGGGAGTAGCAGGAGCTAAGGTCGATGTATTTTGTCTGGCAATTGAGGCTGCCGGCCAGCCGCTCACAAATTGTTCGCTCACCTTGGAGGTATAGTGTTGATAGGCGATGGCGCGACTCCGACTCAAGCCGTTT
>JAGRAN010000184.1 GCA_020434585.1 Bdellovibrionales bacterium
TTTACGGAGTCGAATACTTCATTAGCGCCTATGCCTTTTCGCATAGCAACGCGCAGCGCTGGCCTAAGCAGCAGCCGCAACAGCTTTTTTGATATTCCGCCTCCGTACATAACCTTTTCAGCGTTTATGCTGTTATGGGAATCTATCCCAAAATTATATCATACAAGAGGAGGGCCCGTGGGTAGATTTTTTTAGGTAGGGCAGGGAGGCTGGCGTGTGAAGAAAAAGAACATAATTACAGCATATTACAGTAGGCCTTAATCTTGGCTCAAATAAGCCGCCTGCAGTTGCCGAATAAATTTTTGGGAATGTCACCCAAATAAACATCACACTTCGCTAGGCCCCCGCATAACTCTTAGTGTGCGAGGCGAGAGACATCCTTCGCAGAGTTAAGAGGATGCTGATGTAGAGGTCGTTGAGGTCAAGTAACAAAAGCTTCTTAACAGGTCGGTCGAATTGGCACTGGTGCAGTTGAACGTTTAATAGCTACCTACTAAACTCCCCCTTCTGTTGACACCCGATGCCCAGTGCCAATTCCTCCCTTTTTCCAGCCACTTAGGCGATATCCACTAAATTCCTGGCCTTTAATTGCCTAGACCCGGTCTTAGCGCTACTTTCCTCAGTTAGGGGCTTAACATTTTTTGACTTTTGTAATAAACATTCCCTGCATTTAGGCACCGCCGCCGCAGCGCCGCGCGGGCCGCTTTAAACTTAACACCGATTTGAAAGAGGAATGATTCAATGAACTTAGCAGTGATAGGTACGGGTTACGTTGGGCTGGTCGCCGGAGCCTGCTTCGCTGAAAGTGGAAACGACGTTATCTGCGTCGACGTCAACGAAGACAAGATTGCAATGCTTAAGCGCGGTGAGGTTCCAATTTACGAACCTGGCTTGGAAACACTTATCCACACCAACGCTAAAGCCGGCCGCCTGGAATTCACGACTGACATCGTTTCGGCGATCGAATCTTCCGAAGTTATCTTCATCGCAGTCGGCACCCCGCAGGACGAAGACGGCTCAGCCGACCTTAAGTATGTCCTCCAGGTTGCAAAGAGCATCGGCCAGCACATGAACGGCCCGAAGATTGTTGTCGACAAGTCGACCGTCCCGGTAGGAACAGCCGACCTAGTGCGCGAAGAAATCTCCAAACACACCAGCTTTGATTTTGACGTCGTATCCAACCCTGAGTTTTTGAAAGAAGGCTCTGCGATCGACGACTTCCAGAAACCCGACCGCGTAGTAATCGGAGCTCCTTCAGTAGAAGCTGCCGAAGTAATGCGCGAACTCTACGGCCCGTTTGTGCGCACAGAGAACCCGATTCTGGTTATGGACGTGCGCAGCGCTGAGATGACTAAGTATGCAGCCAACGCAATGCTCGCAACCAAAGTCACCTTCATGAACGAAATAGCGAATCTCTGCGAGCGCGTCGGAGCAGACGTAACGCAGGTGCGCCGCGGTATCGGCTCTGATCGCCGAATCGGACCGCACTTTTTGTTCCCAGGCGTAGGTTACGGCGGATCGTGCTTTCCGAAAGACGTGCGCGCAATTATGCGCACCGCGGAAGAAAACGACATGCGCCTTCAGATTCTCGATTCCGTAGACAACGTCAACACCAAGCAGAAGTCAGTTCTCGTCGAGAAAGTTGTTAAGCACTTCGGTGGAGCAGACAATGTTCGCGGCAAGCAGTTCGCCATCTGGGGCTTGGCTTTTAAACCACGCACAGACGACATGCGCGAAGCTCCGAGCATCACGATCATCAACGCGCTAAGAAAGCTCGGCGCCTCAATCGTCGCGTACGACCCGGAAGCCCGCGAAACAGCATCGCAAGTTTTCGAGCCCGGCTCAGACTTTAAATTCGTCGAGTCCAACTACGACGCGCTCGAAGGTTCAGATGCGCTGCTGATTGTTACTGAGTGGAATGAATTTCGCCGTCCGAACTTTGGCAAGATGAACAAGCTGCTCAAGAGCCCGATTATCTTTGATGGCCGCAACCTGTTTGAGCCGACTAAGATGAAGCGGCTCGGCTTTACTTATTATTCAATCGGCCGCGGCGCGATCGGCGAGTAGCGGAAGACGAGGGGTATTATGGCGCGCGTACTTGTTACGGGAGGTGCGGGATTCATCGGTTCGCATGTTTGCGAGCGGTTGATCGGAGAAGGGCATGATGTGATCTGCCTCGACAACTTCTTTACC
>JAGRAN010000185.1 GCA_020434585.1 Bdellovibrionales bacterium
CGCCGAGAGCATGCGCGCGACGACGAGGTGTTCGATGCTCTGCTGGCGAAGGTCGAGGAAGCGTGCCGCGAAGCGGGCATCACACGCATCCAGAACCTGGCGGACGACGGCACCCGGCAGCGTGAGCAGATGATGGCGCGCGGCTTCACCACGGTGGGCGGCGCTTCGCTTCTGGCCAAGAACATCTGATCGAAGCGGAAGTTGTGGATCGACGTCGCTTCCATGCGAACGTCGGTCCACACCGTATTGAGGGTTGAGCGCAGTTGCACTCAATAATTTGATTGACTGGTGTTATTAGTCAAACAGTTTTAAGCCAGTGCAAGCCGTTATTCGGGCCATATAGTTAAGAATTGTGTCGAAGATGTTGCGAATATCTTTGGGAACATCTTCCATCGCGACTAAACTATAGCCGCCTCGGCCGTCGCTGATATAGACATCCGTGCGCGACCCTCGGTCAATGAACAAATAATCACCAATGATAATTTCACGGTAATCGTTGCCGACGACTGCAATTGTTATTGCAGGGATTCCAAACAACCAGCTTCCGCCGTAGGTGATGGTCAAGCACGGAACTCCCCCACACATTTCCTCGACGTAGTTGGCTGAACCAACAGTGCGGCCGTTTGGACCAACCAGGCGCACAGTGCCGTTTGATGAGTTGAAAACTAGACTGTAGCCGTCTCCAACTGACAAACATGTTTCTTCAGGAAGCTCCCCGGAGCCTCCTCCGCCGCCACTGCGCAGCGATAAAGCCTCAGCCGATTGTGTCCCGATGGGGGAAATAGTCAGCGCTGAAAAAAGCAAGCAGAACATGCATGCTGCTCGAATTGAGCCTAACCTTAACTTCGACAAATACGTAATCATCTTAAAACCACAGCTCCTATTAACGAATGACTAACCGTTGCAACACGAATGTAGATGTTATTAGGCTTAGCGGATGCAATGTGTGCTAAAATGTAAAAAAAAGACATTAATAAGTTGATTTTGATTCACTTTGCATCAGTGCGGCTATTAATCGCATAAATTGACTTTCTAAGCATACAAAAGAATGTAAATATTTAACATATAGGTATACTGCGCTAAAAGTATTAGTCATAACTGTCGATAAGAGGAATGATGAAGCTTAAAACGGAAAGCTTGACGAGGCTGCTTCGGCCGATTGTCCGCCTTTGGCTGCGGGATGCGGAAAGTTTTCAGGAATTCGTTGAGGCGGCGAAGCAAACTTTTGTCGATGTGGCACGTGAACAGCTAGAAAGAGACGGACACAAGATCAACGTAAGCAGATTGGCACTGGCAACCGGTTTGCACCGCGCTGATGTAAAACGCATTTATCTTCAGGAAAAAACGAGAGAACTGCAATATTCTGGTATTGCCTCTAGGGTATTGGGGCAATGGGAGCAGGATGCGAGGTTTCTAACAAAATCTGGTGCACCAAAAATATTAAGTGCGACAGGCGAACGAAATGAGTTCGTGCAGCTAGTGGAATCAGTTACTACAGCGGTAAATCCGGCGACTGTGTTGTTCCAGCTGCAGCGCATTGGTTCGGTTGAGAAGACTGCTCGTGGGCTTAGATTAATTAAGCGAGAGGCTTTGTTTAGCGCAGACGCTAGGGAGGCCTTTGAAATGATAGCGGAGAATATCGAATCTCAGGTCGCAGCCGGCGTGGAAAATCTGGAACAGACGAACACTGTAAAAAACGTATATATCCGAACAGATTTCAACAACATCGATCCGTCCGAGCTGCCCACGATACGAAGATGGCTACTGAAAAAGAGCCACGATTTTCACAGAAGTATTAGAAATTACTTAGCTAAGTACGACCAAGATATGAATCCGCGGCCGGGCCGCAAGGGCGGCGCAAAGCTCTGTGTTTCCAGTTTTAGTCTTGGGAGCACTCCAGAATCACAGAAATCTTCGGCGGACGATGAAGCAGCTGTGGCCTAGTTCTTGATTTGTAGTTACGGGGAATTATTAAATGCGCAAAAAGTTCGGTAAAAATTCTAGTCAGGCAGGTTCAGCCTGTGTTGAGGCGACGCTTATTATGTGCGTAGTGTGCCTCGGTTTGCTTTGCAGCCTATGCACCTTGCGTGACTCCGTGGGAAACTCGATCGAGGTAGCGGCCTACTATGCCGGCGGCGGAACCAGAGAGCTTACTCGTTTTAATGGCGGCGGGGGTGTGGGAACGCTTCCTTAATTGGGCTCCAAACGTCAGAAATCACTAGTTAATCACCTTTAGGTGAAGCATTCTCTCTGCCAAGCTGGAACAGAGGAGGTATTAGTTCGTCGTAAGTTTGGTTTTCTTGGGGAGTTTTTAAATGTCGTACAAGTATTTCCTGCGGGCAACGCTGTGCCTGGTTTGTTTCATCACCTTTGCGCCGTCACTTAGTTTCGCAAGAACGTTTACCTGCTACTGCGTAGACAAATCCAACCATACAGTCCATCCCTTTGAAGTGACTGGCGTTAGATGCGGAATTGACGCGAATAAAAAAGCCACAGAGGAGTGTAAGAAACTTAAATACTCCCGTGGAACCTGCACAGACTGGAAAGACGACTATTCCTGCCAGGTCGAGTCCTCCGAAGAAGATCTGCTGCTAGAAATTCTGCTGTTGGAAGTAGATAACTAGCTGACAAACTACAGATTAAAGCCTAGAAAGCGCATTCTACGGGTTTGCCCGGATACCTTTTATCATTTTCGTAATAACTGCCGATAATTGATGGGTAGTACCAGTAGTTTGCACATGGATCGTGTTGTACTAAATTCTAATGTCCCTGCGATGGGGATACTACGTCGGCTAGATCGCTCTAGCAGAGACCTTGCTGCGTCCTTTGAACGCCTTTCTAGTGGTTTGCGCATCAATCGCGCTTCGGACGATCCGGCTGGTCTTGCGATCGCCTCTTCGCTAAATGTCGACAGCAGAGTTTACGGCCAAGCCGTAAGGAACGTCAGCGATGGTATCTCAATGCTTAATATTGCTGAAAGTACCGGCATTGAACTCACGTCGCTGCTGACTCGAATGCGCGAGTTAGCGACACAGTCGGCAAATGGAACACTCTCGGTCACTCAGCGCAGAGCACTAGACCAAGAAGCCCGAGCGCTTACGGGCGAGTACAACCGCATCCTATCTTCGACTAAGTTTAACGATCTTAACCTGCTTGGCGGCTCCCTAGATGTCGGCATTCAGCTAGGCTATGGCAGCGAAAACGCATTGTCGATAGCGCTTGGAGAATCGCTGGAGCGTGCAGTTGGTGACGGCACCTACACCTCATCTGCTAGCACGGTCAATAGCGGATATATCTCAATTAGCGGCGACTTAAACAACGACGGGATCGACGACCTAGTGACGTCTGACGCTTTTGGCGGCTCTGCATTTATCAATCTCTCAAACGGAGACGGGTCTTTTAATCAAGTGCAGGTAATCGGGCCGCCAGTCTTCTTCGCCGGAGCAACGCTTGGAGACTTCAATGAGGATGGATTCCTGGATTTGGTGCTTAAAGACCTTACGTCAAACGCTACAGTCTACACAAACGACGGAGATGGAACATTTACTGGCACGGGGAGTATTGCCTTTTTGCAATCAACGCTCGCGTATGCGAGCGGAGACTACAATGGTGACGGACACCTGGATGTTGCATCAGCAGGGTCAAATACACTTAGCATAGCCCTAGGCAACGGCGACGGCACTTTTCAAACTACTCAACTGATTGGCGGAGCGGGAACTTACGACGGACTGCTCAGTAACGCAGATATAAACGGAGATGGCATCCTCGACTTGATTGCGGGACCATCAGCGGGAACTGGAACTGTGTCTGCGTTTATCGGAAATGGAGACGGAACTTTTACTGATTACGCAATAACTAGAGGTGGGTCGCTTGGCGGTGGGATAGCTGTGCTCGACGCAAACCATGATGGTTTTGATGATTTTGTTGCGAGTTCCACTAATAACGGACTTGAGCTGTACTTATCAAACGGAGATGGTTCCTTTACTGCCTCGACACTCGGATCAAGCGACGGCGGGTTGATTCAGACTGGAGATCTAAACAGTGACGGACTGCTAGATATTGTCGATTACGGGACCACAGCTGTTTATTATCTGGCTAATGCTGACGGCTCATTTCAAAGCGCAGTTGACATTGGCGCTGCAGGGGCGGCGTACGGAGCAATTGCCGATTTTGATAATGATGGCGGAGTCGATGTTTTCGTCGCGCAGATCGGCAATGGCACTCTCTACACGGCGAATACTGAGCAAGTTACGAGTTTGCAGTATGTCGACCTGCTTTCCCAGGAAAAAGCCTTAGCTTCCTTTTCTGTTATTGATTTGGCGATGGACAATTTGCTGGTCGAGCTTGGAAACCTAGGCGCGTTTACGAGTAGACTTGCCACGGCGAGCAGCAGCCTTGCTCTTTCTCGAGATAATGTGATTGAAGCGGCTAGCAGGATAATGGATGCCGATATTGCTAGCGAGGCGGCAGAGCTTTCCCGAACTCAGATCTTGCAGCAAGCTGGTGCGGCGATTTTAGCTCAGGCAAACACTTTACCGTCGCTGGCGCTGCGGCTGCTTAGTATCTAAGCATTAGGTTTCTAATCGCTTAGCAGTTTTTGGTTGAAACGTTTGAGGGGGTGAGTGAGAATCTTGTCGTCAGTAGGAGAGCGAAGACCTTGGGACTGATACAAAATATGTGGTGGGTAGGTGTTATGTCGGCTCCCCCGAATAATAAGGAAGAGGAGACAATGACCACATACTCCGGAGACGACCTCAAGGGCGATTGGGAGTTTAAGATCCTTAGAAGTCAGCTCGGCTCCTTCGGCAAGCGCGAGCGGCTTCAAGTTATTCTGGAAGAGGAGGCGCTCGCCGGTTGGAAATTAGTCGAGAAATTCGACGCGCAGCGCATCAGACTTAAGCGCCCAAGCAGCGCAAAGGCGAGGGACGGGGATCTGAAATTTGACCCGTATCGCACTCTATATCCCGAGAATCCTTTCGCCTCACCAGCCGTTCTAGTAGCTGTCGGAGCAGCCATCGCCAGTATTGGAGCTGGTTTCGCAGTGTTTATGATTAACCAGGGCACTTGGCCATAGCCGTCGAGAAAGCGTCGAATTAGGGAAGTGTGTTTGAAGCGAGCTCCATGCAGTTGTGTGCAAGGAACTCGCTAACCTGTGATTTACTGAGTAACTTCGAATTCCATTAACAGTTCTTGAAAGATAGTCGAAGCGGAGCCATCCCACGTGCAGGGGGTTTCGTGGGCGGAAAAGGCTTTATCGCCTGCAATAACAACTTTTCGCCAAACCTTGCACTTGTTGTTTTCACAGGAAGTTTTGTCCGTCCAGCTCCCACAGCTGCTGGTATGAACACCATTGTAGTCTACTTGCACGTTTCCCTTGTCGTCCACGACGTCTGCGGGTACTTCGCACTTGCATAGACCAGCCGCTGCAGTAAAGTTTCTGCCTTCACCGGATAATTCTGCTGCATCCGCCCCGTCTAGATACGCAGCTAAGGCTTCGACCTCTTCTATGCTCAAGTGCTCAGCCTTTGCACTAGGAGCTGCGATAAGAGCTGCTGCAAAACAAAGAATGACGAACTTAGGAAGATTAATTGAATTTAATTTCACGATTACTACCTCATTACAACACTACCAAAACAAACCACTACACCTTGCGCCATGTGCGCTTAGTGTAAGTAATCATTTTTTTAAGAGGGAGCTTTCTGCCTTTGTGCGCAAGAAGCGAACAGTAGATTTCAAACGTGAAAACTAAGCTAGACAAACAGTCTGGCTTTTGTCGAACCACACACTACAACCGAATGACACCCTGTAACCTAGTACCGACACCGAATAGTCGGCAGAGAAGGTTATATGTCCGAAACGAGAGAGTGTGACTCTTTTGGTGCGATATAGGTTAAGTGTCTGTAATGACGTGTGGTTTATCTTGGGTAGAGCCGAGGGATTCTCATGTGTGCTACTTAGAGCCTTTTGAGCCTCGAGTGGGCTTGTTGGAGGGAGGGCGAAGTCCGCATGGTTAAATTCAAAGTCGCACTTTTATTTTCGTTATGGCTTTGCGCATGCAGCTTGGCTTCGAACAAAGAGGAGATTCCTGTGTCGAACTCCTTGTCGGCATCTCTCGCAGATACGCAGTGGCAGTTAGTAGAGTTTCAGTCGATGAGTAATCTGATTGGCACGCTTCGTCCCAGCGAGCCTGAGAAATTTACGATGGTGCTGAATAACGATGGGACCGCGACGCTTCAGCTAGGCTGCAACCAGGCCCAAGGCACATGGTCAGCGGTACCGGGCGCAGACGGCAGCAGCGGGCAATTTAGTTTCGGTCCACTGGCTAGCACTCGTGCGATGTGTCCTCCACCGCGATTAGATGAACGGTTCGCTTCAGATGCGAAGTTTGTTCGCGGCTACCTTCTGAAAGATGGAAATCTTAACTTAAGCTTGATGGCGGACGGTGGAATTTACGTCTGGCAGCCCCTTAAACACCCGGTTACGCAGCAGGTTGAAAATCCGAAGGCTGCTGAGACCAGTGCTGTGACTACTGCGGCGACTACTGGTGTTACTAGGGGAGACGCAAAAATAGAAGCCGCTATTTTGAGAACTTCGCCTGAATACTCAAAAATCACCAAAGAGATTGGTGGAATGAAGGCGCGCTACGCTTATATTAAGTTCGATTTGAACGGCGACGGCACCGAGGAGGTTTTAGTTTATCTTCTCGGCTCATATTTTTGCGGCACTGGCGGCTGCAACATGCTGCTGCTTGAGCCAGCAGCAGAAGGCTACAAAGTGATCAATAAATTCGCGATTACTCAGCTCCCAGTAATTGCATCGCCTGTGGAGAGTGCAGGCTGGAAAGACATCATTCGAGTTGAAGCGGGAGGAGGTGCACCTGCAACCTTCGTGCGACACAAGTTTACCGGTCAGCACTACATCGAACGCGAACGTATGCCTAAGACTGATCAGCTGCCTGGTGAAATAATTTTTGCTGATAGTTTGTCCTTCAGTGATGGGATCACTTTGGAGCCTCGGTAAGACCCTGGGCCAACAAAAGGAGCAAGCATGAGTAGAACATTAGCCGTTTTCCTTTTATTGCTAACCATTCCTGCCACTGTTTTTGCGGATGGCGATTCCGCTCAAGCCAACAACCCAATCGCCAACATGACCGCCCTTAGCTTTCACGAATACTACATCGGAGAGTTTACTGGCGTTGATAAGGACGGAAATCAGTTCTGGCTGCGCTACGCTCAGCCTTTTTCTATCGGAGAATCGGATTGGTTGTTGCGTGCGTCGCTGCCAGTCAACTCCTATCCATTCGAAGCGGACGGGTCGACGGAAACTGGGCTGGGTGACGTAAACATTATTGCTCCATACTTAATAGACACTGGTAAGCCGGGCCTGAGCTTGGGGATTGGACCGCAGCTTAATATCCCAACTGCAACGGATAAGGTGCTTGGAAGCGAAAAATGGTCTACCGGTGCAGCTGCGATTGTCTTTGACGCAAGCTCGAAGGTGCTTCAGTGGGGTGGGCTCACAACATACGCAATTAGTTTTGCTGGAGACAGCGATCGTGACGACGTGAATTTGGCGAGCGCTCAACCCTTCATATTTTTCCAGCTTGGCCGCGGTCTGTATCTCAGAAGCTCGGCGGTAATGGCATTTAATTTCGAGAATGGCGATTACACAATCCCGGCCGGATTTGGCGTCGGGCAAGTCATTCCTCAAGGGAACACAGTTTACAACTTCTTTGTAGAACCGCAGTACTCAATTTTCGATGAAGGGGCCACATGGCCCGAATGGCAAATTTTTGTCGGCTTTAATATGCAGTTTAAGTCCGACGCGACCTAAGAGACACGACGGAGGAAAGATGAATAGGAAATTGCTATGTGCGTCGCTGGTGTGCACGCTCGCTGCATGCAGTAATACGCATGACAGTAGAAATGCAGAACGTCGAGCTATGCTAGGCATGGAAGACTCTACAAATATGCGCGGTGTAGCCAGTGAGCAAACTAAGTCAATTAACGGCAAGCTGCTGAGAGAACTGCCGTTTGGTGACAACGCTGATTTTGCGGATGCGGAACGCGGCCTGATTGCGCAAATTCCGGGCGGCATTATTAAAAACGCGAATGGCGACGTAGTCTGGGATGCGAATCAGTTCGAATTTATCAAGGGTGATTCTCCCGATACGGTGAACCCAAGTTTGTGGCGTCAGATGAAGCTGGTAGCGAAGCACGGCCTCTTCAAGGTTACTGACGGCATCTACCAAGTGCGGGGTTACGACCTGTCAAACATGTCTGTGATTCAAGGCAAGACCGGTTGGATTCTAATCGATCCGCTGATATCGGCCGAAACGGCAGCTGCAGGACTTAAGCTAGTCAATGACAATCTAGGCAAGCGTGACGTAGTCGCTGTTATTTACACGCACAGCCACGTAGACCACTACGGCGGGATTCGCGGAGTCGTAAAAGAAGCTGATGTCAAATCAGGTAAAGTGAAAATCATTGCACCGGAGGGCTTTTTGGAAGAAGCGGTGAGCGAAAATGTGATTGCCGGAAACGTCATGTCGCGAAGAGCTTCCTACATGTACGGCAACCTGCTTCCGAAAGACGAAAAGGGCATGGTTGGAGCAGGGCTTGGAGCGACCACTTCGACTGGTACTGCTGGGGTGATTCCTCCGACTGATACCATCAGCAAAACTGGTCAGAAGATGACCGTCGACGGTATCGCGATTGAATACATCATGGCTCCCGGGTCCGAAGCACCGTCTGAGATGTTGTTTTACTTTCCGAAGTATAAAGCGATTTGTGCTGCGGAGGATGTGAATCATACAATGCATAACCTGTACACACTTAGGGGCGCTAAGTATCGTGACGGGCTTAAGTGGTCCAAGTACATTCAGGAAGCCATGAACATGTGGGTTGAACGAGCAGATGTTTCGTTTGGTTCGCACCACTGGCCAACCTGGGGGAAAAGCAACATTCAAGAGCTCTACTCTAAGCAGCGCGATTTGTATCGTTTTATGCACGACCAAACACTGCGTATGGCAAACAAAGGCATGACTCCGAAGGAAATTGCAGACGCGATCAAGCTTCCTGAGAGCCTTGCAACTACCTGGGCAAACCGCGGCTACTACGGCAGCCTGTATCACGATGTTCGTGCGCAATACGGATACTACTTGGGCTTTTTTGACGGCAATCCGTCGCAGCTCTACAAGCTTCCGCCTGTTGATGCAGCCAAGCGCTACGTCAAGTTTATGGGTGGTGCGGAGAACGTGTTGAAGCAGGCCAGGCAGGAGCTTAAGAATGGTGACTACCGCTGGGTTGCTGAAGTGGTGAATCACGTCGTCTTCGCTGAACCGACAAACCAAGAGGCGAAGTTCCTGCTGGCTGACGCGTATGAGCAACTTGGCTATCAGTCCGAGAGCGGCCCGTGGCGTAACTTCTATCTAACCGGAGCGAAAGAACTTCGAGAAGGTGTGAAGCAGCTGCCGACACCCAACACAGCAAGTCCTGACACCGTTCGTGCAATGTCGACTGAACTATTCCTCGACTACATGGGTGTTCGTCTTGACGGCACTAAAGCCGCCGGCAAGAAAATTGACTTGAACCTCGCGTTAAACGACACAAACGAGAAGTTCGCAGTTGGTGTGGAGAACGGGGCGCTGCATTACGTTAAGGGCAAGCAGGAGCGCAACGCTGACGCAACTCTGACTCTTAAGCGTGAGTCACTGAATGATATTATGCTCGGGAAGGGTACTTTGCTCGAGAAAATCGATTCCGGTGAAGTTCGCATGAGCGGAAATCGCGAAAAGGTGGAAGAATTTGTGGCCATGCTCGATAAATTCGAGTTTTGGTTCAATATCGTAACGCCTTAGGCGAGCTGCTGTTTTACTCGGGCGCAGTGCCAGCAGGTACTGCGCCCGAACTCTATAACTAAAGCTTTTACTCCAGCAGCTGCATTTGATTTTTAATGCCAGCGCTAAGTGGGTAGTCGAACCACAATCCCCACTGCTTGTTGTTTACAACTGCATCAGACGATCGTTTCCAGTACCAGGTACCGTTACTAGGACGCCAGACTGCGAAGTCTAGAATTGAATCTCCGTCGAAATCGCCTTTAAGCGGAACATCTCCGGGCAAACCGAACTGTTGCTCGCTTCCCTGGGCGTGACAATTGAAACTAGAAACAGAGGTGCAGAGATACCACCTGCCGTTCCAGTCACGCCAAACCGCTAAGTCAGATGAGCCGTCGCCGTCGTAGTCACCGACCATTGGGTAGTCACCGGTCAGGCCCCACTGAACCCAGAGGATGTCGTCCTGGGCAGTGCTGTAATTTTTGCTAGAGAAGCTGACGGCCCAAAAGCCTGAGCTGGGGCGCCAAACTGCAAAGTCGTCTTTGCCGTCTCCGTCGAAATCTTCGGGGACCGGCATGTCGCCGGGTAGGCCCCATTGTTTGTGCAGGAAGCCGTCTCGCGAGCGGACGATCCACCAAGTGCCGTCACTTGGGCGGTAAATAACTAAATCTGAAGTGCCGTCTCCGTCAAAGTCCGCGCTTAGCGGAATATCTCCAGGTTCTCCCCAGAGTGCCTGAGATGGACTAT
>JAGRAN010000186.1 GCA_020434585.1 Bdellovibrionales bacterium
CTAAAAATGGAACCATTGCCTAAATCCCTAACGTTGTTTTTCCGTCAAATCTCCAAGAGCGAACCTGTTCATGACATCAGCTGTTTAGTCATCAGCGACCAAACCGTTTTTCAAAACATGAACGACAAAGTAATCAGCTGGATTCTTGGGCACCCATCTACTCAGCGCAGCAAGCACGAAGTGGCTCATACCCTCGCCAAGGTGCTCGATCACCTTCAGTCCCACGGGCCGTTAACTCAGCGTGAGCCGGCGCCGGATTAACAACGCGACGTATTTGCGCTGACAAATGGTCGTTATCTAATTCTTAGCATTTTATTTCGGGATTTTCCCTTCGCGTACCGTTTTCGTGCAGAACTAGCCTATGAGGCTGCGCTCTCACGTTTTATTCGCAGCGTAACGTACGTTTGCGAATCTGCGTTGACACTTTGCTCCCACAATTAGATGTGCGGTCAAAGGATAGTCCTTCTATTTGGATCACATATTCTTCATGCAAAAACTCGAGAATATTATTGTGCCCCAACTCTCTGAAGCTGCAGAAGCCGTACTCGAAGCACGCCATTTGGCGCTGCTGCAGCAGATGCGAGGTTCCGAACCGAACGGCCGCATCGTAACGCATTTAGGGAAAGAGTTTCACGTCTTGCAGAACGTGTTTCCTCCCTACGACGACAGCGTATCGCTGATCAACCATTTTCAAATCACTCCAGGGGAAGAAGTCTTAGACGTAGGGTCAGGCAGCGGCGTTTTGTCGGTGTTTGCTGCGGCGCGGGGCGCAGGGCGAGTGCTCGCGCTCGATATCAATCCTGATGCAGTGCGCAATACGCGAGTTAACGCGGAAAGACACTCGTTTTCCGACCGCATCGAAGCTAGGGAATCTGATTTATTCTCCGCCGTTGCCCGGCATGAGAAGTTCGACGTCGTTGTTGCCAACTTACCCTTTCGCAATAAAGAAGCCGACGATATGCCTTCAAGAAGCATATGGGATACGCACTTCATGACCCATCGGCGATTCTTTTCTGGGGTGCGCAACGTGCTGCTGCCACATGGGAGAATATACATGGTTCACTCATCCTTTGGTGACTTGGAGCGATTTGCTGCCCTAGCCTCTCGGGCGGGTTTTCATTGTGCATTGCTCGACACCCATGAGATCCCTGGAGCAGAAAGCCGTACCTACTATGTATTTGAGCTAAGCAAGCACTAAACCTGCAGCGCTTATGCCTAGGCACATACTTTCTACTGACGATCTTTCTCAAACTGAAATTTTGCAGTTGAGCGAGCCTGCTGCCCACTCGCTAAGAACTTACGTCGGGAAGCGGATGGCGCTGCTTTTTTGCAGCACGTCGACACGTACTCGCTTGTCATTTATTCAGGCACTCGAAGAGCTGCGAATTTCACCCGTCGTGCTTAGCCCTAGCGAACTGCGTCTCGCCGATGACGAGACGTTGGCCGACACAGCGGTCGCTGTTTCTACTTACGTCGACTTAATCGGACTTAGAATGCTGGGAGGAAGAGGCAGCTCCTCTCGATTGCGAAGCGAGGAAGCTCTTTTAGAATTCTCGGAAGCCGCGCAAAAACCGCTGATTAACATGGCAAGCGACTCGGCACATCCCTGCCAAGCCTTAGCTGATTTAAAAACAATTCGAGAGCGAATTACCCCGGAGCAAAAGAAGCGCGTCGTCGTTTCCTGGGCGTATTCCCCTCAGTGTCTGCGGCCCGCATCGATTATCAATGATTTAGTCAAAGTGTTGCCTCGTGCGGGCTACTCCTTAACACTCTGCCATCCGCCCGAGTTCTCACTCGACGACGATACGATCAGACGCGCCCGCAGCGGCGCACAAGAATCGGGAACGGAGTTTGAGATTTGTTCACGACCTGAACAAGCGCTGGCGGATGATACTGTGGTGCTCTACCCTCGCAACTGGACGACCACCAGGCTATCGGAGCACGGAATAGAAACGGAGAAATCTCTTCACAATAAATACTCAGAGTGGAGTTTCTCGCAGGCCCAAATGAGCGATCTCGCCCCGAACGCGTACTTCATGCATTGCCTTCCCGTAGACCGCGGGTTCGAAGCTAAGAACTGCCTAATCGATGGCGCCAGCTCTCTTATACGCGAGCAAATGTTGAACCGCGTTCCCGTGCAGGCCAGGTTAATCGACCTTCTGCTAAAGGGTGCGTGAAGAAGCAGCCTCCCTTTTTCGTCCATTCGACGACACACTAACCTTATGATATGTACGGGTTTGCACGTACGGCGTTTCCCTTAGGGATCTATCTGAATAACATTATTGCTGTGTTCATGATTGGGTAGACGCATACAACCTGGGATTTTGTCGGAAAAATGCCTGAAAAGATTCGTCTCGTCCTAGTAGATGAGCAGAACATATGCCGCACCGGAATTGCGCGGCTTCTCATCGACGACGGCCGTTTTGAGCTGGTGGGCGAGTTCTGCTCGGGCAGTGAAGTTTTGCAACTGTTGAAGCATGAAAACGTAGATGCGGTGATCACAGAAATCAATATTTCTCCACCTAACGGGATAGAGCTCGCTAGAGACCTAAGCGAACTCGAGAAGCCCCCCAAGATAATAGCGCTCTCCTCGGTTTCGTCGCCGCAAGTCGTAGCGCGATTTTTGCGAGCGGGTGGCAGCGGCTACGTTTTGAAGAAAAGCAAATTCGTTGATTTGGTAATTGCAATCAAGTCGATTAGCGATCCTCTTTCAGGATTTTTTATTAGTCCGGAGATTAAGCAGGATGCGGTACAACGTCTGCTCGAGGCTGACGACTCCGGCCACGTGAACGCTGACAACTATCTTTCCCGCCGAGAACGCGAAGTGTTGCTTCTAATCAGTGAAGGCAAAAGTACCGGTGAAATCGCTGGAGAACTCGGACTAAGTAGCAAAACCGTAGAAACTTACAGAAAGACACTGATGGACAAACTCGGACTATATACCGTCGCCGAGCTCACGAAATATGCGCTCATTAATGGTATCGCCGTCGACGGACAGCTCCAGCCGACAAAATTAACCTAGTCCAACTCTTGAAAACCTTTTTTCGCTGCTAAAACAGGCACAAAACACTGGGAGCGGTAGAAGACTACGTGCAGAACCTTTCTCTCTCCTCTTGGAGAAAAGAATAGCGTCGCACCTCCAGAAAAAAGCTCTGGTAGTTGGCTGTCGGGGGTAAATTAACCTGGAGGCATCCTGCACCAGCCTTCCCCACTCCCAGTTAGAATAAAATTTTTCGTTCAAGTTGAGCGGGCAATTTAAAACCAGCCACTTGCTTCGCACAAATCGTTTCGTTCACTTCCCGGAAACGCAAGAAAGGAATCACAACTTAAACCTGAGCCAGGTGGAAGTTTAACTTCGCCTCTTAAGCATTTGTTGAACATGCAAAGGAGATAGATATCTAACGCCACCCGACAGCACTCTTGAGGTGAGCGACCTCCGGATACGCAGGCACGATACCAATTGTCGCCTCGCTGAGAGCAGCTAGCGCTTGGACCCCATATCGACTCATCCACGTCGTATCGCGCATAAACTGGACTTGTGGTGAACACTGCCGCACCAAACAGAACTGTAACCAAAACTTTGTGCCTTACTGCATTTACAAACTTCATCTTTTTGTCCTCAACATTCTGTGATTAACCTGTGCCATCGCGCTGGTTTTGAGCGCTCACATAGAATTATGCGAGACCCGGCTCCAGGCGTAACATTTAGAGCGCATTTTTTGCTCTTTTATATCGAGAACCTCCTCTTCTTACTGCCTTGCCTGCGCGCTTTTTCTTGCATTATAACAGGCTATTAACTGCGTTCCTGAATGTTTTTCGGATGGTTTTCCGAACTCTTGAAAGGTTAGAGCGAAATCTTCGCCCCACGCTTAATGCTACTAAATTAGCTGTCTGCAAACCTTACTTTGCTGTAATCCTGAGAGGCAGGGACGCACATCGATTGAGGAGACTCGGTCCATGAACAATATCGGCGATGTTCCGCAAGACGTAATTGTGGCTCTGGAACGCGGTAGTAAAATTGAGGGCATCAAACTGCTGCGGGAGCATCGAGGCATTGGTCTCAAGGAGGCCAAAGAAGCGGTCGAAGCTTTTCTAGCGTCGCGCCCGGATATCCAAACTCGCATGAATGAAAGCAGCGCCCAGAACGCTAAGGGCGGGCTAAAGACTTTACTTACCGTGGTTGCAATTCTAACCGCCCTCTTTTTTCTATTTAATTCGAAATAGCCCGTCAGACTCATCGGAATCTAACATTTGCAGTATTAAGTTCCGTCTGAGTAGAAGCACGTACGGACTACTCGCAGGAATTCGCGTCCCGCGGGTGGTCTATCGGGTACACTTTTTTTTGAAGGGAGGTCTGGAAATGGATCTCGCACGCTTGACGAGTATTCCGGGCTACGCTCGGGCGCTCTATGCCGTCCGCATCCTGAGTGAGGGTGCAGATCTCCCCAACGAATTGTGGAGACAGCGTGGAGCTGATGGTCGTGCTGCCGTGAGTCTTGAAGAGATCACTACAGCGATGAACGAGAGCAAGCCTTCGACGACCCCTGATTTCGACGAAGACGTTGCCTCGTGTATGTGTAGGACTTTGGTTAAGGCCGGAGCGCTGGCGGAATTCAGCCCCAGCAAGCGCAGCGACCCAGTGCAATTCGTACTGCTCCCTGCTGCACCTCGTATCGAGCTGACAGATGTTCCGAACAATATGGACTCCGGAACTCGCTCTACTAGTCGTCGCTCCAACACGCGACCAAAAGCTCCGGCGCCAACTGTCGGTGGGAACGGAGTGTCGCGCGACACACCTAAAGCTTCGCCGAAACCCGCCGCACCAAAGGCACAAGTGGTCAAGGCAGCCCCCATCCGGCAAGAGGCGCAGCCGGCGGCAGAGAAACCCGCTGAGCCGAAGCCTGATCGTGAGCCTGAGTCGGAAGCAAGAATCTACTCCCGGGATGAAGTCGTTGCACTTCTAAGGCGAGTGAACCCTCAGGGGTGGTTCGCCGGCGATGAAGATTGGCTGCCCGCGGACATCAACCGAGGACGCTTTCGTATCTCGTGCTCGAGCCTCTCTAAGGGTGCTCAAGCGATGCTAAAGCGACAGTCAGTCAAACAGGGCGGCGAATACATTTATCAATTCAGGATTGTAAACTAGCCGCAAACTGGGCGGTTCAAAAGGTTTGTTCCCGGCAGACCTCGCCCCCCAATTTTACCTCGCACAGCTGCTATGTCGAGGTGAGCTTCCAAAGTAAGCTGAAGACTAGCCGTAGGTTCCCCGCAAACGTTCGATCACGCAGTTGAAACGCATAGTGCGGCTTACCGTGTGTCGATATCATTACAATCTGGCTGCCCAATACCCAAATCGTACTATCGAAATGAAATTCTTTTGGCAGTTGTCGAATCGTTCGTCCGTTAATCTTACCAATCAGCTCGTCTTCCATCGATGACTTATTTGAGAACAGACATACCCTCTCTTCATCAAATGAGGTTTTCCACAACATTTCCAGGAATCGCTTATACTGCCTGACGAAATGGTCGTCCTGATAGCCCCACCAAGTATAGTCGATTTCTGCAACTTCCTTTCGCCAGCTTTCAAAGTTTGCGTGCAGCATGTACTCGATTTCTTTCTTACCAGAGTAAAACTTAATCTTAGGAACATTTAGACCGGGCTGGTTAAACTGCGACTGAAGAAATTCCGCTAACAGCTGCGCAGAGCGCTCCTTACGCTTAAGCTCTGCCTTTTCGCTTTCGACCATATTGAGGAAGACGCTGGGGCCGGCAGCACTGAATCGCGTTGATGACGACTCCTCGGACTGATTAACCAGGTCCTTTGCACAGAGCTGTTCAAGTACCGCATAGACCGTGCTCCGCGGAAGATTAACTCGCTTGCTAATTTCAGCCGCACCCAATTCGCCTCCTTCGAACAGGCAAATGAAAACTGCCGACTCCTTGTCGCTAAATCCAAGCTGAGACATGTAGTAATCAAGCATGCAACACCTAACGCTTCCCTAACACATTTTGTCGCTTCATTTCGACAGCAAAAGTGCTGGCATATAGCTTAGTTATAGCACTATCTATCGCACACAGTCGACACGAATTGACGCGGAATCTCTAATCCTATAATTTCTCTCAGCATTTACGGCATTGGGTTCTTAGCACCCAAGATCCGCCGGCAGTTCTTTTCACCACACACATTTCGATAGTCCATCAGTCGATCGCTTCGCTGAGCCTATACGTCTCCGCCAAGCGATCGTGCCGTTAAAGGTTTTCCTCCTCGCGGGAAGGGAAGCGAATCGCATGCCGCGTGTTCGCTGTATGCGTTTCGTTTCCCGTCCATCAACTCAAACCCGTAGAAGGAGAAATAGCTTGAAGGCTCACACTGCACTTCTCGCGTTGATTGGAATGGCCCTCTGCCTAGCGGGCCTGTTCGTCGGAGTCGTCGGTCTCGGTCTCGACCCGCTGCACCTTCAGCAGTCGATCGCCCGAATCAGCGACTCGCTCGTTGGAGACATCGCGTTCTTCGACAGCTTCGCCCCGCACCAGGTGCTGAAGAACCTGTTGCTCACCAGCGGCGCAACCGTGCTGATCCTCGTCGCCGTGCTGACCAAGCACAAGCTGTTCATCGTGTTGGAAGTCTTCCTCGTCCTCTCGGGCGGGCTGTTCTTCTTCCATATCGACCCAGCGATCAAGATCGTGCTGCGCATCGTCTTCAGCGTCGGCGTGATCATTCTGCTGCACCACATCCACGTAATTCAGACGACCCCTCGCTGGTCCGAACTGAAGCGCGGCCATCTCCCGGACGAGTGGTGGGGTGTCGTGGGGCTAGAGCTACTCGGTCTGGGCTACCTGACCGGCTTCTCGATCTTTCACCTGCTCGGTGGAATCGGCTTGTCGCTCTTCTCGTACTACGGCCTGGTTCGCGGTCCGAAGGACGCGCACGCAGTGAGTCTGTTCTGGTTGATTCTCAACATCCCCTTCGCGCTCTTCGCGGCGGTGGAAACCTGGCTGCAGTTCACAGCCTAGGTCTGTGTCGGTTCGACGTGCGGCGCCGCCAAAAGTGCATGCAGAGAATGCGTGCACTGGCGGCGCCCGTCTTCGACATTAGCGAGACATCTGTAGGTCCAAGCGGCACGATCTCGCCTAATTTACTTGAGCAAGCGCACTTGCAAGCTGAGGCTCTGCGTTTTCAAACATCGGAGCGACCTCAACGTGCTCAATAGCAAATCGAGCACCCTGAGCAGCTCCGGCGCCGGTCCGTGCAGCTATCGTAACGGAGTTGTCCCCCGGAAAGAATTTGCCAGCCGCAATGTTAAATGCCCAAGTACTGTAATCTGCACCGGCTTCGAACGATCCAACTTTCGCCTCATTAAAATAGATATCTAACTGCGTGGACTTCTTCTTCTCCGCGGCTGAAGCAACCGACAAAGAAACCTGCACATCACTTAGGTGAAGCAGCCGATCTCCCTCAATTAAAACTGTTGCGTGACCGAGCGTAGACTTTTGCACTATGTGTCCTTTGTCTGGCCCAGGCCAGCCGAGCCCATGTAAGGGCCTTAACCCGTTGTCGACTGTCAAGTAACGTCGGACGTTTGGACGAAGCAAGTCATCTTCAGGTGCAATATTTCTCGCTAATACCAGCACATCATGCCTTCGCTCGTACATACTCGGCAGCACTAGATAATGATCGAACTTGAGAGCGCCGCGAAACTTAAGGAAGGTTTGTGGCGAGAGCAGCATTACGGCTGGCAAGTCTGCATCGCTTACGGATCCTAGGTCGCTCTCCGTACCCTCCGCCTCAAGCGCCCGGGAATAGACCCTCTCATGCTTCGTCCATCGTATCGAAGGGTCGAGATATATTTTTATCCCTGGCTCATCAATGTTCAAAACACTGTCCGAGACTCGATTTAGCAGCAGCATATGACCGGACATTGAGATAGCAGCAGCGTCTGCGCTGAGCGAGCAAATCAGGCTTCCGCAGCAAAGCAGAACAGCTAGAAGCGATCCAAGACGCGTTACTGTAATATCTTCAGTGAGACGCGCCGAGCTATGCAGCAGCAGGCTCAGAGCCCGTCCTGAAAGAATTGCTAGCGCTGGTATAGCGGGAAAGACGTACCAAACAAGTCGAGACGGCATTAGTGAAAAAACGAGCAGCGGAACCATCGTCCAAATTGACAAAAAAATAAGCGGTTCACTTCGCTTTCGAACGAGGCAGTAAGCCCCATAAATCAAGCCTATCGCGGCAGCGGCTGGCGGCAAAAACTCTGCCTTTGAGAATAACATTCTAAGATAGAATAGTAGATCGTCGTTATTGTGATAGCCTACGGCAATCCGATCAGCTATTTCAAAACCCCAAAGGGTTTTAAGCGCATCCGGCTGCAGTTGAAGCAAACTTAGTAAATATAGAGCAGGTATCAGAAGTGCGGGAGCAGCAATTGTGCAGCACAGTTTCCAGAAATCAGCACCGCGAACGCCTCGTCGCACAGTCAACAGATAAAGCCCAAGGACAATTAAGGCCGAATACCCTGCGACGCTCTTGACCAGCACGCTTAATCCGATCAGCAATCCAGACAAGGCTCCGAGTGAAAACTGCACTCTTCGTTCAGGCGAAGCTGCCGCAAGATAGCCGACGATCATGGCGACCGACTGAAGCAACAGTAGCAGTCCGTCCAGATCCGCACGGCGAAATCCGTGTTCCATTAACAACGCGTGTGAAGAAATTGTGAGCAGCGAAGAAAATACTGCTGCAGGAACTGAACTAAACAGATACAGCGAGAACAAGTAGACCGTGGCTACCAGAAGCAGGCCACTCAACGCTGACACAAAGCGAAACCCCAGATTGGTCTGGCCAAAGGACTTAACTGCCAATTGGCTGAGCCAAAATTCAAGCGGTGGTTTGTTTAAATAAGCCTCGCCATCAACTTCGGGAACCAGGAAATGCTCCCCACCTAGCATACTTTGTGTTGCGCTGATGTGCAGGTATTCGTCCTTGCTGTCGATGCTTGGCGAATTAAGGTTGTAAAACAAGAGATAGCCGCTGATCAGGACGGTCAGCGTAAAAGCCAATAGTGCAGTGATTCTGTGAAGCCAGGAGTCCATAACCAACAGCACGCAATCTAAGATTATTTTGCCATATGCATCAAGTGCTGTTTGCGTTCCCTAGGGGCATACCATAGCCCGGCTTATTTTTTATTGAAAAATGTCATATTTGACTGGAAACCGACTGGAAATCTTTGCGTAGCACTGTGAAATGTAGATGATTTACGCCGCAAACCGTGTAAGGCGAAGTTTCTACGCAGCTGTCTGAATCTGTTCAGTTGGGCCCCTACTACCTAAGGACATATAAAGCTAAATCCCTGACAATCGGACGGCGCGCAATCAATTTTACTGGTACATAACTTGCGTCATGCACCCCGTATGGTGCACGGGCGAACAATGGCTAAGCTCCTAATCGGAGGCATCTTCAGTTTAGCAGCTACTTTGGCAGTGCAGCCCTGCGCCCGAGCTCAGTCTCCCAGTAATCTACCTCGCCTTCAGTTGAGCGATTTCCAATACCTCGGTGCATTTCGAGTTCCCTCATCAACTTTCGGCGCCTCAAATATGAACTACTCTGAAGGACCAATTGAATATAACGCATCGAACCATTCACTGTTCATGGTTGGTCATTCACATCACCAAGCAATTGCTGAATTTGCTGTCCCCGAGCTAGTACATAGCTCGACAGTTACTGACTTAAATATGTCGCCGGGTCCGCTTCAAGTTTTCTCGACGGTACTGGACAGAGTTAACGGTGGGAACCCACAGGACATTAACCGCATCTCCGGGATGGAACTGCTAGGTGGCACAAGCCTACTCGTTAACGGATATGAGTATTACGACGCACCAGCCGACAATACCCACACTAGCCTGGTCATCAAAAACTCATCAAATATTGCGTCTTCATCGATTGAAGGATTTTACCGTCTGCCGGGATCCGCACACGCATCCGGTTGGATATCTCCGGTTCCTCCAGAGTGGCGCACTCTGCTCGGAGGCACTCATATTACAGGCCACTCGAGCGGAATTCCGATCATTGGCCGCACCAGCGTCGGACCATCAGCTTTTTCGTTCACTCCTGGCACCATTGTTCAATCAAACCCGGTTCCGGATCCCTTTCCTACCAACACTTTGCTCGATTTCAGTCTTAATCACCCGCTGCATACGGACCTATCAAATAATTCTTTGACGAATAACCTTTGGACCCATCTCTCCCGCGCGGTCTATGGGTTCATCGTTCCCGGAACTCGAACCTACGTTACTCTTGGCTACTCAGGCGGGCACAACAGCGGGGTTTGCTACAAATGCACCCAGAATAACAACAATACCTGCGGAGGGTATTGCGCGCCGGATGCCGAAGATTACTATCACTATTACTGGCTGTGGGATCTTAACGACCTGTTGGCAGTAAAAAACGGTGACCGCAGCTCCTATGACGTCATGCCATATGACTACGGCGTCTTTCCCACTCCATTCTCGACGAGCCAGCTCGGCGGCGGTTCGTTCGACCCTGAAAGCGGCAAACTGTATCTGACAGTCCAACGCGCCGACGAAAACCAAGGCCAGTATTCCAATCCTCCGATTGTGGTGGTGTATCAATTCAATCCCAGCAGCGACACTCGGCGCACCCCAGGTGATTGGGACGGAGACGGCAAGACGGATTTCACAGTTATTCGCCCGGCTGCAAACGCACAATGGTTTACTCGATACTCTTCATCAGACAGCACACGCGTATCGCATTGGGGGTATAATTGGGCTGATCTATTTCTGGACATCGACAGCAACGGCGACGGCAAATCTGACCAGAATGCGACTCGTGCGCGCACACCCAGCTCAAACATCGAGTGGTACACTTTGCAGAGCCCGACCTATAGTCCATCTCAGGCACTCTGGGGAGAACCTGGAGATATTCCGCTAAGCGCGGACTTTGACGGAGACGGCACTTCAGATTTAGTTATTTACCGCCCAAGTGACGGCACTTGGTGGATCGTCCGCTCGCGAGACGGCTTCCTGCACAAAC
>JAGRAN010000187.1:0-611 GCA_020434585.1 Bdellovibrionales bacterium
GCTTACTCAATAATCTCAGCGACAACACCTGCACCGACTGTGCGTCCGCCTTCGCGAACCGCGAAGCGAAGTTCTTTATCCATCGCAATCGGCTGAATCAGGTTGATAACAAGCGACACGTTGTCGCCAGGCATTACCATCTCGGCGCCTTCCGGGAGCTCAACCTCACCTGTTACGTCCGTCGTGCGGAAGTAAAACTGCGGTCGATAGCCCTTGAAGAACGGAGTGTGTCTGCCGCCTTCTTCCTTCGTTAAAATATATACTTCCGCTTTGAACTTCGTGTGCGGAGTAATCGAACCCGGAGCAGCAAGAACCTGTCCGCGCTCGACGTCGTCGCGCTTCAGACCACGAAGCAGTGCGCCAATGTTGTCACCAGCTCGGCCTTCGTCCAGAAGCTTGCGAAACATCTCTACACCGGTAACTGTCGTCTTCGATGTATCGCGAATGCCGACAATCTCAACTTCCTCACCGACTTTCACAATCCCACGCTCTACACGGCCAGTCGCTACTGTTCCGCGACCCTGAATGCTGAATACGTCTTCAACTGGCATCAGGAACGGCTTATCAATGTCGCGCTGCGGCTCGGGAATATACTCATCCAGCGCCTGAAG
>JAGRAN010000187.1:785-2463 GCA_020434585.1 Bdellovibrionales bacterium
TTCAGGAACACTACGATGTATGGAACACCTACCTGGCGAGCCAACAGAATGTGCTCGCGAGTTTGGGGCATCGGACCGTCGTTCGCGCTTACTACTAGAATCGCGCCGTCCATCTGAGCCGCGCCCGTAATCATGTTCTTTACGTAGTCAGCGTGACCAGGGCAGTCAACGTGTGCGTAGTGACGAGCCTCGGACTCATACTCTACGTGCGCTGTTGCAATCGTAATACCGCGCTCGCGCTCTTCAGGAGCGTTGTCAATCTGGTCAAACGCGCGCGATTCGCCGCCAAACTTATCTGCAGCTACCTTCGTAATCGCTGCAGTAAGCGTAGTCTTCCCGTGGTCAACGTGACCAATCGTTCCTACGTTCACATGCGGCTTCGAACGATCAAATTTCTCCTTCGACATCTGTCAGCTCTCTCTAATCTAAGCAATCAACAAAAATTACTTTTGAATAATACCCTCAGCAACCTGAGACGGTACATCTTCGTAATGATCAAACGTCATCGTAAAGGTTGCTCGCCCCTGGGTTTGGCTTCGCAAATCTGTTGCGTATCCGAACATCTCAGCCAGCGGAACCTCTGCGCTAATTACCTGCGCACCTGCTCTGGCCTCCATCCCCTGAATTTTTCCGCGCCGGCGGTTAATGTCACCAACGACGTTAGACAGGAAGTCATCGGGGGAAACCACCTCGAGCTTCATCACCGGCTCGAGCAGCCGCGGAGAAGCCTCTAGTGCGGCCTCCTTCGCAGCGATTGAGGCACAAATTTTGAAGGCCATCTCCGAAGAGTCGACATCGTGGTATGTTCCATCAAATAAGTCAACTACCACGTCGATCATCGGGAAGCCCGCAAGCACACCGCTGCCAAGCGCCTCTTTCATTCCTTTTTCTACTGCAGGAATATATTCCTTTGGAATCGCACCGCCTTTAATACTGTTGGTGAAAGTGAAGCCACTGCCCACTTCGCCCGGACCCATCGTAAAAACAACATGTCCGTACTGACCGCGACCGCCGGACTGCTTGGCGTATTTGTAATTCTTCTTAACTTCCTTGCCGATGGTTTCGCGATAGGCAACTTGCGGCTTACCGACGTTAGCACCGACATTAAATTCACGAGTCAGGCGATCGACGATAATCTCAAGGTGCAGTTCGCCCATTCCAGAAATAATAGTCTGACCAGTCTCTTCGTCCGAACGAACCTGGAACGAAGGATCTTCAGACGCAACCTTAACCAAAGCAGTTGAAAGTTTGTCTTGGTCAGCCTTAGTCTTCGGCTCGATTGCAATCGAAATAACCGGATCAGGAAACTCGATGCGCTCTAAAATCAGCGGATGCTTTTCGTCGCAGAGCGTATCGCCCGTGATTGTATCTTTAAGACCAACTACCGCAGCAATCTCACCAGCTGAAATTCCGCCAATTTCCTCGCGCTTGTTCGCGTGCATTTGAACAACTCGGCCAAAGCGCTCACGCTTGCCAGTTCGAGCGTTCTTGACCATGGAACCTGATTCAAGCTCACCAGAGTAGACTCGGATAAACGTCAACGAACCATGAGGATCAGTTACAATCTTAAACGCCAGCGCTGCAAAAGGATCGGAAGGATCAGATTTGCGGATGATTTTCTTTTCTGGGTCGTCGATGTCAGAGCCCTCGACAGGAGGACAATCCAGCGGCGACGGCA
>JAGRAN010000188.1 GCA_020434585.1 Bdellovibrionales bacterium
AATTTGCGCTGAAGTTCTCGCCCAATCACCAGCGGGCCGAGCTGAATTTGATCGACTTCACCGTCCGGTCGGACAATATCGATCGTGGCGGGTTCAAAAAGCACTTCAGGACCTGAGCTTCGCATATAATTGCGCAGTCGCTCCGAATCCATATTGCCGGAAGAGACTCCACGAATCAGCACCCCCCTGGCGCCGCCTGGCACCGAAAGCATCGCTTGATTGTAGGTATAGGGATAAGCAGCTTTTACACCCGGTGTCTCGGCAGCGATTTTCTGAACACGCTCCCAGTCAGACACTTCGCCACCGACACGTCGAATTAGAATATGTGCGTTCGCGCCGAGAAGCTTGTCACGAAGTTCAGCTTCAAAACCGGTCATAACCGCCAAAACTATATTCAACACCATTACGCTGATAGCTACTCCCAGCACCGAGATCACTGAGATTAGAGAAATAAACGCTTCCTTGCGCTTACTCTTAAGGTAGCGCATCGCGATATTGGAGGAATACGAACCTGCCATCTTGGCGCTACTCGGCTGCTCCGGTGGGCCGCATTTGCGGAAACAATATTACGTCACGAATGCTTGGTGAGTCCGTTAGGATCATCACTAAGCGGTCAATTCCAATACCCTCTCCGGCTGTCGGGGGCATTCCATACTCAAGCGCTGAAAGAAAATCCTCATCTAAGTCCATCGCCTCCTCGTCGCCCTGCGCCTTAGCAGCAAGCTGAGCCTCGAACCGACGACGCTGATCTTCAGGGTCGTTAAGTTCGCTGAAAGCATTCGCGACTTCCATGCCAGCTATCATCAACTCAAAACGATCTGTAAAGCGCGCATCGTCAAGCGAAGGACGTGCCAAGGGAGAAACGGAGAGTGGGTGTCTGGTAATGAATGTTGGGTTTACGATTTTCTCTTCGATCGCTGCGTCAAAAACTTCGTAGACAGCCGTGCCGTAGTCTTCGATTTCTGCAACATGTGACAAGCCAAGCTTACTAGCAGCCTGATGAACGCCCGCAAGCGTATCTAAATCAATATCGCTGCCGATTCCGCCTAGCTCTCTGATCGCATCAACCATCGACAGGCGTTTCCATGGCCGCGAAAAATCAAGCTCTTGCTCCCGAAAGTTAATTTTGAGCCCACCGCAGATCTCCTGGCAGAGCCCTGTAATCAGCTCTTCGGTTAACTCCATCAGCGTCTCATATGTGGCGTACGCTTGATAAAACTCAATCATGGTAAACTCGGGATTGTGCTCGGTTGAGATTCCCTCGTTCCTAAACACCCGTCCGATTTCGTAGACACGCTCCAAACCGCCGACAATCAGACGTTTTAGCGGTAGCTCAAGCGCAATCCGCAAAAAGAGATCTAGGTTCAGAGTGTTATGATGGGTTTCAAACGGTCTGGCAGTCGCACCACCAGAAGTTTGATGCATCGTCGGAGTTTCAACTTCTATGTAGCCGTTAGAATCAAAATAGCGCCGAATGCCGGAAATTATCTTTGCACGAGTTTCGAAGGTCGATCGCACTTCTTCGTTGACGATTAAATCAAGATAACGCTGACGATAGCGAATCTCGACGTCAGTCAGACCATGCCACTTTTCAGGCAGCGGCTTGAGGCATTTCACCAATAGGCGAATCGACTCGGCGTGCAGGGTGGGCTCACCTGTCTTCGTACGAAACACGAAGCCGCTGGCCTCAACTATGTCACCCACATCAAAAGTCTTGAACTGCTTGAAGGCATCTTCGCCGACATCGTCTCGGCGAACATATAGTTGAATCCGACCAGCGCGGTCCTGGATATGACAGAAGGCTGCCTTACCCATTAAACGAAAAGCCATCAAACGACCGGCAAGCTTAAACCTGGTTCGCTCGGCTTCTTCACGTTCGGTTTCGGCACCAACAACTTGATGAATCTTTTGACTGTCGGCATTCAGCTCGACATCGTTCGGATACGGGTAGCCCAGCTCTCGCAGCTGCGAAAGCTTCTGAAGGCGCACGAGCTCCTGTTCGCTTCTGTGTTCGCTCATGAAAGGAATGTCCTTGGACAAAAACAGCTTTTTACTGAGAAAAGCTTAAGTCTCTATATTTTTAGGGATACTCGCAAAAGAAAGTTGGTTCTGCAACAGACCCGCGCTTTGACTCGAGCACTTTGCTGTTCCTATGATTTGCTGCGAGAAGTAAAACTCTTCGTGGTCTATCCTCTTGACGCACGAAGCAAAGGATAACGAGGCTTCCATTGAGTTACCCACAAATTATTTACGGCACCGCCTGGAAGGAAGAACGAACTGCCGAGCTCGTCGAGCTGGCGCTAGCAAGCGGTTTTATCGGCTTAGACACTGCGGCACAACCAAAGCACTACCAGGAAGATTTAGTCGGAGCCGCTCTCAAAAACGCGCTGCGGGCAGGCATGAGCCGCGACTCCTTATTTATTCAAACCAAGTTCACCCCGCTCGATGGGCAGGACTCGCGAGTACCCTACGATATGAACGCCCCTCTGCCGACCCAGGTCAGACAGTCGTGCGAAAACTCTTTGCTCAATTTAGGCGTTGATTTCATCGACAGCTACTTGCTCCACGGCCCGTACTCTCACCCCGGTCTGATAAGTTCCGATTGGCAGGTCTGGAAAGAAATGGAGTCTCTCCACGATGAAGGCAGGGTTGGCGTTATTGGAATCAGTAACGTGAACTCACAGCAGCTTACATCACTGATCGAGCAGGCCAGGGTAAAGCCTAGCTTTGTGCAGAATCGGTGCTACGCGAGCCGCGGATGGGATCATGAGGTTAGAGCGATTTGTTCAAAATTCGGGGTAATCTACCAGGGATTCTCACTCCTTACTGCTAATCCCAAAGTTGTCCATAGTGAGACGGTAAGGCAAATATCCGAAAGCTTAGGCAAAACTCCTCAGCAAGTAATCTACCGGTTTGCCTCGCAGCTAGGAATGATTCCGCTATGCGGCTCGACCAACATCACTCATATGAACGAAGCACTCACGATCGACACATTTGAACTCACACCTGAAGAAATCGAGCTGATCAAAAGCGTAGAATGAGTCTGATTTGTTAGTAGATCTAGCCTACTAAGCACCAGGTACGGCACCTGTCCCATTGTCTCAACAATGGTCGAAAGTTAACTAAAATCACCTATCAATAGTTCTATGCTGAACTTTCATAACCTTTTAGGAAGCCTTTGCGTCGCAGCGGCGCAGTTAAGCCCACTAATTATATGCAGATACTACGATCCTATCTGGTTAACCCCTACAAGAAGAGCAACCGGATCGCACTCGCGTTGACCCTCGCTATTATTTCACTTTTTATCTACTTGCCGGGAATAGATATGCCATTTGTTACGACCGGCGAGCCTCGGGAAGCGCTGGTCGCACAGGGAATGGTTATCCATAACGACCTTTTACAATCAAATAGATACGAAAACGACCTAGCGACCAAGCCGCCAATGCTCCACTGGTCGATCGTTGCTTTTTCCAAACTGATCGGCGAGGTCAACGAAACCTCGTCTCGATTACCTTCCGTCGTCGCAGCAACGGTAACAGCAGTAGCCTGGGCACTACTTCTTTTACCGATAGTCGGCCCTCAGCGGTCAGCGCTGTTTTTTATCGTCCTTTCAACCTCACTGGAGTGGTATCGCAACGCCGCTCACTCCCGAGTCGATATGCTGCTAGCCTGCTTCGTTAGCCTTGCAATTGCTGCCTTATATCGATGGTCCCGAACCGACAACAGCAAATACCTTCTCACTGCTACCCTGCTTATGGCCGGATCGGCTCTCACTAAAGGACCCGTCGGAATTGCGCTCCCGATACTAATCGCAGCGGCAGCTCTAGGCCTTCGACGTGAACTAAACCGCCGGATGTGTATTCAGCTCGCACTAGCCTCCGCTGCAGCAGCGATTCCACTCGCCGCCTGGTATTTAACCAAAAGCTTGTCAGGAGAAGGTAGTGTCCTTGGAATTGCACTTAATGAGAATTTAAACCGGCTCACAGGGAACATGAGCAACGGTGACGACCCTCACGAGCACGGTGTGCTCTACTTGTTCGGCACATTCTTCACTGGAACGCTGCCGTGGTCGCTCCTTGCTATCCCTGCGCTAGTTTTTTATGCGATCAATCGTCGTCGCTTACTAAAAGACGAACCGACTCAGGCCCTGGTTCATTGGTGCACTTCCGCCGTCGCGGTGTGCCTACTGCTGTTTTCAATACCTGCTAGCAAGCGCGGAGTGTACCTTTTGCCAATTTATCCCGCTGCTGCAACATTAGCTGCTCTTGCACTTCACGAGCTAGCGAAAGAAAAGCTTGCCTTAACGAGGGGCGCCGCCGCCGCAACCGCGGCTTTTCTGGGTTTCGTTTGGACGGTTTTGGCACTACTTCGGCTTTCTATATTTGATCTGACTTCTTTTGCTTCGTCCCCGAAAAGCCAAGCGGCACTTGCTTTTTACTCCCACGCTTTTGATTTATCCGAAGCGGGGCCAAAGCTGCTGCTTCAGCTGCTGCCTGTTGCAGCAAGTGCGCTGTGCCTTTACGCCATATACAAGCGCGGCTCATCTGCTCTTCATGCGTTCGGAATGGTCTTCGCGTTCTATCTTGTATTCATAAAGCTCGATTTGATTAAGCCTGCTGCAATTGAGCTGTCACCAA
Source organism: Bdellovibrionales bacterium (assembly GCA_020434585.1). Lineage (GTDB taxonomy): Bacteria > Bdellovibrionota_C > UBA2361 > SZUA-149 > JAGRAN01 > JAGRAN01. The sequence continues at coordinate 4,638 of JAGRAN010000188.1, forward strand.
AGAGCTTTATCGCTATGGAGATTCGCGACCACTCTCCCTTGGAGCTTTCTTTGGCCAACTCCAGGATGTACGGAGAAGCTTTCTATATAAGACAGTTAAATCCGAAGCTTAAAGTGAGTGAATATTCTGGGGGCTCAAACTATGTTCTACTTTGGGCCCGAGACCGCGGACTAATCCCCGAGCCGCGCTACCTTCACGAGTCAAATAAGGCAATCGACAAGCCAGACCGCCGCCTGGAGTTCGCCATCGTCAATTAGCCGCTTAGCTGTTCGCCGCCTTCAAAGCAGGCGCATGCGGTTCCTCTTTCCGGGAAGCTCCTCCACGAACGACAGCGTAGGTTAGAAAGCCGGCAAGTATTCCTGGAAGCACATTATAGACGTGTTCGGCTAAGCCCGCGTAGTGCCAGGCCAGCGACGCCGCGATACCGATCAGCATTACCATCAACGACTGCGATTCGTTAGGCTTCGCGCCAATAACCAGCAAAAACAAAAGCGGCATAAATCCAGCGGCCATAACCGCCCACGCAAAGGTCACCAGCGCAAATACATCGTTATAGCCCGATACAGCGATTGCTAAGGCGATGCAGGCCACGATAACCGTTCCTACCTTGGTCCAAAGATAGCCTTCTCCGAACTGTGGCAGCAGATCTCGGGATAAAGCGGCGGAGCTGCTAAGAATTTGTGAGTCGGCGGTAGATATCGCGGCAGAAAACAGGCCCGCCAAGACCAGGCCGATTAAAACATCCGGCAATAGCTGCGCAGACAACATCGGCAGGCCGAGCTCAGCATCGCCGGCTGCCAGCTCCGGCAGAGCGATTCGGCAAAGAAGACCAACAGTCAGACACAGAACCGCCAATACAGACACCATTCCAAGATAGTATAGCAGCGCTCGGCGAACATTGCGCGCGTGGTCAATTACCATGAATCTGACCATGACATGAGCCTGCCCGAGCACGCCAATACCCGCAAATAGCCAGCCCAAGAAGAACGGCAGAAAACCAAACTTCAGCTCGGCTGGATACAATGCAACAAGCCTGGGGTCCACGGCTTCGAGCTTATCAAACAAAACACCGACTCCCCCAACATTCGCCAAGCCAGCCGCAGTTAAGACAATCAAGGAAGCAAACATTACGATTGCTTGAGCAGCGTCGGTCCAAATACTGGCCCGGATCCCGCCGGCCGCGCAGTAGAGCACCACTATTACAAAGCCGATAAAAGCTCCGGTATTATACTCCCAGTTCATTAGCACATGCAGAGCTTTGCTTCCGGCGCTAAGCTGTGCGGCCCCATATACTCCGAGAAAGACCATAACTATTAAAGCAGACAGCCGTCTGACGACTACGTACTCCTCCCCGGTCCATCGGCTGAGCAAGTTGCTGTAGGTATCTGCTTTTATCGCTGAAGTTTGTTCTCGAATTTGCCTGCCGGTCCACCACAGCACCATTACCTCTCCGACATACCAGCCAATAAGCAGCCAGATCGCCGAAAGACCCTGCGAGTAGGCCATGCCGACAAACCCCACAAACATGAACCCGCTATTCTCTGTGGCGAAAAAGGAGAACCCCACCAGCCACGGTTTAATATTTTGGCTAGCAAGCAAGTAGTCTTCCGTTGTGTTGTCGTGGAAACGGGTGGACGCGACGCCGATTAGGACAAACGCTATCAGGAAAAATACGAAACTTCCGATAATCATGAACACCTCCGGAGCGAGGCATATCCCTAGCACACTCGAGTCCAAAAGTCGCCCGCTGCGCCGCCGACTGCTTTGGACACTACGACCCGAGCCGAATAAATTTTCGCAAACTTGCTTGATTCCTGCTAGTATGCGGCAGAAACAAGGGAGGAACCTGCGTCAGATGGCCCATACTTCAAAAGCTATATCACCTGTTGGTAGAACGATCGGTCCGGTAACGGATCTTGAGCGGCATTTGCCTTCCGACTGGTGGAAGACGCTGTTCAACGCACTCTATCTCAAGACCGATGGAGACGTTGTCGAGAACCGCGACGCAACTGTCTCCGAAGTTGACAGCATCTTGGCAATTACGGGCGTAACGCGCGACAAGCGCATCCTCGATCTTTGCTGCGGACAAGGCCGTCACTCCCTGGAGCTTTCCCGCAGAGGCTTCGAGAACGTAATCGGCATAGACCGTTCTCGTTACTTAGTCCGCCTAGCCAGAAAACGCGCCCATCAAGAAAAGTTTAAAACAAAGTTTCACGAAGGCGATGCCAGAAAAATTCGCCAATACCGCAACGAGATTGATGTGGTCCTGCTTATGGGCAATTCGTTCGGCTACTTTGAAAATGAAGAGGACGACGAGAAGCTTGTTAGTCAAATTTCCGAGGTACTACGCAAGAACGGCATAGTATACTTTGACATCGCTGACGGCGATTTTCTCAAAACTCATTTTGAAAAGCGCTCTTGGGAATGGATCGATCCGAACCACTTCGTCTGCCGCGAAAGAGAGCTGGCTAAGGACGGAAAACGCCTAATCTCACGCGAGGTAATCGTCAACGCCGAAAGCGGCGTCATCGCCGACCAATTTTACGCAGAACGACTTTACAACCGCGCTCAACTGGAAGAGCTGCTGCACAACGCCGGCTTCACCAACGTCCGCTTTCACGCTGCGGCGGAGACAATCTCCGACCGAAATCAGGACCTGGGCATGCTCAGTCAGCGCATCGTCTGCACTGCAGTCTTCCCTGAACTTACAGCTTCACCGCACGACCACTTAGACAAAGTGCCGGTCACAGTACTTTTGGGAGATCCTTCACTCCCAGATCCGGTCAAACTTAACCAACAGTTCAACCCAGAAGATTTGGCGACCGTAAAGAAGGCTCATGATGCCCTCGAAGAAATTAAGGACTGCGAGTTCGGCTATCTCGACAATCATAAAACTCTCATGTCAAATCTGCTGACCAAGACTCCCAAGTTCGTCCTTAATTTGTGCGACGAAGGATACAATAACGATCCCTTCAAAGAACTGCACGTTCCCGCAATTCTTGAAATGCTTAATATTCCATACAGCGGCGCGGCGCCGGTCTGCTTGGGAATTTGCTACAATAAATCCCTTGTGTCGTTGATCGCTAGCTCGCTGGATATAGCGACCCCGCTTGAGACTTACTACGACCAGAGCGACATGTCGGCAACCTTGCCGTCAATCTTTCCAGCACTGGTTAAGCCGAACTTCGGTGACAGCAGTATCGGGATCACCAGCCAAGCTGTCGTGCACTCGCCTGAGCAACTGCTCGACTACGTCCAAAATCTGCGCAACCAGCTTCCAGATGTTCCAATTCTTCTCCAGGAGTACCTTCCCGGACCTGAATACAGTGTAGCCCTGATCGGCAACCCAGGCATGGCGCTCGAGCCGCTACCGATTTTAGAGGTAGACTTTAGTGCACTGCCGGCTGAGCTGCCTCCGATTCTCGGTTACGAATCTAAGTGGGATCCTGAATCACCTTACTGGACACAAATCGGCTACAAGGAAGCAAAGCTCCCTGAAGATATGCGTCGACTGCTCGTCGACCAAAGCTCGCTGCTGTTTGAAAGGCTGCAGTGCCGAGACTATGCGCGATTCGATTACCGCTGCGGTGCAGACGGAGTGCCCAAACTCCTTGAAGTCAACCCAAACCCAGGCTGGTGCTGGGACGGCAAGCTGAATATCATGGCTAAGTGGGCTGGCTGGTCCTACGCAGACTTACTGCGTCACATCTTGGAAGCTGCTTTGAGGCGCACGGGGCTGATTCACGGCAAACTGCACTAAGCAGCATCTTTAGAAGCGTAATTATCTACTTAAAGTATCGCCACTTAGGCGACTTACGCACGACGTCTTTCATTTGACCGCAATTTTGACTAGGCTGGACGGTCTGTTGAACGTTGCTCTTGGGTTTCGTGCCCAAATTACTGGGGTTGGGGTGCCCTTCCATGAAGTTTAAGTGGTATCCGCGCCGTGTTGTGGCGCTGCTTGCGGCCGTAGCCTTTCTACTGCTCCTCGGCAATATCGGTGGAATAATTGCTAAATACTATTTCGGACACGACCACCTACATGGTCTAGTTCCTTTGTTCAATTTTGATGAGGAAAACAATTTTCCATCTCTATTTTCAGCCTTGCTGCTTTTAGGTTCCAGCGCCCTACTTTGCTTAATTGGCGTGACACGTGGGAGCCAGGGAAAGAATGACAAAGGTCACTGGAATGGCCTAGCTCTTGTTTTTCTATTCCTCGCGATGGACGAATCAATGGAGCTTCATGAAAAACTCGACCAACCAGTTAGAAACCTGCTCGACACATCTGGCGCTTTGTATTTTGCTTGGGTGATCCCGTACGCGCTATTCGTAGCGGTTCTAGGAATTGTCTATTTTAAGTTTATCCTCCGCTTGCCACCCCGCATTCGCTTTCTTTTTATAATGTCCGGGATCTTCTTTTTATCAGGCGCCATAGGCTTTGAGCTTATCGGAAGTCAGCTGTTCGAGTGGAGCAACAAGACTGGTGGAGTTGCCTACCGAACAGCTGTGACACTGGAAGAGAGCTTTGAGATAAT
>JAGRAN010000189.1 GCA_020434585.1 Bdellovibrionales bacterium
AACAGGCAAACAACTAATCGGACTATGCTGGTCAGCATCCAGACCACTTTAGAATGAGCTACGAACTGAGAAATGCTTTCCTGATGTAGGAAGGGCAGCCAGTAAGCAGCGCCGACACTGAAAACGAACGCTCCGATGAAGCGCAGATAAACTAATTCATCGGGAATCTCAGAAATCCCCATCAGCATAAGGGTGAATTCGGGGGCAGCCATTAGCAGCAGGCCCGTTGATGCGTCGCACAGCCCGACAAGTGTGTTGTAGATTCTTAAGTAACGCAGACTCATGTGCTCAGCCCCAGATTGCGCTTACGGCGAATTGTCTCCATCAACCATATTAGTGACGAGATGCACATCATAAGCCCTCCCAATAAGCGGGATCCATAAGCCGCGAAGCGTGCAGAATAGCTGCGATACAAAAAATCTGCGTGATGGGTCTCAATTGAACTCACATAGAGCATGGAGAATAAGTAAACCACCAAACCGATATGCCAAAGAACAAATGGCAGGCGACGGCTTACAATAGATGGGTTTTTCGGTGCGCCAGCTTCGACCGACAACAATACCATCAGGAAACTTGATACCATACCTGCCATGGCTAGGTGAACATGTGCTACCAGACCGTTAGTGAACTTAAGCTGATCGAGCACGCCGGGCAAAAACATTACAAACGCAGTTATGACTAAAACCGTTCCCCAAGCACCAAAGCTAAGTAACCAGGGTTTGCTGTCCGACGGCCACTCAAATGAACGGTAATACTTGCCGAGAATAGGAATCCAAAGCACTAAACTGGCTAGCCCCAAAATTTGGCTCAAATCGTAATGGCTGGAATTACCGTGTTCTATCAGCCCCCAGATTCCGATATGCAGCAGGAGAATCCCGAACACACGTCGAACTAAGTTCGGTTTATCAGAGGCGACGTTTAAAATTAGCGGAGCAAGCAGGAAGATAGCGATGAGGCCAAGGGTTGAGATAAGCAGGCTAGCACCGGTCGCTCCACTTGATTCAACATTGATCGGGGGATATACGCTTGGTCGGAGCACTTGAAAAAAGGCGAGAGGAGTGGCTGCAAGCGAAATGAGCAGTGTAACCTTAGCGGCTACGACAATTACGGCACCTTCCTCCCTCAGACCGCCAGCGTTTAAACGTCTGAAGTAAAGGACGCAAAGTCCAATCCAGAGTAGAGTCAGGTTGATGATTAGCAGTACGCGAGAATTACCGCTCCAGTCCAAAAAAATTTTCCCGCTACTGCCCCCATTAAGCCAGCTCCAGCCGCCTATCAGCAAAACGGTGCTCCATAGTACGACGAGGGAGGAAGCTATTCTGTTCGATGGACGATCGAAACGGCAGTACCAAGTAAAGAGCATCCCTAAAACCGGCACGCTCATCCAGCCGTAAAGGTGAAAGTTCAAGTGGAGGGGCATCCATCGGCCATAGGTGTACGGCGCAAGAAACCGGTTCATTTCTGGCCAGAGCAAAAGCATAGCAAGCAGCACTCCGACTGAGTTAGCCAGGAACAGCCACAAAAAACTGTGCAATTGAACTAAATAGTGTAGCTGCACCGCACCGTTTTCTTCGAGAGCGGTATTGTCGGGACTAGAGTTCAATGACATTGCTTCGAATTTAAGCGGTCTTAGCCAAGTTGGGGAGGTCTCTCGGGTCGAACAGCTTTTCTCTTTCTATCTCTAACTGGCCTAACAGTGCGCGCAGGAATGTCCAACGGCGATTTCTTTGCTCAAGCGAAGTTAGAACGTCGGATGAGATTTGCATTAAGCGCTCAAGTCGTGCTGCAACGGCGGGTTTGCTTGCTGACAGGACCGCATTTGGGCTGTCTAAAACGGCGTCTCTCGGCGTTTTGCCCGAACACGACGGAGTGTTGTTGATGTCTTTCACATCATCAAGAAGCTGATACATGCTGCCGAGAGCGTAAGAGAAGCGAGATAAGCGATGAATTTCGCCTGCCGTAGCGCCGGCAATGTGTGCTGACAGAAGCAGAGTGAGTCTAAATAGCGCAGCAGTTTTTCCTCGAGCTATCTCGTCTACCTCTCGCAGAGAAACATCCGCGTGCCTGAGCGCAAGGTCTTTGGCTTGGCCCTGGATTAAGCCGGCAACCCCGATGCACTCCTCAGTAAGTTTAGCACACGCTCGACTTCGCTCCTGGGGAAGGTCTTCGAATAGTGACCACAAAATGGAGTAAGCTCGGTTAATCAGCGCTAGTGCGCCAAGAATGCTGGTAGCCTCACCAAAAACGATGTGCGCACAAGGCTTGTGGCGCCGCATTTGGGCGTTGTCCATGCATGGTAGGTCGTCGAATATCAGTGAAGCGAGGTGGAAATATTCTATGGCGCAAGCGAGCTTGCAGGCACGCTTTGCACCGATCCCGTGCATCGACAGGCATTTGTAGGCAAGTTGCGCCCGGATTAAGCTGCCAAAATTGCCCACGCCGATCGTGAGCATATTACTCAGAGACTCTTCGGTTTGCAGCGGAAGCTTAAAGTTCGCTGATATCGATCTGCGAAGCAGCTTTAGCTCATTGGTTGACAAAAGTGCTGTCATGCTAATTTTCCACAAAGGGTTTCTGATGAGCCCACAGCAGCATCCGCCAGAATGATGCGTGAGGATTATTGTTCTTGTTTTGACGCGGATTGTCGAGCAGACATTTACGCCAAAATTCCCATTGGCCAGTACTATTCTGTAAATTTACCGGACTTTATTACCTACGTGCGATATCTCTATAACATCTGCCGGATGGGTTGTGCTTGTATTAGAGTGAGCAGCATCTGGTCGAATCGAACTATCTTATGTAGGACTATTACTCAGAATAATCGTGCGCTTGAATAAACTTGAGTGCTTTGTTGCACATTGTGTATGGTTGCATCCCTTCATTATAGCGGAGAAGGAGGAGAAGCTTGAACATTGTTGAGCCGATTGTTCGAGCGAGCGTAAAGCGGCCGACGGTAGTCTTTATTTGTGTCGGGATCTTGCTGCTAGCCTCCTTACTCTCGGTCCGAAGCCTAGGGCTGAAGACATCCAATCTCGACTTGATTGATCGGAATGCGCCGGCAGTGAAGCGGTTCTTGTCGTTCGCTGAGGCGTTCGGCACACCGAATGCCCTGGTAGTAGTATTGGAAGGTAATGATCCCACCCAGCTGCAGCGTGTAGCTAACGCAGCAGCTCCTTTGCTGAGATCTGTTCCGGGGGTCCGCAAGGTACTGGACAAGTTTCCTATTTTCGACGCGGCCGGGCAGCCTGATATGGACGGGGAACCGGAATATCAGTATTTGCGGTCAGACGATTCCAGAGCACTTTACATATTCGTTCAACCAGAAAATATCTCGACAGAAGTTTCTGTGATTACGCCCTTGGTGGCCGCAATCGAGCGGACACTTGATGAGTCGATCGGAAAGATCGATGGGGTGGAGATCGGTTATACGGGAATTCCGCGCTACTCCCTCGACGATCAGCAGGTTATTCAACGTGACATGTCGGTTCTATCAATCGTATCGCTGATTCTGGTCAGTTTGCTGTTCGTCTTTTCCTTTCACAGCGTTCGCCGGCCAATTCTATCAGTCCTTACGCTGCTGGTGAGTGTGATTTTGACGTTTGGAGTAGTTGCGCAATATCCGGGTCATTTGACGCTGCTCTCAGCGCCTTTCGCGATGATGATATTTGGCTTAGGCATCGACTACGGGATTCATATTATTAACAGAGTCGAGGAGAACCTTGCGCGAGGTCAAAACGAAGCAGATGCGGTTGCGTCGGCAGTCATTGATTTGGCGCGGACGCTGAGTACTGCATGCGGCACGACTGTCGCGGTCTTCCTGGTGCTGATGCTTTCGAGTTTCTTAGGATTTCGAGAGTTGGGATTTATTGCCGGTATGGGCCTGCTAATATGCTTGCTGCTGATGTTTACGCTGCTACCGGCGCTGCTTGTGCGTTTCGCTCGCGCAAATAGACCTGTCTCACTTGGAAAGGACGCACTGACCCACTTCGTGCTTTTACTGCAGGGTCGGCGGTTGGCAGTCTTACTGCTGGTAGTGACGGTGCTGATTGCTCTTTTGCCCTTGCCTCGCTTCGACTCCGATTACCTAAGCTTGCAGCCAAGCAATTCAAACTCGGTCAGGCTTGAGCGGGAAATGGCAGCGCATTCTGTCTATTCACCGTACTTCGCTGCGTTCGTTGTCGATTCAATCGATGAAGCGGCGTCGTTGGCTGGATTACTGAGATCTTACGATGAAATTGGAGAAGTTCGCACGCTGAGCGACTTTATTTCATTCCCTAATTTGAGTGAAGATGAGGTTCGCGAGCTGATGAAAAAGCCGCGTGAAGAGTGGCCGAACTGGTCGGATGCAGAGATTCCCGAAGAGTATCAGGGAATTTTCGACAGTGCCGATGGGAAGTTTGCGGTGTACGCCTATCCGGCCGGGAATATCTGGGACCCTCACGTTGAAGCGCAGTTTTTGCATTTAGTGCGGTCGATTGATGAAGAGGTTAGCGGCATGCCGCTCCTTGGCAACGAAATGATTCGCAGAACAAAGCAGGCGCTGCATGAAACAGCAGTCTATGCCTTTGTCGCATTGCTGTTGATTCTCAGTTTGGACTTTAGGCGGCCGCTGTTGGTTTTGCTAACGGCTGTGCCGCCCGTCTTCGCAATCATTTGGATGCATGCTCTGATGCAGCTAAGCGGAGTGGCGTACAATCCGTTGAACATCATGGCTTTGCCGATTGTGCTTGGGATAGCTGTAGATGACAGTGTGCACATCACGCACCGTTTTATTGCGGAGCGCGGTAAGCTAGCGCAGACCCTTCAGTGCTCTGGAAGGAGCGTGCTACTTACGACTTTGACGACACTGGCCGCTTTTGCGTGTGTAGCATTTACCGAGCACAGGGGGCTCCGTTCGTTTAGTTTAATCTTGTCGATTGGAGTGACTGCCGCTTTTGTTCATTCCGTAACAATTTTGCCGTGGCTGCTCGATCGCTGCAGAGGCTTGATATTTAGCAACAAAGTTGACGAATCTGATCGGCAGCCGGCGCATGCACGGCTTGGGATATCGTTAGTATAGAGGAGAAACCAACTATGAAACGTATTGCTGCAACTCTTTTTATGCTGTTCCAAAGCAGTCTCTGCTTTGCCCAACAGCCGGCTGCTTGGAAACTGCCGCTTGACCTTAACGACGAAAACACTTCGGTGCGATTCGATGTTGATACAACTTGGCACATGGTAACGGGACATATCAGTGGGACGACTGGAACAGTCGGATTGCAGGATCCAGGTGATATTTCGTCAATTGTTGCAGATATTCATTTTCCAGTTAAAAAATTTGATACTGGCTGGGGTATGCGTGACTCAAGTTTGTATGACCATATGGCGGCAGAAAAGTTTCCAGAAGTTCGTATTCAGACCTCTGCCCTTAAAGGAAACTGCACTCCGGAGCTAGCTTCTGCTGGAGGCTGCAGCGGTATGCTCGAAGGGCAGCTGACGATTCGCGATGTTTCGAAGAATGTGAGCTTGCCG
>JAGRAN010000190.1 GCA_020434585.1 Bdellovibrionales bacterium
TTGATTAAGTCGATCACCCGGCGAATTGGGGAAGTGATGTGGGTGTACGCCTCTAGTCCTAGCCCGGCATGCGGCAGCGCATCCGTTGAGGCGATTGAACGTTTGAGTAGGCTGCGAATAAAATATTCACGCGCCGGTCCCTCGGGGACAGACTCTGATTCTGCCGCGATGTCCACGTCTGGAGGATCCTGGCTACGAAATATGAGCGGGATTCCATTGTCGCGTGCCCACAGTGCTGCGGTTTCATTGGCGAGAATCATTAACTCTCCAACTAGCCTGCGACTCGGAGAGTCGTCCATCGACTCATGCAAATTGATACTTCCGTCTTTTGCAATCACGGGAGTCATTTCTCTGCGATGGAATGCAATAGCTCCATCGTCGCTGCGCTTCTCGTCCAGCTTCATTGCGATTGACCAAAGAATCGGCAGAATCTGGTCAGTGCGCTGATCAAAGCTTGTTCCGGACTGCTCTTCACACAAAAGTTCGTCTACGCGGTCGTAAGCCAGTTTGCGGTCAATCTTGACCCAGCTGCGCAAAACTGTCCGTCCACAAATGTTGTGATTGCGGTCGAAATCAACGATGAAGCTAACCGCTTTGCGTCTTGTCCCTTCAAGTAGGCTTAGGCCGTCGGCGGAAAGCGCTGGCGGAAACATCGGAATCTGAAAGTCTGGGCAATAGATCGAACTTGCTCTAAGCAAGGCTTCATCGTGCAGCGCAGAGTCGGGAGGGATCGCGGCTGCTACATCTGAAATGTGAATTCCAACGCGAAACCCCGTGGAGGTTTCTTCCAAACTGAGTGCGTCGTCGATGTCGCAAGTTTCCTCGCTGTCGATGCTGACCGTGTGAAGCTCAGTGAAATCTTCACGAGAAGGGTCGTCAGTTCTAAGGGACAATTCGATCTGCTGCTTCAGCTCGTCCGCAAGTTTGAGCAGTTCGTCCGTGAATCTGCGTGACCGTCCGTGCTTGTAAACGGATATGTTTTCATGTTCTGAGAAATGGCCAGCAGCGACAAGCATTTCATAGGCCTGGTCTTCCGGTCTGCCGCCAAGCTTAAATGATGTGCGTTCAGCGACGCTGCGTAAAACTTCCAGCGACTTTTTTGCACCAGAAGCATGCATGCCGTGAGCTGCAAGCTGTTCGATTGTACTGATGGATTTCGGCAAGCGGGCAGGGCGGCCGTTGATGCAGTCGCAGAGGGCGTCGACAAGAGAGTCGCGCTCTTCGGCTTTCCTGGTTTCGACCTGGGCTTTAATTTTCAGTTGTTCAACCGCTTCCGAGCTGCGCGGCTCAAAATCGTTTCGTTTGCGTTTGAAGTAGGTAGTGTCGTCGAGCAGAGTGCGCCTTAGGGCGACATGGGACTCCAGCGAAACCTCGGTGAAGATTACTTCGCTTAGCTCAGTCAGTTCGAATGACCTTGCCTCATCTGCCAGGATTTCCCAAAGCTCGAAGAGGTCGATTTTACTTCGAATTTCTTCAGCCGACTGAAGTACCGTCCGCAGCAGAGCCGTACGCTGATCCGCGTCTTCCGGCAAGCTTCGCACGCCCATCGGATACACGAAGATCCTCTCTGCGGGCAGCTGAACCTCCTTGCCGCTTTCGTTGATGAGCCTCCATTTTTTGCTGCGCTCCTCAATCGCGAGCGCTAACTGCGGAGATCCCGACTGCTCGTAGTCGACCACTGCACCAGGCACCAGCATGCTGGAAGTCTTCTTTTCGTTTTTCTTTGAAGTCACTTAGCGATTATCGTCGAAAGGATCCGGTAGAGATTCTTCTTCCTCTTCGGCGGAACTGCTTGATGGGTCAGCTTCAGCTTTCGGGGTAGTCTCAGTTTTGCGAAGCATTTCCTGTACTCGATAACGTCCGGTTTGGGTAGGGCCGGCTTCAGCTGCGGTAGTAATATGCGACTCGCTGCCAGACCCAGCTCCTTTGCCGCTGCGATTCAAGAACTCGACAAGCGCAGCTACGGCAATCAGACCGAGAATTATTAGAATTATCGCATTCACGCCGGAGCTCTCCTCAACGCTAACAACCCTTAGTCACTATACTATATTTAATCTATCCTGATAAATCATGTATTTTTGCTTAATTTTGAGGCATTGTTTGCCTTTTCTGACGGGCCGGGTCACCTGGCGAGTAATTAGAGATGAAAACACTTGTCGTATATTCAGGGGGAATTGACTCAACAGTTTTGCTGTTTGAGATGCTTGCGGCCGGAGAGGAAGTTGGCGCGATTAGTTTTGATTATGGGCAGCGTCATAGCAGAGAGCTTGTCACTGCCAGCCGTATTTGCGGCGGACGCGGAGTCCGTCACAAGGTTGTAGATTTCGGAGCTATGTCAGAACTGCTAGTTGGCAGCTCTCTGACCGATTCCTCCATTCCTGTTCCCGATGGGCACTACACCGATGAATCAATGAAGGCGACAGTTGTGCCTAACCGCAATATGCTCATGCTCTCTGCAGCTATAGCAGCTGGCCTCAGCTCTGGATTTGATGCGGTGGCATACGGCGCACACGCTGGCGATCACACAATTTATCCGGACTGCCGGCCTGAATTTGTGGAGGCAATGCAGCATGCCGCCGCACTCTGCGACTGGAAGCAGATCAAACTGCTGGCTCCTTTTTTGAAATGGTCGAAGGCAGATATTGTTAGGCGCGGGGCAGAGCTTAATGTTCCATTTGAGCAAACCTGGTCCTGCTATAAGGGTGGGGCGGCTCATTGCGGCACTTGCGGCACCTGCGTTGAGCGACGCGAGGCCTTTGAGCTGGCTGGGATTGTCGATCCAACCCACTATGCCTAGCGGTTCTTGACAAAATCGCCTGGCTTTTTTATTAGCTTGGCCTCTGAAGAATAAATTTAGTCCGGGCCTATGATCAGCGTAGTTCAGCAAGTTTCGTTTTCGGCGGGGCACCGCTTAAAAGACCACGAGGGGAAGTGCCGCAATTTGCATGGGCATAATTATCTCGTGGAGTTTCACTTGAGTGCTGCTGAGCTGGATGGCGTTGGTCGAGTCCTTGATTTCGCTGAAATAAAGCAGCGTCTCGGCGGCTGGATAAAGCAGTATTGGGATCATTCCTTCATCCTGGCCAGGGATGACGAGGAAGCTCGTCGAGCAGTTTCGATGGTCGACGGACAGCGCCTGTTTATCGTCGATAACAGTCCCACTGTAGAAACGATGTCAGCGTTTCTTCTTTACTCAGTCGGTCCTGAAGTTCTTGCTGGAACCAACGTGGTGCTATCAAAAGTAGTGATGTGGGAAACTGCTGATCAGTACTGTGTCGCCGCGCTCGATGACTAATGGCGGACTCTTACGTTATCAATGAGTGGTTCTTTTCTCTGCAGGGCGAGGGGGTCCGTGCGGGTACGCCTAATCTCTTTCTTCGTTTCTCTGGCTGCAACCAGACATGCAGTCTAGAGTCTCACGGTTTTGACTGTGACACAGAGTTTGTAAGCGGACGCAAACTAACGGCTGATGAAATCATTGCTGAACTCAAGCAGTGTGCCCCTGAATGTGAATGGGTGATCTTGACCGGCGGAGAGCCGGCTCTTCAGTTAGACGAGTATCTGATTTTAAAGTTGAAAGAGGCCGGGTACCGGCTTGCGATTGAAACGAACGGCAGCGTGGAGTTACCAGAAGGTTTAGACTGGATTACAGTCAGCCCAAAAGTAGCTGAACACGCGATTCGGCAGCGAACTGCTGATGAAGTAAAGTATGTGCGTGGCTACGGGCAGGCTATTCCGAAAACAGTAGTGCAGGCCGAGCATAAGCTGATTTCGCCTGCGGCGAGCGGCGATTCGATCGATCCTAAGACACTCCAGTGGTGCATAGGTTTGGTACAGAACAATCCGGAGTGGCGCTTGTCATGCCAGCAGCATAAGTTTTGGAGTATTAGGTAGGCTTAAGACTTGTTTAATCCGATGAATGTTCGGAAATCCTCTAGCTCCGGCTTGCCGTGCGCGCGGTAAAAGCTCTCAAGGCTGCCGCTGCCGTAGAAGTCGCTAATCATTTCCTGGACGATTTTACTGTAAACTAGGCTGACCGAAACTGGTCTAACAACAAGCGAAAATCCTAATTCCTCTAACTGGCTGGCTGACAGCTCAGGAGTTTTACCGCCTTCGATTACATTTGCGAGCAGAGGTGTGTCCGGGAAGCTCTCGCAAATCAACTTTAGCTCTTCTACGCTTCTCGGTGCCTCAACAAACAAGGCATCAGCGCCCGCCTCGACGTAGGCTTTTGCGCGATCGATTGCGGCCTCAATGGAACCTTCTGCAGAACGGGCGTCAGTTCGGGCCATAATCATTGGTTCGCCATTGATTTGAGCACTGACTGCTTCGCGGATGTTGTTTTGCATTTCTTCAACAGAAACAAGGGCGTGGCGATCCATATGACCGCAGCGCTTGTCTGTCGGAACCTGATCCTCAATGAAGATCATAGAAGCGTTAGGATGTTTTGCAATGAGACTGATAAACTCTGCAGGGTTTCCAAATCCTGCTTCGCCATCGATTACGAAAGCTGTTTGCGGTGCTGCATTCAGAACTGGTGCGACTAGAGATAAATACTCATCCCGGCGCATCGTGCCGTCGTCGGGCCGACCTTGCACAGCTGAAATTGAAAAGCCTCCAACCGCGGCGGCTTTTGCACCTGATTGGTGAAGGGCGAGGGCTGTTTGAGGAGTGTCTGCTACTAGTAAGGGAATAATCTTGTTCTGTTTGAGGAGCGGACGCAGCGAAATTCGTGTTGTCATACGAGTTAGCGAGTGATTTTCAAGATAGCGTTAAACAATGATTTTATTAAAGGAGTAAGGCGGGTTCGATTATACTGGTCGCCCAACTGCCTGATTGCCTCGGCTTGCGTAGGGTAAGGGTGTATCACATTGGCAAGCTTTCCTAGGCCAATTTTGTTTACCATGGCCAGGTTAATTTCGCTAATCATCTCCCCGGCGTGGGCAGCTGCAATTGTCGCGCCCAAAATCTGATCGCTGCCGCGCTTGCAGTGAATTTTAACGAATCCAGCGGTTTCACCATCAGCGATGGCTCGATCGACATCGGCTAGGTCACGACGGTAGGTTTCAATTGCTATGCCTCGGTTATTTGCGTCGTGCTGTGACAGTCCGACATGCGCTATTTCGGGGCTAGTGTATGTGCACCAAGGGATCGTCAGTGCACTAAGCTTCTTTCGTCCGAAAAACAAGGCGTTCTGAATTACAATTCGTGCGGCAAAGTCTGCGGCGTGAGTGAATTTATACTTCATACAAATGTCGCCGGCAGCGAAAATGCTCGGATTTGAAGTGCGCAAATTGTCGTCTACAATCACGCCCTTCCGAGAGTCGTATTTGACGTTTGCCGCTTCAAGATTCAGCCCATCGACGTTTGGGGTTCGCCCAACGCCTATAAGAATCTCATCTACCTCAATGGAGGATTCCTTCCCTTCCAGGGCGTAATGAACCAGCTTGCCTCCATCAGATTTTTCCACACGCAGAACTTCGGAGTTAAGCAGTAAGTTTATGCCCTCGCGGATAAAAGTTTTTTGCAGCAGCTCCGCGGCGTCTGAGTCTTCCCGAGGCATGATACGCTGCTGATTGTTAAGCAGGGTGACTGAGGAACCTAATCGCTGAAATGTCTGTGCTAACTCACACCCGATTGGTCCGGCTCCAATGACTGCGAGGCGGCGCGGCAGCTGTGTGAGATTGAAAACGTTCTCATTGCTGAGGCATCTAGCCTCGGCCAGTCCATCGATTGAAGGGATCTCGGCGCGGGCTCCTGTCGCTATTACAGCCTTTTTAAATTTTAGCTGTGACCCTGCAACGGAAATAGAGCTGCTGCTTTCGAATCTGCCATGTCCGATAAACACGTCAACTCCGAGCGAGCTGAAACGCTGAGCCGAGTCATGGCCACTGATGTCGGCTCGAATTTTTCGCACACGCTCCATCACCGCGGGGAAGTCAACCTGAGGCTCGCCCTGTACGTTAAGACCGAATTCTGATGCTCGATTGATTAGTGCGGCGCAGCGAGCCGAGCTTATAATTGATTTAGACGGAACGCAGCCGACGTTGAGGCAGTCTCCGCCCATAAGGTGGCGCTCAATAAGTGCGACTTTTGCCCCAAGACCAGCTGCACCGGCAGCTGCAACAAGTCCTGCAGTGCCAGCTCCAACGACTACCAGGTTATAACGACCTTTCGGAGACGGGTTATTCCACTGCGGCGGATGGACATTCGAGAGCAGAACCTCGTTGTGCTCGTCCATCGGGTGGATCGCGCCGTAACTAGGCAGATTATTAGAGTCATGCTTGGGGCTGGACATAGGTGTCAGTTCGCTCCTTTAGTGCGCTCCTAGCAATCTTAGTAACGTAGATGGTGACAGCAACGGTTGCCAGCAGCCCTACTAAATACAAGGCCCATTCAATGCTTGATCTAGTATGTTTAGTTGTTCCAGAGGCAATAGTAGCTAAGTCTCCTGCCAGCGACCCCAGATAAACATACATGACAGTGCCGGGCATCATGCCAATCCATGATGCGGTGAGGTAATCACGCAATGAAACTTTTGTGAGTCCGAAAGCGTAGTTTAGGAAGTTGAAAGGGAAGACAGGTGAAAGTCGTGTTAAGAAAACAATCCTCCATCCGTCTGCACCGACGGCGTGATCAACGGCCGCAAACTTTTCGTTTCTAGCAATCCTTTTCCCAACTGCGTCTCGGGCAAGGTAGCGAGCTATGATGAAGGCCAGCACGGCTCCGAGAGTTGATGCGATGGAAACATAGATCGACCCAAAGACGACGCCGAAAACGGCTCCGGCTCCTAGTGTCAATACCGAACCGGGGAGCGCGGCGACCGTAGCGAATATGTAAATTACAATAAAGGCGGCAGGTCCGGCGGCGCCGAGACTCCGAATCCAATCAAGGGCGTCTTGAAGTAGACTTTGAACGTTGAAGTATTTGGCGGCAGCGATCAGCGCGACGATGGCAAGCACGGCCAAGATGAGCTTGCCCTTGTTGACGGCTGAATTTCCATTTGCAGCTTCGGACATTTGAGCTGTTGTTTCCTCGAAATTAACGCTGATCAAACGTTAAAATTTGCTGTTCGTCCAGCATTGCATCTAGTTGATGACTGCGATAATGGAACTTTACACCAAACAGCACCTTTTTGTGATCTTTTCTAGAGGGCTTTATGCAGACTCATCGTTTTAGCACAGCAGCTTTAATCTACATCTTGCTCGGTATCGTTGGACTTCACATGTTCGTCGACAAGGCGTTTGCAGCTGATTCCCCGAACGCGCTTGATTCCCTCGATTTGGGTGCAAAGGATGAGTCTAAGGGCGATTGGGTAGCGAGTGTTGGGCTTGGATTCAGTATGAACAAGGGCAACAGCGACACATCCCTTTTGTCGCTTGCGGGTGACGCGGAGAAAATTGAAGGAACAGATCAGTGGCGCTTTAAGGTGAACGGTCAGTACGGAGAATCTGATGGTGAAAAGGATACGCAGGATGCCGAAGGCGAAGCCCAGTACCGCTACGTATTTGACGATGACTGGTATGCAGCAGTTGAAGTTACGGGTGAGCATGACGAGTTTGCGGATTTAGATTACCGCTTCGTCGGCACTCCAGCGCTCGGTTATTTTATCCTTAATACCGACGAGCTTAGGCTTTCCCTGGAGGCTGGTCCTGCCTACGTAGTTGAAAAGAAGGGAGGGGAGAAGGAAGAATACCCCGCGGCTTCAACAGTAGAGCGCCTGCGCTGGCAGTTCTCAAAAAATTCAGCGCTAACTCAGTCCTTTCGAGCTTTCGTTTCGCTCGAGGATACGCGCGATTCGATCATCAAAAACAGTCTTGGACTTGACGTTAAAATGATCCCAAGCGTCGGGATTGGCCTTAGCCTCGAGCACACGTACGATAACGAGCCAGCTGAAGGTGCCGATCGCAACGATATCGCACTGATTACAGCGCTTAAGTTCTTCTTGTAAGCTAACCGCGCTGGGCTATTGGCTGCGGGCTTCTTGGGCCTGGGCCTTTGTAGTCGCTGAGCGGGCGAACCAAGCGGTTGTTTTCCAGCTGCTCCATGACGTGAGCTGACCAGCCGGTAACCCGAGCCATTACAAAGATTGGTGTGAACATTTCGATGTCGAAGCCCATCATGTAGTAGGCTGGTCCAGCCGGGAAATCCAAATTCGGGTGAATGCCTTTTTCGGCAACCATTGTCTCTTCGAGGATGTGAGACATTTCGACCCATGATTTATTGCCTGTGATTTCAGCAAGTCGATCGCGGTACTTGGACATTGTTGGAACGCGAGAATCGCCGATGCGATAGAGGCGGTGGCCGAAGCCCATTACTTTCTTCTTGTTCTGGAGGGCGTCAAGCATCCAGGCCTTAGCATTTTCAGCCGAGCCGATCTCCTTAAGCATGTGCATTACTTGCTCGTTAGCACCGCCGTGCAGAGGGCCCTTCAAGGATCCGATGGCCGCTGTGACAGCGGCGTACATTTCAGAAAGAGTGGAGGCGACGACGCGGGCAGTGAATGTCGAGGCATTAAAGCCATGTTCAGCATATAGTATTAATGAGACGTCAAAAGCCTTTACTACTTCTTTGTCTGGAACCTCGCCGAAGCACATATTGAAGAAGTTTTCGGAGAACGTCAGATCAGACTTCGGCGCTATCGGTTCTTTTCCGTTCTTGATGCGATAATCGTACGCAATGATAGTCGGGATCTTTGCCATTAGACTGAGGGCTTTGCGTTCGTTGGATTGGCGGTCGTTGTCCCAGGCGTTTTCGTCTTCCATGCCGAGGAAGCTAACTCCGGTTCGAATTGCGTCCATCGGATGTGCGGTTTTGGGGAAGAGGCGAATTGCTTCAGTTAGTGCAGGGCTGATCGCACGCTGGCTGCGCTCTGCTTGGGAGAGTTCGTCAAGCTGGGCTTGAGTAGGCAGCTCTCCGTGCCAAAGTAGGTAGGCAATTTCCTCGAAGCAGCATGTTTCAGCCAGCTCGTGCACCCAGTAGCCCCTGTACATAAGAGACTTTTTATCGGGCATAGCCTTGGAAATTTTGGATTCGTCGAATACTACACCTTCCAATCCTTTCTTCGGGCGAATTACATCAGCTGACATTTTAAGCGTCTCCTTCAAGTTTGAAATTAAAAATCGAAGAGTCGAAGTCGTTATAAGATTCGTACTGCACTACTTCATATAGGCGTTTGCGAGTTTGCATTTGATCTAGGAGATCCTGCTGAGTGCCTTTTTCTTTAATCTGCTTTAGGCCTCGCTCGACCGCACCCATGGCGAGCCGCAGTGTAGTGACAGGGTAGATGACAATATTGAATCCAAGGCCCTCGAGAGTCTCCTTGTCTAGCAGAGGTGACTTGCCGAACTCTGTCATGTTGGCGAGCAGTGGGACATCCACCGCTTTGCGAAAGGCTTCGAATTCTTTTTCGTCCTTCAGGGCCTCTGGGAAGATCATTTCTGCGCCAGCATCGACGTAACGTTTCGCACGGTTCACAGCGGCATCCAAACCTTCAGAGGCGCGCGCGTCCGTGCGGGCGATAATTAAAAAGTTTTTATCCCGCCGGGCCTCCGCTGCCGCGCGAACTTTCATTGCCATTTCCTGCGGGGTAACTAGTTGTTTGTTGTCGAGGTGGCCGCAGCGTTTGGGGTTCATTTGGTCTTCAAGGTGGCATCCGCAAAGCCCACAGTCTTCGAGTTCCTGAACTGTTCGCGCAGCATTTAACGGCTCGCCGAAACCTGTGTCGATATCGACTATGCTTGGGAGCTTTGTAATGCGGGCGATGGCTTTAGCTCGGGAGGCGACTTCTGTCTGAGTTGTAAGTCCAATGTCAGGAAGGCCTAAGTCGTTTGAGAGTACAGCGCCCGATATATACACGCCGTCGAAACCCATGCTTTCGATGGATTGCGCAACTATTGGAGCGAAAGCACCCGGAAACTGAAGCAGTTTTCCTGACTGAAGCTTTGTCCGCAAATCGGACCGCTTCTCCTGCGCAGTAACGGCTGGGAACAACATTAGAAAATTCCTCGAGTGTCGCGTTCGCTATTTTTCAAACTGGAGGCTTCCAATTGAACGTTTAGTTCGCCAAGCTCGCCAGAACTGATCTTCGCGGTATTCTCAGCAACGGTGAAAAAGCGTTCGACTTCGCTCTGATCGATCGTCCCCTCAGTCAGCGTAGTGAACTTGCGTTTGTAGTCTTCGCGGGCAAAAGGCTTTGCGCCAAGCGGGTTGGCGTTGGCTATCGCGAGCTCATCCTGGATTACGCTTCCGTCTTGCATCGTAATGACAACTTCGCCGCCGAAAGCTTTCTTGTTCGGATCGCGTTCGTGATAGCGCTCGGTCCAAATTGGTTCTTCCACGGTCTCAATTTTGTGCCAAAGGGCAACTGTGTCGGGGCGACCAGCTCTTTCTGGAGTGTAGCTGTCGACGTGATGCCAGCGGCCGTCCTGGAGAGCCACGGCAAAAATATACATTATGCTGTGATCGAGGGTTTCGCGGCTGGCTTTTGGATCCATCTTCTGCGGGTCGCCCGCGCCAGTTCCGATGACGTAATGGGTATGATGGCTGGTCTTAATTAAGACATTCTTAATATTATCGAAATTGCCGATCTTCTCGCGCATGCGAAATGCTAAGTCGATTAATGCCTGAGACTGATACTCCGCAGAGTGCTCTTTGGTGTAGGACTGGAGGATTGCGCGCTTTGGCTCACCCAGCTCGATCAAAGGCACTTCGTAAGCGGCCTGAGGGCCGGAGAGCATCCAGGCTATCACGCTGTCCTCTCCCTCGTATATCGGTGAAGGGCTGCCTTCGCCGCGCATCGCGCGGTCAACCGCTTCGATCGCAAGCTTGCCAGCGTGCGCTGGGGCATAGGCCTTCCAGCTGGAGATTTGACCTTTGCGGGATTGGCGTGTCGTGCAGGAGACGTGCAGTGCTTGCTGGATTGACTGATAAATAGTGTCCGTATCGAGATTCAGCAATGTGCCGATGCCGGCAGCCTGCGCAGGGCAGAGATGCGCGATGTGGTCGATTTTATGTTCGTGGAGGCAAATGCCGGTTACCAGGCTGATGTGCACTTCATAAGCGGTGGCCAGGGCGCGAATCAAATCCTGTCCGGAGCAATTCATGTGCTGCGCGACGGCAAGCAGCGGGGGAATGCTGTCTGCGGGATGAGAATAGTCTGCGGCGAGAAAGGTGTCGTGCATATCAAGTTCACGCACGGCAGTTCCGTTCGCCCAAGCGGCCCAAGCTGGTTCAAATACTTTATCGTTCGGCATGCCGAACACGGTCGCGCCGGAACGTGTGCCGGTGTTCGGGTGTGCGAGTGCTTGCGAGCGGGCGTTTGCAACTGGTCGACGGTTAATCGCCGCTATTGCGACCGAGGCGTTATCGATAATGCGGTTGATGATCATTTCGGCGACGTCAGCATCGATTGCGACGTTGTCCGAGGCCAGGGCAGCGAGCTTCCAAGCCAGTTGTTCTTCTTTGGGGAGGAGTTCTTTTGAAGGGTATACTCGAACTTTGTGCTTCTTCATTTTGTCCTGCTATTCTTCTTATTAATCGTCATGCGTTCTAGCATTTTACGCTGCTTCGAGCAATGCTGTGGCAGGCACGTAAGCTTAGGATTTTGCGTCGGATTTTTCGCCGGCGAGGCAACTGTCGACGGTCTTTTCAAATTCTGAATAGCTGTCTTTACCGCGCGCTGATTCCATTTTGGCGAACTTTTTCAAAGAGCGAATGAAGCGCTCCAAACTCTCACCGCAAGCAGTATAGTGCCGTGAGAAGAGTTCGGGTTTTGTTAGATAGATTTGGTAGGCCGTGATTGATGCGTTGTTAATTGATATTTTCGCTGAGTGGTAACTCTTTGAAATAAACGAAGACTGCAGCTCCTTCCATTCGCTCTGTATTTGTTCAAACAATATTCTGCGCTGGTCGAGAATCTCCTGACGACTCAGGCGCTCTGGCTCAGCCTCAGGTTTTCCCCGGCGGTATAGATCGTCGAGTGTGGCTTTTGTCTTTTCGAGGAACGCGGCAAAAAGAACCTCATCCTTCCATTGTGCGTCTGCCTGCTCTGCGTAGTCTTGATTTG
This sequence comes from Bdellovibrionales bacterium, assembly GCA_020434585.1. Classification (GTDB taxonomy): domain Bacteria; phylum Bdellovibrionota_C; class UBA2361; order SZUA-149; family JAGRAN01; genus JAGRAN01. Next base: position 12,068 of record JAGRAN010000190.1, read on the forward strand.
TGTGAAGCTCGCTTTGAAAAAAGTCGCGGGCGCCGATAGTTCCCACGAAATTAGCGAGCGATTCATTGAATGGAGCGTTATCTTTGATCCAGATAGTATTATGAAGAACCTCGTGAATTACTGTATTGACCAGTGAAACATCGTCGAATGCCAAGACAGTCGAAAGCAGCGGATCGTCAAACCAGCCAAGTGTGCTGAATGCGGGGCTTGGCCGAAGGTAGAAGTCAAAGCCCTTTTGCTCAAGCTCCTTGGCTTCCTCGATTGCGTCATCTTTGTCGAAAAATCCTTTATAAGGAATTCTTCCGACAATCGGGAACCACCAAGTAATAGGACTGAATTCAACGGGGCTTGAAGCGCTTAGCACCCAGAGCAGAACATCTCGCTCGACGTCACTATACTGAGTGAAGCTGCCTTCTGGCTTAAGTCCGAGTGACTCAGAGTAGTTTCTAGCGTTAAGTACTAGCTTAAACTTTTCTTTATCTTCGGAGCTGACGTCTTCGTCCTGCAGCAGTTCGTCAATTGGCTCCCGGCCGAAAAGAATCTTGGTCTCTTCCCAGCCGGCACGCATGACATAAGCTGGAGAGCAAGCGCAGCACAGCACTGCAAGCGCTCCGGCGAGCAATAGCAGGCGAGGTCGCGTGAGTTTCAGGCGGAACGTCACTTACTGTACAGGCTCTGGGTCTGGCACGGTAACCACGGAGCCTTCGGGTAAGTTAAGTGCTGCCTCCAAAGCCTGGGGTCCGTCCGGAGCAAACAGATTGATCTTTAGCAATGTTGCGATAACGTTTTCGCCGATAACGTCATAGCCCTCGATATTCGGATGTAATCCTTCGGGGCGATTTAACAGGTAGCAGTTCGTTCCGCCGCAAATATTTTTAAACGCTTTGTTGACATCAGCGAGCGGCAATCCGTTCGCTGCGGCCAGGCTGTGAAACTCGCGATTATAAGAGTCGACGAATTGATTTCTGCCGGCACGGTCGCAGCATGACGGAGGAATTGTTGCCAGCACCGGCTGCGCTCCGATTGCATAAGCGATATTGACCATAGTCTGCGTTCCTCTAAACACTGCGACAGAGCTTTCCAGGAAGATTGCGTCGTTCGCCCCTTCTGAAATGATGACGACGTCTGGGTGGAGTGCCGGTATAGTAGCCGCGAATCGGTGGACGCCTCGTCCGACTAGTTCTTCGCCGGGTTCGCCGCTGTTGGACACGCTGACATTCAGCAAAGTTTCTATTCGCAGCGGATATCCAGCTTCACCTGAAACGTTGCGCTGCGTTTCCTCAACAAAAGAATCCGGTGAAATAAAGTCTCCGACGCCGCGGGTTATGCTGTCGCCAAAAGCAACAATGTCCAACACTTCGTTGCCATTGTTGTCTTGGAGATAAGAGTTGGCCAGCACTTCAGGATCGATCATCGGCATGACTTCCTCCTCGACTGGCGGCTCCATCGTCGATTCCTGCCCCCACGCAGCAGGAGTGCCTTGGATCAATACGGCTGCCAGGACAGCTAAAGATAGAGATTTAAACATCGATCCATTCATGGTTTGCTCCCATTGGTGTCTGTCCAAGATAAATCCCGCACGTAGCCGAGCCCCTTGGTAATTTGCGTAGTTGTGCCAGTAGATATGTCATACAGAAAAACATGGTAGTCCTTCATACCTACGTGCAGTTCATTAGTAAAAAGTATGTAGCGGCCGCCGGCTGCCCAAACCGGGTCAGCACTTCGTCCTTTCTGCCAAATCAAATGTTCAGCTTTGTGGGTGCTGGCTGTGACCGTCCAAATATCGATCTCAACTCCATTGCCGTGAGCGACTGCAATCGACGCAGCGTCTGGGCTCCAAGCAGGATCTTTAAATGAGCGCTCGCCATGCGACAGAAGGGTAGAGTGTTTTGCTTCTAAATTATAAGTAAGAAGATCCCATCCGGGCCAGTAGGCGTTGGTTGAAAAACAAATATCTCTGCCTGACGGCGACCATGTCGGAGTTACGTTTTCGTGCTTGTCGACAACAAGTGGTTGTTCGCCGGTCCCATTGATACTGATCATAAAAATGTCGGAGGCGGGGCCGAAGCGCGTAGTCTGAAATACGAC
>JAGRAN010000191.1 GCA_020434585.1 Bdellovibrionales bacterium
CTAATCGATGGCCTGCCTGCCCGCTAGGGCATGACTTAAGGTCAATTCGTCAGCATATTCGAGCTCGCCTCCCATCGGAAGACCCTGCGCTAATCGGGTAACACGAACGTCCTGGTCCTTCAGCATGTTTGCAATATACATTGCGGTCGCGTCACCTTCGACGGTCGTGCTTGTCGCGAGAATTACTTCTTCGACGCACCCGAGTTTCTCGAGCCTAGCGGCGAGCTCATTGATTCTCACTGCAGATGGCTCAACTCCTCGCATTGGAGACCAAAGCCCGTGCAGTACGTGATATAAACCGTTGTAGTCGCCGCTGCGCTCGATGGAAATCAAATCGGACGGTTTTTCAACGACGCAAATAGTCGCCCTACTGCGTGCATCATCTTCGCAAACAGAACACAACGCTGATTCCGTTAAGGAAAAACACTCTTCGCAGTATCGCAGTGACTTCCTAGCGTTAACTATTGCCCCTGCGAGCTCCTCAGCAGCAGAGTTAGACGGCTCTATCAGAGCATGAGCCAGGCGAACTGCACTCTTCAAACCGATAGAGGGCAGCTTAGACAACTCGTTGACGAGCCGTCGCATCGACGCTGGATAAGAATAAACGTCGCTCATCTAAACATTGAATCCGGGAATCGGAAGGCCGCCGGTAATTTTAGAGAGCTCTTCTTTAAGCAACTCTTGGGACTTGCGTGAAGCTTCGTTAACAGCAGACTTGATCAAGTCCTGAAGCATTGAAACATCATCCGGATTCACAACCTCCTTTTCGATGGTTATCGCGATCACTTCGTGCGCACCGTTCATTTTGACCTTAACCATTCCGCCGCCGACGCTCGCTTCAACTTCTTTGTGCTTAAGATCTTCGCGCACTTGGGTCATCCCCTGCTGCATCTGCTGAAACTGAGACATCAGGTCTCCCAAATTGCCTGGAAATTTCACGGAACTCCTCCTTTATTTAAGCGGTGACACTTTCTCTACTTTGCTGCCGGAGAACGCAGATAGAACGGACTGCACGGTGGGATCGTTTCGTGCTTCGCGGTCGATTTTCGCTCTGCGAGAGGCTTCAGCCCGGCGCTCCTGCTCGGCAAGCGACCCTTGCACTGCTCCGTTAGTTCCTTTTGCGGGCTTGTCACCTGCGGAGTCTGGTGTCGGCTGGTCATCAAAGCGGATTGTCCAAGACTCGTTTCCCGAATAACTGTGTAAACAGCGCCGCAGCTTATCGAACAGATCGCCTTGTGCAAGAGCGTCCTTATCAAACGGTGCGGCTGACAAGGTCAGCTGCCCGTCAACAAAACTGTTGGGAGAAACGCGGCGCAAGTGGGCGGATAGCACTGGCTCTCCTCTGCCTTGAACGTGTGCAACGAAATCACGCCAGGAAGGGTTATACTCCTTGCGAGGCTCAGGCGGCTGCTCCGGCGATGGAACTTTATTTTTCACGGCTGGCTTACTGATGCTAGGGGCAGCCGCAGATCGAGCTGCTGCGGGGATAGCCGCTCCGCCAGACTCTAAGCGCTCTAAACGGTCAATCAATTCAGGCACTGGCTGCAAATCAGGGAGCGAAGCCATTTTCGCGATCCCTGCTTCCAAAACATATCTTGGAAAGGTGCTGCTCAAAGCTGTTCGCACGGTTTGTTCTGAGATATCAAACAACCGCTGAGCGTCAAAGACGCTTTGATTAGAAATTTGAGTCCGGGCGCGCTCAAGTTCTGAATCGTTAAGGGAAACGAGCTTTGCTACGCTGCTCAACGCGGATTCGCTGCTGCTCTCTTTAACTGCGTAAACTAGCAACATCATATCCCGCCAATGCGAGAGAAAATCTCCTGCGAATGTTCGAAAATCGATGCTGTGGCTAAAAACCTCTTCGATTAGTTCGAAACAGCTCGCCGCATTTTGCTGAAGAATACTTTCGGAAAGCCTCAGGAAGAAATCACGATCGACAACACCAAAAAGTCTCTGTGCTTCCTGCAAATCGACACTGCCGCCGCCGAAAGCTAAGAGACGATCAAACATCGACTGCGCATCGCGCATTCCGCCCTGGGCCTTTCTCGAAATCAACCGCAGCACGTCGTCGCCGACCTTAAGCCCTTCTGACTCAGCTATATGGCCTAACTGGGCGGCAATCGCTTCCGGAGTCAGAGCGCGAAAATCATAACGCTGGCAGCGCGATATTACCGTTTCGGGAATTTTGTGAGGTTCGGTTGTTGCAAAAACGAAGATTGTATTAGGCGGAGGTTCTTCAAGACTCTTTAACAGCGCATTGAATGCCGCTGTCGAGAGCATGTGAACTTCGTCGATAATATACATTTTGTAAGTTGAACCTGGAGGCGGAAGTGAGCGAAGGCTTTCAATCAGCTCTCGAACGTTGTCGACGCTGTTGTTGGAAGCTCCGTCGATCTCTCTGACGGCGATGCTGCACGAGCGTGCTATCTCATCGCAATTGGCGCACTTGCCGCAGGGCTCGACCGCATCGCGCGCTTCTTTAGAAGACTTGCTCTTCAGCGATTCCGAATCAATGCTGCGTCCGGTGCAGTTAAGTGCCTTGGCAAAGACGCGGGCACAGCTGGTTTTCCCTACACCGCGAGGACCGGTCAGCAGCAGGGCGTGCGGAACTCGGTTACGGGCGATGGCATTGGCCAGCGGGATACTGACGTGATCCTGACCTACAATGCTGCCGAAGGTCTGCGGCCGAAACTTTCTAGCGCTAACAAGATAGGACATCAGGATAATTCTGATAAATATGGTGCAGCTAAGGGCGACAGAGCAACGCGACACAGAGTAGTTGTCGCTACCGTTGCTTCCTTTCGGACCTGGCGGGGTTCGCGGACTCCCTTGCACGAGACCCTGCCGCCAAGAGGTTACTGTAACGCAGCTCGGCACCAACGTCGAGTCGAGTGACGCAATTGGCCTTCAAGCAATGCTTGGTGTCTATTAGAAAAAATGAAGCGCAAAAACCTCGGATACTTATGCTTTGCCCTCTTGGTGATGCTATCGGGAAAAGTCATGGCTGAAACACAAAAAACAAAGAACAGGCTCGCCGCAGAAAAAAGTCCTTACTTGCTTCAACATCAGAATAATCCAGTCGATTGGTTTCCGTGGGGCGAGGAGGCTTTCAAAGCAGCGAAGGAGCAGAATAAGCCTGTCTTTCTCTCAATCGGGTATTCGACCTGCTACTGGTGCCATGTGATGGAGCAAGATTCGTTCGAGCGCGAAGACGTTGCGGCCGTCCTAAACAAGCACTTCATCAGCATAAAGGTCGACCGAGAGGAGCGGCCAGACATCGATCAGATCTACATGGACGCGGTCATGGCTCTAACCGGACACGGCGGCTGGCCAATGAGCGTTTTCTTGACTCCCGATAAAAAGCCGTTTTACGGCGGAACTTTTTTCTGGCGCGCTCAATTCATTCAAATCCTTGAACAGATCGCAGCGCATTGGAGCGGCGGAACAAACAATATTGACCTGGCAGCAGAGAAACTAACCGAGGCCCTTCAAACAAAAACCCCAGAAGGGATAGGTTCGATTCGGGAAGAGTTACTGAGCAAGGCATTTAAGCAGTTCAGGTCATCGTACGATGCTAGCTACGGAGGTTTCGGTCCTGCTCCGAAGTTTCCACGTCCTGAAAGCGTAGAGTTGCTGCTTCGCATTTACAGACGAAGTGGAAATGACGCCGCACGTACTATGGCGGTCGAAACTCTTCGCGCAATGGCTTATGGCGGCATTTACGATCATGTCGGTGGAGGATTCTCCAGATACTCGACCGATGCAAAGTGGCTTGTTCCACACTTTGAAAAAATGCTCTACGACAACGCGCTGCTAGTATCAGCTTACCTGGACGCCTACACTGCCGTAGGAGAAGAGACCTTTGCTCATGTGGCACGCGAAACTCTCGATTATGTCCTAGAGCAAATGACTGATACTCAGGGTGGATTTTACTCGGCCGAAGACGCCGGCGAAGTCGGACAGGAAGGTGCGTTTTATGTTTGGAGCTACGCTGAGCTTGAAGCTGCTTTGTCCAAAAGCGAGCTAAGCGCCCTACAGCACCTTTTTATCACTCCTAAAGAAGGAAACTTCGAACACGGCAAAATTGTTTTATCCAGGAAGCACTCTTTTAGTTGGGCGGAAAAATCTGAGCCGGAAGCTGCAGCAGCGCTGACAAAGTTAAAAGCCATTCGAAGCAAACGGCCGCGACCACACTTAGACGATAAGATTTTAACCTCGTGGAACGCGCTAATGATTCGCGCTATGGCTAAAGGTTACAAAGTTTTGGGAGAAGATAAGTACTTAAAAGCGGCGCAGGCCGCTGCCTCATTTCTTAGGGACAATCTACAGAACAACAATAAGCTGCTGCGGCGTTTTCGCGGCGGCTCCGCTAAATATGACGCATATCTCGAAGACTATGCTTACCTCATTTCTGCGCTGCTTGAATTGTATGAAGCAGATTTCAACCCGGCTTGGCTAAACTGGGCGAAAAAGCTCCAAGTCAGGCAGGACGAATTGTTTTGGGACGTAAAAGACGGCGGGTATTATTACACCGACACTGACAATACGGACGTATTAATTCGCAAAAAGGATTTTAACGACGGAGCAATCCCCTCGGGAAACTCAATTGCAGCCATGAATCTTCTGCGGATGCATGACATTTTCTTTGATAAGCTGTATCGCGATCGGGCCGAAAAGACGCTTGAAACTCTCTCGCCTTTTGTTGAACGTGTTCCTTACGCATACGCCGCTGCACTTCAAGCCTTCGATTATTATTTCGACAACTCTAAGGAAATAGTTGTCGTAGCAGACGACACAGGCGAGGAAGCCAAAGCTTTCTTAAAGCAGCTGCGCGGCACTTATCTTCCAAATGCTGTTGTCGCGCTAAATGAAGATTCCGCTAGCGCTGACTTTCCGGCACTGCTCAGCGGAAAGACCCTGCTAGGCGGAAAGACGACTTTCTTCATTTGCGAAAATCACACTTGCAAGGCACCGACCAACAGTTCCGCTGAGGCACTTAAGCTTGTCGCGGAATTTAGGCACCTCGAGCTGTAGACGCGCTTTCTGTTACGACAGCGCAATACAAAACACGCCGGCGACCATGATTAAGGCTCCAAGCAGCCGTTCTCTTAGTCCCTCTTCTTTGAAAAGCATATGGCCCATTAAGACCGAAAGAACGGTACTCAGACGCTTTACCGAGATAACGTAAGCTACCAGCGACATATTGATTGCTGTCAGCATGCAGAGAAACATTGCTGCGTTGCACACCCCCACGGGGGCAAGAGCTTTAAAGGATGTTCGCAGCGCTCTGAAATCCTGTTTCGCATGCAGCCTGACGACGGGAATCATTAAAATTGAAACGGCGATTGAATCAGCAGCGCCCCAGAAAATAACGCTCGAATTATTAATGCCGATGCGATGCACATTTGATGTCACGCTCCAGATAAACGCAACTAGCAGCATCAACCTTGAGCCGGGGTGTTTAACAAGGGCTTTGAACGGCGCGAAGAATCCACCACCGCGGGCTGAAAGATTAAGCACGTAACTGCCCACCACTATCAACACTACTCCCAGCAGGCCAATTTCGTTTGGAAATTCACCCAACATGATTGGTGATGTTGCCAGCAGGAACAGCGGCGTAAAAGCTACAAGAGGAACGATTAACGACAGCTCACCCATGCTAAGCGCTTTGATGTAGAGAAAAACGCCAGCGCCGTCGAGAACTCCACTTGCAAGCAGCGCCCACCAAAAATTCTTTCCTAGCTCAGGAGTTGGAACAAACAACAACGCCAATACCAGAAACGGGCAGGAAATTATCACCATGCCCCAGGCAACTAAGTAGGGATTTATGTTGTGGATACGGCGCTTGATCAGGACGTCTTTAAGGGACTCAAATAGCGCAGTCAGGATGGCGAATACCAGCCACATAGAGTTCCTGGGGGAAATAATCTTCGTGCACGTGCACGTTAGACGTAACACGTGCACGAGTTAATATGGCGGAGGGGGTGGGATTCGAACCCACGGTGGTTTTACCCACACCGGTTTTCAAGACCGGCACCTTCAACCGCTCGGACACCCCTCCAAAAAATATCTGGCTATGGTTTATGGCGGAGAGGGAGGGATTCGAACCCTCGGTACGCTTTTGGCGTACACTCACTTAGCAGGCGAGCACCTTCGGCCTCTCGGTCACCTCTCCAAAATGCCAGGCATGTAGAATTAACGATTTGCGCGCGTTGAATCAACTATTTGAATAGACTGAATTACAATTACTACACGATTACACTATCAAATTCGCCTATTGGCTTGATTACTCACTTAATTTCGTTATATTCCTGCCTTTCGCTTTTAGCTGTGCACCCGTAGCTCAGCTGGATAGAGCAACTGGCTACGAACCAGTAGGTCGGGCGTTCAAATCGCTCCGGGTGCACCATTTCTTCTAAGTCGCTGATTCGCTCTTTCTTCAATGCAAGTCGGCCTGCTGATTGAACAAGTCAACCAGTCCATTCACCCGCTCAGCAACGGCTTTTGAACTTGTATTTTGCATAAGCTATCTTTTGGACAGTGTGAAATTTCACCATTCAGTGAGTTATGGGGCTGACTGAATGGTGAAGGTACGAAGTTTGAGGTTGTCCGGATGCGTTTTCTACTGCGTCAAAGTCTGATGCAGGGCGCTGTCCGGGGACTGGTTATGAAGAAAGGTGGTTAAATGGAGTGAAACGCGACCGCTATCCCGAGATGTTCGTCGAAGCCGGCCTTAGCGAAGAGGATTCGCTGATTCCGGCTCTGGCTCGAACGGACTTGCGGCCTGAGCTGCGTAAGTCCATTGCCTACTATCTCTGGATGAGTAATGTCAGGCTCGAGCCCGAGCAGATTGACTGCGTCGTCTCCGGAGTCCTGCAGCCGATGCTCAGGGACCTCGCAGAACACACAGCTGAAAGCGATCTGCTTCTCGGAATGACCTGCATCGAAGCGAGTGAATTTCTTCGCTTCTTGCTGAAGTTCGTCGCCCCGTCGATCGCCGCAAAAGGAACGATCGATCAGGTGGTAGTCCAGTTCGGAGTAGTACACCCGGTACTCGATTCGGTTGTGTGGCTTCAACCGCTGGAGACTGTTTTGACCCGCCACGAGGAACTCTCGGACGAACAGAACAGACAGATTGGCCTAGGCATCGCTCGCTGCGTGCACAAGGGGACTTCGCGTCCGGCGCATTCTGAGTTTATGCGCACAGTGCTCAAGCGCTTGAGCTCGACGGTGCGTCGCATCGTCCATGAAGAGCTCGCGCGCCTGCGCTCGTAGGTCGCTCAAGTCGGTGAAGGTTCATCTAGGGTTGCACATTCGCACCTTCACCGACAAAATATCATCGACAAATTTAAAACCATGACGAACGATCCGAAAAGTTACATGCGCGCTGCGCTAAAACAAGCCGAAGCCGCCGCAAGCCTGGGCGAAGTTCCGGTTGGCGCGGTTGTCGTCAAAAACGGCGAAATAATCTCGGCTGCCCATAATCTCGTTGAGACGAATCACGATGTCACTGTCCATGCTGAAATACTCGCAATCCGTCGCGCGGGTGAGAAACTCGGCAGCTGGCGACTCGACGGCTGTGAACTCTTTGTGACACTCGAACCCTGCCCGATGTGTATTGGAGCAATTTTACTGTCCAGGCTAGACACACTTTACTTCGGCGCCTACGACGAAAAATTCGGGGCCGTCGGATCAAACTTCAACTTAGCGGATTCTGGCCTCCCTCGAGCCGTTAAAGTGATTTCAGGCTTAATGGAGGAGGAATGCTCGTCCCTTTTGACCGAATTTTTCGAGGCCAAACGCCGCCGCGGTTGATAAATCGCCAAGTTTTCAGGTATTAATCCGGAGCCGCGGAGAGGTGTCCGAGTGGTTTAAGGTGCACGCTTGGAAAGCGTGTGTGGGGTAAAACTCACCGGGGGTTCGAATCCCCCCCTCTCCGCCAGTTGCCAATATCTAATTTCACGGGGGAATCGAACCCTGTGAGCCTTCAGGCGAACAATTGTTATCAGCGGCGCATTGGC
>JAGRAN010000192.1 GCA_020434585.1 Bdellovibrionales bacterium
GTAGTGCGTAGCAGTTGCCGGGAACTCGAAATCCTTGGGGTCATGATTGATGGTGACTTTCAGGTTATGTGAGAGCTTAACTCGGTTTCTGATTAACCAAGGGGACTGGACTACTTCAGCTGTCGTTTGTGCTAGTTCTGCAGCAGTTGTTGCGATCGCAACTGCATTCATCGCCCAGCCGACAAACGGAATAGCGTCTTCCATCACGGATTCGGCAATCTGTTCCGCAATATAAGTGATAATGTATTGGGCGGCTTTCTTTGCCAGTAAGTCAGCTAGAAATATTCCGCCGCGAGTAAGCACGTCGTTAGTTTTTAAATCGCCGTTTCCCCAAATTATCGAGAAGAAAATTCGCGCTACGACCTTTAGGATTCCGGTGTTGGTGTAAAGGGATTTTAAGGCATCTCCCTTGCCGTGATAGCCGGCTGTTGCTGCAAGCAGCATTGAGGGGATGCCGATTTCAAAAGTCGAAGTCAGAGCAACGCCGAGTTCCTCAATTGCAGAGTCGCGCGGTCCGCCATGTCCGAGTCCGCCCAGGCTGATAACTGCTTGGGTAGCGTTCGTTGGGAAGTCGAACGAAAATTCCTCACTAGCGTCGTTCACCTCAACTGCAAAAATAGTATTCGGCGGACTAATCAGCGTAAGAAACTTTCTGGTATCGGACTCAAGTCGTGCTCGCGTGTCATCATCGACCCAATCGAGCAGGCTCGTCCAGCCTTCAGGTGAAACAAGACTTCCGCCGGCATCGTAAAATTCGATAAATGCACTTAAGTGGCGCAGGTAGCCATTGGTTAATTTGAGAGTGACCTTTCTTCCGTCTGTTTCTGCGAGTTCAATCTTTGCACCGGGGTGGCGTCCCTCGTAGCCCATACGAAAAGTTGGGCCGCTGCTTGCCTTTTGACTGCTCGAAGTCGTGGTGTCGCTGCTGGTAGCTACTTCTTGAACTTGGGTCGAGTAGGCGACTCCTTGCAGTGCCGGGTCGTTGTAGACTCGGTTAAGTGCATCTTGCAGCGCGAGCTTGCCTGCCGCTAATACCTCGGGCTTAACCACGTACTGAACTATGGGTTCGTTGGTTTGCGAATGGAGCAGCGGCTGGTCATTATCGCTTAGAACTGGCCTCGCGTCGTACCAGCCGTGCTGGCCAGCGTCGATGATGGCGCGAACTAAATTTTCAAATCCTTCGGCGCTCTGTATGTGCGTGATTACCGTCTTGCCGGTATCAGCATCGAAGCTCATCAAGTTGCTGTGGTGGTAGAGAATGGTTGTGGCGATGTCTTTGGGTCCGAAAGTTTGCAAACTTTGGACTGAGATGGTTCCGGGTGCGTCCTTAAGATTCGCAGTGGAGCCGCTGAGACCGCTAGCTTCGTCCGGGATATGGATGAACGAGAGGGCGAGACCGTGATTAACCTCGGTGCCCTGGGCAGAAGCGATCGCGCCTGCGTTGTCCGAGCGCTGAGTTAGATAAAGATGGACCGCTCTGTCAGACGGCAGCGGAACGTTCTCGATGTAGTGGGTTGCGCTGGAACTTGACTGCCCAGATGCAGCCAAAGTCTCTGCGGTATGGCGCAAAACGGGCAAGCGCGAGCCGTCAATGTGAAAGAGGTATTCCTCATCGTCAGGGAGAAAACCGTCGCCGCTTAAGTTAAAGTGGAGTGTGCGGTTTTTGATTGTTCTTCCACCGCCGCTGCCACCTCCGCAGCCCATTAACAGGTTAGGGAAGGTCAGTGCGGCACTAGTGACGCCCGCGATTTTAATGAAGTCTCTGCGTGTAATTTGCGGCATGCGAAAGTTCCTATCCTATTGCCAGGTGTCACCGGTGTCTGAACCACCGTAGGTCGGTAGTTTGTTTGGAACCCAAGCATCGTTCATGCAGGGTCCAGAAGAAGAGTTCGGGCAAATTGTGCTGGAACTTGTAGTCGGCAGGATTGTCGGTTCGAAGTTGTAAGAAAAGGTCTTCGTCTCATCAACTGATACTCGAACGATTAGATCGACTGAATTTGATTTGGTAGAAATCACAGCGTTTGAAAAGTCTACTTCGTCAAAGAGGGCGCCGCTGAAGTCTGCACCAGCAAGCAGAGCATTGGCGAAGAGTAGGGTTTCGCCGGTGCTGTTTTGTGGATGCTGTGTGCCGCGAATGGAGGCGTTCAGCAGCCGGGCATCGCTGAAGTTGCCACCCGAGATGATCGCCTTGTCCAGCACAATTTCAATTAAGTTGGCGTCTGTGAAGTTGCCGCTGACGATCGTAGCATCTTCCAAGCTCGCTGTGCCGGTGCCGTCGGAATAAAAATCGACGTGTTCGAAGCTAGCCCCTTGGATGTCAGAGCCGCTTAAATTCGCGTTCACCATGAATGCGTATGAAAAGATTGTTTCAGTTAAAGTAGCTTTCGAAAAATTCGTGTCCTTTAGGCTAGCGTAGCCGAGGTTCGCTTCTTTTAGATTCGCTGTGGAAAAGTTGGAGTTGTCCAGAGTAGCATGACTTAGGTCAGTGCTTGTTAAGTTGCTTTGAGAAAAATCGGCGTTGGATATATCGTAGCCGCTTAGGTGAACCTGCGAGAGGTTAGCCCCGCTTAGGTTGATACCGACCATGGTTGCGCCGGTGAGTGTGGTCGTTGTCAGGTCGACTTTTGACAGGTTTGCCGATGTTAGGTTTGCAGAAGTAAGATTTGCTCCTGATAAATCCGCCCCTGCAAGCATCGCGTTCGTAAAATCGACTTTACTTAGGTTAGCACCCTTGAAGTGGGCGTTGCTGAAGTCAATCGCTTTTAAATCGCGGCCTGAGAAATCGATACCCTCTAGATTGCAGCCGCGGCATGAATCGATCAGCGCCAAGATTCCTTGCTGCCTCGTTGGAATCCAATGAGTTTCGAGTGCTGACGGTGAGCTTGCCGCAACGATGCTCGATTCTCCTTCGATATCGCAGTCGTCGTTTCTGCTCGAGCCGCAGACTCTATTAAAAGTTGTCACAGCCTCAAGTTCTGCGCTGATGTAGACATAGGATGAATCTACGTAGGGCAGACTGTCCTGCGTGTCTTGGCAGCAGCAAAGTCCAAGCGGGAATTCGTCGAGCTGCCCACCGACAGAGCCTACTTTGATGTAGGCGATCGGATCTCCGGGAACTCCTAAAGTTATGCTCTCGTTGTCGAGATAAGTCAGTTGGAACGCCTGGGCATCGTCGATAGTTTTTGCTGCGTCCATCAGGAAGCCGCAATGCTCGGTGAGGTAAGTGCCTTGCGCAGTTTTAAATTTTACCAAACCGCTTCCGCAGTCATACAAATCGAACATCATGTACTTGTTAATTTTTGCGTCGGGAGTGCGCTGAGACGTTAGCTGATAGAAGCCGTGGCTGCCGAGCTGGCTGCCTAAACTTGCTACCAGATACTCTGTGGTTAAGAAATTGCTGTCGCCTTGGTAGTCGTCTGGAACGACTTTGGATTTCATCGACCAGGTTTCAATGAACTTGCAGGTGCTGTCGGCTTTTGCGTTTGTGTCCGCTTGGCTTAAGGGGGTCGTGTTCCTAGTGGCAGTTTCAAAGAGCGGGCGCAGGAAGATATGCACTTTTTCTGAAACATCACCTTCGCCGCTATGCGAGAATTGTAGAGAGTAGTCGCCCGCCTCAATCAGAACAGACTTGCAAGGCTCTCCGCTATTGATGTTCGCAACTTCTCCGTTCTCATTGCTAATCAGCAAATTGTGGGAGTAGGCCGAATCCGGGTCGAAGCACAAGTTGTGTTGCTGTGTGCTGGGGAAATGATAATTGACGCTAACGACTGAATCTCCGTCTGCTTGAGGGTGCGAAAGTTCGACGTAAACGTAGCTAGTCGAAGCTGCGGAATCACCGTTTAACGAAAGTTCTGACGCAGTGAAACTATTGCGATTTGTTGAAGTGCTTCCACCAGAGCCATTACAAGCAGCAAGAGACAGTAGAAGAGCGGAAGTCAGAAGTCGGACATGTGCTCTCATCAACGCAAAACCCTGGTTCTAAGAGAATCGAGATAGCGCTAGGTGCATGCACTGAACGCTCTAAATTTGATGCAGCTAAGTGATTACCAAGTGCCCGGAAATTGTTAATAGGCGCAGCTAATAGGTCGTGAACGAGGCTAGGGACGTCTCACATGCGCTTACTAAACTTTCAAAATTTTGAGGACCAATCCAATGTGTAATAGGCTGAGTCGCACGAAAATTGATTGAGAGGTCACCTTTGATATGAATTTGGCGAGATTCTTTGGTATCGCGCTGGCATTCGTTCTCGTTATCCCCGGGACGAGTA
>JAGRAN010000193.1 GCA_020434585.1 Bdellovibrionales bacterium
GAAGAGGAAGCTGAACGAGAAGCAGCGGAACGAGCGCGGGCTATCATCGAGGAACTCGAGAAGCAGGCACAAGACGAAGAGGACGAACCCGAACCTCCGCGCTTGCAGCAGCAGCCGGAGCCCGAAGGGCCGCCTGTCTTTGCACCAGTATTTGTGCCCGGTGAGGCGACTGAAACTGCGACCGGTAGTGAGCTTACAGCGGAGCAATATCAGGCTTCGAACCGTCTGCGTGACCTACGCCAAACAACTTACATCGGCGTAATTGAAGAAGAGGAGCCGCTCGATAATAAGCAGGAGATTGTCGACCGTCTGCCGGAGCGAGTTCGCGTTGCAATCGTAGGGCGGCCAAACGTCGGGAAATCCACGCTAGTAAACACCCTGAGCGGCGAACAGCGATCGATTACTTCAGACATAGCTGGGACTACACGAGATTCAGTCGATCTTGATCTTAAGCGCGATGGCCAGCAGTACGTTTTAGTAGACACGGCGGGTATCCGCAAGAAGGCGCGTATCAGCGACCGCGTCGAGCAATATAGTGCGATGCGAACGCTTCGGGCGCTATCTGAATGCGACGTGGCAGTCGTAGTTATCGATGCGACCGACGGACCTAACACCCAGGACACCAAGATTGCGGGAATAGCTCACGAGCAAGGTCGCGGGCTAGTTATCGCGATCAATAAGTGGGATCTTGTCGAGAAGAATAACCGAACAGTTAAGCAGTTTACCGACAAAGTTCGCGAAGAGATGAAATTCGCTCCATACGCTGAAGTTGTGTTTATCAGCGCCAAATCCGGTAAACGCTGTCCGAGAATAATCGAGGCGGTAAAGCAAGCTGCGCGTTCAAGAGAGCGGCGAGTTCCAACAAGCATGCTAAACAAAGTATTGCGCCGAGCCGTGACAAAGAACTCACTTCCGGTTTACCGAGGACGCCCGCTAAAACTATATTTCGCTGCCCAAGTGGGAACGTCGCCTCCAAGATTCGTGCTGTTCTTTAACTTTCCACGAGCCGTTCATTTCTCGTATTTGCGCTTCTTAAAAAATGCCCTGCGCGAAGAGTTCGGTTACGAAGGTACGGATATCAAGCTAGTTGCCCGCAAGCATTCCAAGCGTCAGTTGGGGCAATAGCTCTATCGGCCTCTTGCATACAAACAGCAATTTTGCTATTTGTCCGTATGGCTACGCACCTTTCTACAATTAATCAATCATCACTACTATTTAACACGAGACCTGCTTGCGCGCGGGTTCGAGGAGTTGTGTCATGACCAAGGACGCAGATGCGGAATTCCCGCTGGCTTTAACCTTTGATGATGTGCTGCTCAAGCCGGCCTATGCCGAAACTTTGCCGCGAGACGTAGACGTTTCAACTAAGCTCGACAAAGAATTTAGCCTCAGCATCCCGCTGATCAGTGCGGCGATGGATACAGTGACTGAGTCACGCCTAGCGATTGCAATTGCGCAGGAAGGAGGCTTGGGCGTTATTCATAAAAACATGTCGCCCGAAGCTCAGGCGCTTGAAGTCGTTAAGGTGAAAAAGTCCGAAAGCGGAATGATCACCGACCCAATAACTGTCGCTCCCAATCAGCCGGTAAGCGCAGCGTTGGAAGTGATGCGTGAGTATCGAATATCCGGGCTTCCAGTCGTCGAGGCCGATGGAAAGATTGCTGGAATCGTAACCAACCGTGATTTGCGCTTTGAAACTGACTTTAGCAAGTCAATTTCCAGTGTGATGACAGCGGAGAACCTCGTCACGGTGCCGCCTGGAACAGATCTAGAGTCAGCTAAGCTGCAGCTTCACAAACACAAGATTGAAAAGCTTTTAGTCGTCGATCAGAACGGCAAGCTTTGCGGGCTGATAACAATCAAGGACATTGAAAAGTCACGGAGATTTCCGCTGGCGTCGAAAGATTCTTATGGTCGCCTTCGTGTCGGTGCGGCAGTTGGGGTGGGTGACGATTTAGCACAGCGCCTTGAAGTCTTAATTAAGGCTGGTGTCGACGTCATTACTGTCGACAGTGCTCATGGTCACTCGAAAGGCGTGGTCGATGCGACGCGGCGCGTTAGGGAAATGTGCCCTGATGTTTACATTATGGCAGGCAACGTCGCCACAGCCGAGGGAGCAAAAGCGCTTGTCGATGCAGGCGCTCAAGCGGTCAAAGTTGGCATCGGGCCAGGCTCTATTTGCACGACTCGAGTTATCTCTGGAGTTGGCGTTCCGCAGATCACAGCGATCAGCGAAGTTCGTAAAGCTATCGGCGGAACTGGTGTCCGTCTCGTCGCCGACGGCGGCATTAAATATTCTGGAGACCTGGTCAAGGCAATTGCTGCCGGCGCAGACTGCGTGATGATTGGTTCATTATTTGCTGGAACAGAGGAATCGCCCGGAGAAACCATTTTGTATCAGGGCCGCAGCTATAAGTTGTATCGCGGTATGGGCTCAATTGGTGCGATGAAGGCTGGCTCCAAAGACCGCTACCGCCAAGCTGATGTCGAAGATCCAGGGAAGCTAGTGCCAGAAGGAATTGAAGGACGCGTCCCATTTAAAGGGGCCCTGTCTTCCTCAATCTACCAGCTAGTTGGTGGACTTCGCGCCGGAATGGGCTACTGCGGAGTTAACTCTATTCCGGAGCTGCAGCAAAAAGCAGAATTCGTCAGGATTACTGCCGCTGGACTTGGCGAGAGTCACGTTCACGACGTTAAAATCCACGAAGAAGCTCCAAACTACACAATGCGCTAATAGGTGCCATGGAAGCGCAGCTGCTTATTTTAGATTTCGGATCCCAGGTAACACAGCTTATTGCGCGAAACGCGCGTGAGTTAGGAGTTTATTGTGAAATTCTCCCCGGCAATTTGCCGGCCAGTGACATTTTAGCGAAAAGACCCAAGGCAATAATTCTTTCCGGCGGCCCGGCCAGCGTAAACGAACCTGGAGCTCCAAAGGTCGATCAGCGCGTGCTTGAAAGCGGACTGCCGATCTTCGGCATCTGCTACGGGATGCAGTTACTGGCACAGTGCTTTGGCGGAACGGTCACGGGTTGGGGCACAAAGTGCGGCGCCAGCGAGGCAAGGGAATTTGGCCCTGCCTACGTCGAAATTACAAATCCGATTGGACTGTTCGGTTCCTTTGCCGCCGCCCAGAAAGTAAAGGTTTGGATGAGCCACGGAGACAAAGTCAGCGAGCTGCCCTCGGGTTTCTCGGTACTTGGAACTTCGGACAATTCTCCCGTGGCCGCCTTTGGCGACCCCAGCCGCAGTATTTACGGCGTTCAGTTCCATCCCGAAGTTCACCATACCGAGTGCGGCAGGGAGCTCATCCGCAGTTTTCTCTTTGACGTTGCTGGACTTAAGGCCGATTGGGATCCAAGCAATTTCGCGGACAGCGTTATCAAGGAAATCAGCGAGAAGGTTCCGACGGGTAATGTCGTGTGTGGACTGAGCGGCGGTGTTGATTCGACTGTAGCAGCCGTGTTGGTTCACAAAGCTATCGGGGAACGCCTGCATTGCATTTTCGTCGACAACGGCCTGCTGCGCGCGGACGAAAGCGGCGAAGTAATGCGGATGATGGGCGGCCTCGGACTAAATGTTCACCTAGTAGACGCCTCAGAGCGGTTCTTGAGTGAGCTGGCTGGAGTGACCGACCCTGAGCAGAAGCGAAAAATTATCGGTCGTGTCTTTATCGAAGTTTTTGAAGCCGAAGCCAGCCGTATCGAAGACGTAGAATATCTTGTTCAGGGCACTCTTTATCCGGATGTGATTGAAAGTATTTCGGTTGTTGGCAGCTCTGCTACGATAAAAAGTCATCACAACGTTGGCGGTTTGATTGACGACATGAAGCTCGCGCTGATTGAACCGCTACGCGAACTGTTTAAGGACGAGGTGCGGGCGATTGGTCGCTCCTTGGGCGTGCCAGAAGAGTGCATCGCTCGACAGCCGTTCCCTGGTCCCGGGCTTGCTGTGCGCTGTCTTGGAGAATGTGCTGCCCAGCGTCTCGAAAAATTGCGAATCGCAGATAAGATTGTCCGTGATGAAGTTGCGAAGATGCCTGGTGCCGAAGAAATTTGGCAGTCGTTTGCGGTCTTA
>JAGRAN010000194.1:0-13035 GCA_020434585.1 Bdellovibrionales bacterium
AAACCCGAACGGTCCCGAAACGCCGGTTGAGTTCCAAAAAGCTAAGGATCGCCTGGCAGCGCTAATCTTGAAAAATACGCTGGCCAGCCAGGCTCATGCCTCGATGACGGACCAAATCCATAGCCACGCTCCTTGGGAACAGAAGACATTTACTGCAACCTTCTCTAACGTCGCTAACCACGAGGCGCGTGGCGCAAAGATGACCTTGATTCACTTTGCGGGGAGTATCCCCTATGTTCAGGGCCTGTTGCTCTATCTACTTTCAATGATGTTCCCGTTCTTTGCATTGTTTCTAATAATGCCGGGGCGTTATAGTGCTTTCTTTGTCTGGATGGCGCTATGGGTCTGGGTCAAGAGCTGGGATATCGGATTCGCTTTTATCGACGTAATTCGCGATATTCTTTGGAAATATACAAACCCCTCGCTGGCAAGTGCAGAAAACCAAGCATTCAATTGGAATGACCTTTCTAGTGTTTATGCTCTAATTAACACTCACGATCCGCTCTCAGGACTGAATACCTATTACACAATCGTAGGTATTCTCACGATAGCTGTGCCTGCATTTACCGCACATTTGTGCCTCGGGGCCACTAACTTATTCGATGCGTTTAAGGGTACAATGGGCATGCAGTCACAGGAATTTGGGCGGCGAATGACCAAGCGCTCAAAGAACTTTGAATGGTCGGAAGTTGAAAACTATATGGCGGCTAGGAAGGCACAAGAGGCGAAAGCTGCAGCAGAGGCAGCAGGGTACAATCCTCAACAAGCTGAAGACGGCACTTGGCGCGCGAGTACGACCGATGCGGCAAAGAACCGTCATATGGACGCCGAGATGAAAATGGCAAGATACAAGCAGCAATTCTCGCAGGAGAACATGGAGCTTCGTCAGTATGCGGCGATGCTTTCCAGACGGAAAATGGGTTACAACAACGGTGCTTCTCTCGATTACATTTCTGCCAAAGCTAACGGAGTAACGGAAAAATATATGGGTCGCAGCATGGCTGGTGATACCAGCGCTCCTTGGGGCAGCACCAAAGGCAGCAGCAGCGATCATACGGCTGGATTTATTAGACAAGGTGCTGGTAGCACAATACCAATTGCGGGGACTGACGGCGAGTAGTGGATTAGTTTAAACGGTTTATGATTGGAGGTTTTGAAATAGGCGGAGAGATGCTCCAGTGGGGAGCGGCGGCAGCTGTTAATCTGCTCGTCGAATCTTTCCGTTTTCTACTCCACTTCATGTCAATCGATTTGCTTGATGGGTTCTCCGCCCAGGCTGTGCAGTTTGATGACCGCCAAATCGGCAGCGTGGGTACATTAATCGGTGCGGCGCTGGAAACAGCAGGGCACTACGTTCAATCAGATTTCTTAGATTATATTAACGGCTCCTTTGGTCATTCAATTGGTGCGATGCTGTACGTGTTTTCGGCGATCGTTGCGATATGGACGATTGCAATTGGCGGCAATTACAAGTTTGGCATGTGGTTTCTAGTTGGCCCAGCGCTGTTTTGGTGGATGGTCAGCGCTCGGACAGAATCGCTTGGCGCAAGCTGGGACTTCGGCAGTTCAAATTTTTACCAAGACCGAGTCTGGAAAGCTGCAGAAGGGCACACAGACGGTACGACTACTGCACCCAATGATCCAGGAGTCCCACCTGCTCAGACCGCGCAGGTATCATGGTTCTTCAGATGGTACACGAGTTTAACCAGTGACATAGTTGACAGTCTCGTCTCAGCCTTACAGCTTACCAAAGATGACATGGACAAAACGTTCATTAACAGGACTGAGCGTTACGCGCTGCTATACAAACTTGAATCTACGGACCCAAAGCTCAAGTTGTTCGTTAACATAATCGGCGCAACTGAGTGTGCGCACTACTATATGCTACTGGCGGAAGCCAATAACCCGCATCGTGATACGACTTACATCAGCGCAATTAAAGCAGAGCTGGCAAAGTTCGGCGAAGAAAACGTAGTCATTAGTACTTCTGATATACCTGACTTTGAAAGTTTTGCTGATTATTTCGATTTGGATCTAGCGCCGTTTAGCGACAAGCAAATTACTTGTAACGAACTCTGGACCTTAGCGACGGAAGCGTTTGCTAAAGAGGTAACAGCGCACTACAGCAGAATTAACCGAGAAGCAGCACCGGAGGGTCTGGACGAAGCGGGACGCGAAGCTTGGAAAGCCGATCAGCTGACATCCATCCTTAAAAAGTTCGGCTGGAAGGTGAACTCGCAGAGCGGCAAGCTCGAAGAAGTGTATGATATTTCTACTTCTACTGGTCGCAACGAGGCGTTCTTGTTTATGATTAATGAGCTTTCAGCAAGAGCTCTGCTCAACGAACTAGAGTCACTTCGTCCGGCACTAGCGCAGTTTGGACGTGATAGGAACAAGGCTATCAATCCACTGGGGAGCGATCTAAATCCTGCGATGAAGTGGGATGATGAGGAGATGGCTAGAAGTATTCGCGAAATGTCGTCGACTGAAGAGTATAAGGGTAAAGGTGACTTTCTTTCTGCGATGCTTTCTCTACCTTATGTGCAGGGACTGCTGCTTTACTTCCTCTCGCTGACTTTTCCCTTGTTCGCGCTTTCGCTGATTGTGCCTGGTCGTCACAGTAGCTTCCTGCTTTGGATGGGTCTCTGGTTCTGGGCGAAGTCCTGGGATTTTGGTTTTGCGATTGCCATGCTGGTAGACGAGATCCTGTTCGCACTTCTTCCTCACGGTCCCCCGCTGGAGGATATGACTGGACAGCCGCAGTTTGAAATCATGGGACAAACTATCAAGCGCGTCTTGGAGACAGATCCGACCTATTCGATTAACACCTATTATACGCTGATTGCTGCCACACTGGGTGCGGTGCCAGTCTTAACTGGAGTCATGATTAAGAAGGGCGGCAAGGAGATTCAGCACGCCGTTAATCAGGGCTTTCAAAACTTTACCGGACGCATCGGTCAGGC
The DNA here is from genome assembly GCA_020434585.1 of Bdellovibrionales bacterium. Lineage (GTDB taxonomy): Bacteria > Bdellovibrionota_C > UBA2361 > SZUA-149 > JAGRAN01 > JAGRAN01. The sequence continues at coordinate 2,964 of JAGRAN010000194.1, forward strand.
AATGGGCTCGTACTCCAGAAGCTTAAAAGCTCAGTCCAATATTGGACAGATTCATCGCAACGTTGATAACGCGGTGCAAAATGCGGCATGGGCTGCAATGGCCGATCCGAAGATTTTCGGCAACCTAATGTCGCAGACCGGATTCAAGGCCCTCGGCAGACTTAACGAGCTGAAAGCCAAGGGTATCACCAAGGGAGATAATTGGACAAAGGCCGCTTCCACTTTATCGACAGAGCTAAACAAGGCTATGTCAAACAAAGCTGCCGGAGTAGCACTGGCGCAGTATAAATTGAATCTGCAGCGAGCTGCTTATAACGAGTCTTGGAGCGCCGAGAACAGGGCGCTCGCGGCTGATACAATGCTACACAAGTACTACTTCCACGATTCTCAGCGTCGCGCTGATACAGTCATAAACTCTGAATACGAAGTATTGCAGGCTGAGCATAAGCTGATTCTCGGCGGCTTTGCGAAAGAGACTTGGAACATCGCTCAGAACGGACTCGGCAAAGGAGTGGCCGGAGCAGTGGGTTTGGGAACTTCGATTGGTGCATCTACTGGTGACTCGATGGGTCGAGCGCTTAACGAAGCGCAAAATGCAAAGGAAGAAGCAGAGAAACGCCAACGAGAGGAGGAGCGGCTTGCTGAAAATTCGCGGCGATAGATGCTTAGCGCTCGGCGTGTTTTTGGCGGTGCTGTTAGTGCCGGCGGCCGCGCTTGCCCAGCCTGCTCCACTCGTCGATGCCGTTGGCTCATCGGGCACGCTAGCAGCAGCAGCTCTTGAAACAGCCGGATATTATTATCAATCATATTTGCTCGACGCCTATATGGGTCCGATGGAAGGTTCGTTGGGTGCACTGATCTACATCATTGGAGCGATCATTGCGATAGTCGTCTTCCTGGGAATGGGCCAATTCAAATTCGCTTTGTGGTTCTTCCTTGGACCGAGCTTATTTTTTAGTGCGGTCGTTCCACGGACCTCGACGGAAGGGGTCGATTGGCTCTGGGGTGACGAACAGCGAAGTTCGATTCAGGCGAAGCACTCTGCCGAGTATATGGCTGCGGACGACAAAGGCTTGACCAATGTGCAGAGCTACACGCCGCGAATCTCGTCGCTTTTCGGGTGGTACAACGACCTGATCAGTGGAACAATCCAGGAGATCGTTGCGCAGATTAACAGAAGTCGCATTAAATCAGATGTCCGATTCCTGATGAGAGCGGAGATGGTGAGTCATCTCAAAACGACTTACGTGCAGGATCCCGAGTTCAAAGAGCTTATGCAGCTGGCAATGATGGGCCACTGCCGCGCCGCAATGGAGGCTGGGCGAGAATGGCGACAGATCGACCCTCCATTAAAAGGCTTGGATCCTAATGTTCCGGAGCCGGACCCGACTTGGCCGCTGGGAAACGTTTCGTGTTTGTCCGGAGAAGATTGGTCGCTTAATCCGCCCCCGGACACGCCAGCGGGTAACCAACTGCTTTGCAATACTGGTGGGACGGCGACAGGCTGTGGTTCGCAGGATCCCCCGGCGCTCATTATTAACAGCAGGCAGTGTCAGCGAAAGATGCTCTATCGGAATCTCATCGTAAAAAAAGTCCAGCTTTCCGATCCGGCTTGGAGGTATTTGGCAAAGCTGAGCATCGCTTATAGTGATTACCCGGGATTATTCGACAACGTCTTGCACGACCCTAAAGATGTTCAGAACATTCTATCCCAAATGAAGGCTAATCAAACCGGTGGTGGTGACAATATAACTCCGGCTGCCATCACGGATGAAGTGGCAAGTCTGCAAAGGCAGTACGGTCAAGGTCTTAGCTGCCAGCAGGTGTGGAATGTGACTTACATCGGTGTTCACCGCTTCGCAATGATGCAGACGGATAGAATTGTTAACCAGACCGAAAAAGGAACAGAGGTTTCTGGGACCGGCACGGGCTTAACCAGACAAGAAATCATCGACCAGTGGAATAAAATTGCCGGCGCGAACCCGGACGTCGATCCGAACTTGCCGGTAAATCTGTATAAAATAGTTGCTCAGTCCATTCTTAAGAATGAACTAAATAACCCGACTACATCAGCTTTTATTGCGGGATTCGTCGAGCGCTCCTCAGATTTTACGACGATCGGGGTGCAGGGTGAAAACGACTTGGCATTGACAGAAAGAGCGCGTGTCGGCACTCGGGAGTGGCAGGAAAAGACACAGCTGATGAATACAGCTGCAACGATGCCGTACTATCAAGGCTTAGCACTGTACTTCCTGTCAGTATTGTATCCATTCTTTGCTCTGCTGCTGCTTGTTCCCGGCAAGCATACTGGATTTCTGATGTGGTTTAGTCTCTGGCTGTGGGTTAAGAGCTGGGATATTGGCTACGCGGTTGTAATGCTGCTCGACGATGCCCTGTTCTCAATGATGGTTGCCCGGAACTATGACAACCCCACATTGAACACAGCGCTTGAACCGGTTAAGTCGATGACGACAATCGATCCGGCAATGGCAACAGCAATATACACAATGCAGGAAGCAGATCCGACTTTCCAGCTGGGAACTTACTACGCAATTGTTGGCATTGCGCTGCAGTCGATTCCAATTGTCAGCTCCTACCTGTTGCTTGGCAGCTTAAAGGGCGGTGCAGGGCTAGTTTCCCAGGGTATTAGAACCGTAGCTGAATTCCAGGGAGTCGGCGCGGCTGCAGGCTCCGGTCAGTCAGGTCTTAACGATATGCGCGCAGGCGCACTGCATACAGTGATGGGCGCCGCAGGAGCGGCGCTCGATAACGCTAAATCTGGTTCGTACGGTGGAAGTCCTACCGGAACAGCTGATTGGGCCGGTGTGTCTGGCGGCAATCTACGTTCAGGAAACTTCGGCGGCATGGGTCTCGGTGACAGCTCTAAGGGAGCTTGGGGTAATATGTTCGGCAATCCTTTTGGGAATATGCATTCAGCCGGCCTGCAAATGTCTGCTGTTCAGGGCATCGCAGAAGGCTTTAACCAAGCCGGCTTCCTCAAGAAAACTCAGCAGCTGGGGATGGACGGCGTCTCGATGATAAATCGCAATAACATGAGAGCTGACCGTGCTAACGCAAACCGTGCCAACGGTGGAAGACGAGGAAGTTACACGGGTCCGTCGGCAAATACTACAGCTACTCGAAATGCCGGCAAAGGTGTCGGTTCGGGTGGTAAGGGTAGCGCGCTTTCAAGAGTGGCCAACGTCATCGCCAAGCCGATTGAAACGCTTGCAGGAGAAGGCGTTAAATCAATGCGCAACATCCGTAACGCTGACATCGATAAAGTCGTCGCTTGGGCTAAGTACGATGCAATGAACTCTGCCGCGGTTCAGCGCCGATCAGCTCTCGGTCGAGTTTACGGTGCAATTGAAATTCCATGGACGATTGACGGTGGATTTGATCAAGAACTCAACTCGCGTCTGACCAGAATGCAGGCAGGTTTTAATATGGCAAGTGCCGGTGTTAAAGCGGTCGGACAGGCCGTTCAAGGCGCGCTGCAGAACAAGCAGGATGCTGCAGAAATTAAATCTAACAACCGTTAGTTGAATTTCAGAGTCAATTTGCGGCTCGTTGCCGGTCGCCGATAGTAAGCAGCACTCTTTCAAAGACTCGTCTGTCGCCCGGAGCGGTTTTCGACAATACACTTGTAATGCGATGTGCTTTGTCCAGTTCTCCTATGGCCCGGTATACATCAATCTTAGTTATCAGCGCGCTAAGCGAGGAGTCTTTTGTTGCAGTTGATGTGTCGATTACAGATTTTGCTTCTTCTAGCTTGCCAAGGCTTAGAAAGCAGCCTGCTAGGTTAGCTCCAGCGTTAACTAGGCGACGCGGATTGTCGAGTTGTATGTCGAAGGCTTTGCTGAATGCATCAGCGGCAAGCTCGATCTCTCCCTGGGCTAGGCAGTACATTCCCCTTAGTTCCAAATAATCAAATCTCGCAAGCGAATGCTGCTCGAAAGCTTGAGCGCCTATCAAATCTAACTCTGAAAGTACTCTACCGGTTCTTCCAAGTGCCAAATCTAGGTAAACTGCCTGCATCCAAACTTCAAGGTCAGATGAAATTTGAAACGGAAGCTTGTCCATGAAAGCGCGAGCCGAATCAGGTCTGGACCAAGCCAGTGCGTTGACGACGTTGCGTAAGTCCGGATCCTGCGCACGTTCGAAAGAAAGACGCAGGAAAGGGTGAAGACCTAAGGCTATGTCTTTCTCGAACAGAGCTTGGCATTTCTGAACGCCGCCCAGGCTCAGCATCTCCACCCAATCGACATCTTTTCCGAGCACTTCTCTGGCAAGCATTATTGCAGGGCGGAGCATCGGCTGATTTAAGCCTATGCTTTCTGCTGCATAGCGTAGGCGTGGGTCGTATGGAGGCTCGGCGGCAGCAGCGGCCATGATGAAACCCAGGGGGCACAGCACGTCGTCAAAAGCCTGAAGCCAGTTCATTGCAATGCGTTCGATGTCTTTGTTGCTGAGACTGTCAGTCTTCTTAAGGTGTTTCGCTGCTCCGGAGGCCAACCTTGCGTAAGGAAAGGGTTCGTTGAAACCGGGTGGCGGAAATGCTGCGCTGTTGAGGTACAACTGGGGATTGGCGCCAATTGCTTCCCCAGGGAATCTGCGTTTGTAGAACGCTGCACAGCTATGAGCGACGTAGTTTCCGATTGCTGCGAGTCGATCTGCGCTACCTTTAATTGAGGCTTTCGGCCAGTCGCCTTCTCCGTGTGCCGGGAAGCCGCTGAGCATGCCCCAGCTAAACAAGTTCAACAGATTCTCGTACGGCGAAATGGTTCTGGCATACCCCGTGATTACGGGGAAGGGCGAGGGTGGCTGCTGTAGAGTTTGCAGCAAGGCGCGTGCCGCAGATGCTTTAAGATGGAAATTTTTCGATTTAGCCTTTTCCTTAACCTCAATAATTATATCCGGGTTGCTGCCCTCAATTAACCTTACTGCGACTCGCGGCTGAGAAGGTAAGGTTGCCAAGCAGTCGTGCGCGATTCCGGCAATGTAAGCCGCGCTCCACGTGACTATTCTTTGTTCTCTTTCGTTTAGTCCCTGCTTACCCCTAAGATTAAAAGACAGCAGATCAAGTGTGCCGATCGAAGGAATGGTGGCGTCCAGCCGATACACCGGAAAGTCTTTTAGCACTTGATCGAAGAAGCTAATGCACTCCGCGGACAGTGCGACTATCGGCTCCTCAACCATTATGCGATACCGACCTGTTCCTCAACTCGCCAAATTCTCGCTGCGAAAAGTTCTTTGCAGTAAGTGAAAGCTTCAAACATTTGAGTTCTGCCGATGACGGTTGCACGTTTACGGCTGGGTTTTGATTGAGGGTAGTCTCCGATGGCGAAGCTGTGGCGAAAACCGTTTTGAAACAGCACTTCACGGCAGTCTTTGGTGAATTTTCCGTAGGGGTAGGCAAAATATTTTCTTAACCTCACCCCGCGCCTCTCAAACTCCCCAAAAGATGCCTTTAGTTCAGATTCAAATTCCTTTAAGTCAATCTCCGACGCTGCTTTGTGACTAAAGCCCATAGTGCCGATTTCAAATCCAGCCGCGGAAACCTCAGATAGCTGCTGCCAGTCCATAAACTGACGTTCAATTGGTATGCCGCCAAGCTGTTCGACCATCACCCCGAGCTGGTCCATGATTTCAGCGCGCTTGTCCGGACTCATTTTTTGCATCGTGTCTACGAGAAGTGCTGCTCGACCGAGAGAGATCTCTTCGGAACCGCCCAGATCGTCTAACACCTCGTAGTAGCGTTTGCCCATTTCCTTAAACTTTGGGTACTCGTAGCCTTTTGATTTAAGCAGAAAAAGTGCGCCAACTACTTTGTCCGGCCAGAAGATGAAGTCATTCCCAACATACGCCGGTGAAACAAAGACTGTGCATGGGACAGAGTATTTAGATAAGAGCGGGGCCGCTTCTAAATAAAAGTCGTTGTAACCGCCGTCGAAAGTAAGGGCGACGCTTTTGTCCGGAAGCTGAGAGCCCGAATTGAGTGCGCGAGTGAGTTGTTCAAGCGATACAACGTTACACTCACTCTTTAGAAACCTAAGCTGCATCTCGAAAGTTTCCGGACGAACGTAGGATGTGCGCTTGAGCGGATAGATCTTCGATTCGGGCTTAGTTACGTGTTCGTAGCGGAGAATCTTCCAGGGCACGTCGCCTTGAGCAATTTTCTCTAGACGGTAACGCTCAATGTTGCCGCGTTTGTACGCCCAGGCGGCGGTGAGCCGAGGCAGAAGCCGCTCCAAATAGCTAAGCTGGCTGTTTTCCTTATGGTATTCTTTGCCGGTCTTGTCTTCCAAGAATCGCGTCCGTGCTCGTTGAGGTCTCTATATATACTATGCATATCCGGGCGATATGCATGCTCAAATCGACGCTGAGCGGCCGAAGATTTAGTGTAATCTGCCTGCTGCTAGGGCGACCCTAGTGATTTCAATAGCTTACGATTCGTGTTGTCAACGGCTGAATGCTTATTCTACTAAAAATATTAAAAAAATTAGTCACATGCTGTGACTTCTTCCTCACAACAACAATAATGAGGTCCTTTGCCGGCCGGAGCACTCCTGTCCGCCGCGGGCCCGATCTTTAGACGATTCTACGAGTAGACGGGGCAGTCCTGGTCCAGCGCAGTCCGCTTTGGTTCTGCATTGGGTCAGGAAGTGATGATGATTTTATACGGTTTTATACGAGGTTTGGATACATGTAGAGTATTGTGACGGCACGGCCGCGCCTACGGCGCCGGCGAAACGTGAATCTGATCATATATTACTTGGAATAGAGCGAGCAGGCTTAAGCTGTCGCTTATCACCTTACGTATCATGAACAAGACGGCATTCCGGTCTTTTGACGGATGTTCTGAAAGCACTTGTTCTCGAAATGCACTTACTACGAAATTTACGTTACTACGCGGAACTGGTTAGCACCTAAGGGTGTTAAGCAGTTCCGCGTAGATGAGCATGAGAAGTTTTCCAGTATGGAATTCACTCATGACCAGATTAGTTCCATCTTCGGATAGGGCTCTTCTGACAATGTGCGCTACCACTGTGGGGCGTCTCATTCACACGTAAACCGTAGGCACTGCATGAAGTTCTCTTAGGAGAAATTAGAGAACCGGTGTAACCCTGGACCCCGAAAGGAGGTTAATGGTTCAGAAACACCCAGTGTGCGAAAGTTTGGCCTGAGGTTGCAGAAATGCAGCTGAAAGGTACGGAAAAACCCCCCAAAGGCAGGGTGGGTTCGAGGAAGCAACTAACACAGACACTCAGTCGAAGTCATTCATCCTTTAACGGTTCTGACATAGAAAGGAGGTAACTCCTGTCAGTTCATGGATGGTGGCCTAGACGAGACTTTTGTCTTGTTGTGTAAAGCTTCCTCCGGTGCAGGTGGAAACACTTGTATCGATGTCGTCATTCGGGGTTAACTCGAATGTTCGTGTCGCTTGAGTCTTAACGGACTCTACAGGGATCCAATCGTGGCGACGATTGTTAATCCTTGGCAGCGTAGTACCTATGTGGAGGTACCGCTGAGCGACAAAATGCGTTGGGGATCTGTTGAGCGTGTCTCGTGAGAGATGCGCAATCATGCTCAAAAGGCATGCAGATACCGGGTACTGAAGGCAGTAGTTTCCACTTCGTGGAACAAACTTCAGTACATTATCCGGTGATGGGCTCAAAGGTGACGTAATCACCTGGCTTAGCCCCCTTCTTGAGATGCTCAACGACTAAGTCGTAACGAGCAAGAAAGGGAAACCCCTGGAACTCAAGAAGGTGTGTCCGGCTGATCCTAGGAACTCCTCCTAGGTGAAGCTGAGCGGCCCACTATTTCAGGAATATACTCAGAATCATGCCCACATGGCATGTATCTGAGGATACTCTTGGAAGGGTCATCACTCCCCCAACGCATCTCAATAATTGATATGACTTGCCCCGTCGCTTAAAAAACCCAAATTCGAAATTCAAGCATTCCAGGCGTGAGCGTGATGTCGTCGTGTATTCCTACGCGCGGCAGCAGCTTTGGTTCGGTGCTGAGGTTCGCGTGTTTGCCGACTCCCAGCGCGTACTTCCAGCCTTCGCCGGCCAGAAGTTTCTGAGACTTTGTGTTCCACGCTCCTTCAGGATAGCAGAAGACTTTGCTGGGCTTTAACTCCTGCGACATGATTTTCTGCTGCGATAAATGGACTTGGTTTAGAACTTCTTCGTCGTCAAGTTCAGTCAACTTTTTATGATCGTGCGTGTGGCAGCCGAACGTTACTCCGTTTGCTGCCATTTCCCGCGCTTCGTCCCAGGAGATAAAGCTGCGCTGACGATTTAGTTCCACATGGCGCTCGGCGAGTTTGATTAATGCGTTTACGGCATCCATGCGTTCTGCCGCAGGCAGCCGCTGTAAAGCGGAGATTACCTCCTGAATGCTTTGCTGCACGGCGCTGGTGCTGGGCTGGTCGACCAGCCTGTTGATCGGACTAACAACCAGTGAAGACATGTTCTCGTGGTCTTTGATATCTTTAGAGAAGCGTACGACCTCGCCGTTTTTCCGCAATGCATCGAGCGCGTGAGCGACTTTATCAGTCCAAAGCGTATCATTCCCCCCGATGAACGAGGTCGCAAGAAAGATAGTGGCGGGAAGTTTGTATTTCTTAAGTGCAGGAAATGCGTTGGTGTAATTGTCGAGCCATCCGTCATCAAAGGTCAGACAAACTGTCTTTGATGGAATCGCCTCGCCAGCACTAAGTCTTTTTGTAAGCTCGTCGAGCGAAATGACGTTGTGGCTCTCAGCTAGGTAGGCCGCATGACGCTCGAACGTTTTGGGGCGCACATACATCCCGGGCTGCAATAGGTACCCAGCTTCCAGCGATGTTGTGACTCGATGATACATCAGAATTTTCCACGTCGGACTGCTGCGTAGTGCGATCTGTGTGGAAATGCCGGTAAAGTGCAGCGCTTCGGCAGCGGCGCGCCGAGCAGCTATCTTCGCTTGGGCAAGAAAGGTCACTTAAGACCTTATGTAGGGTGCTAGGGCCTGACGCATATCTTCGGGCAGGCGGACAGGGCGAAAATTATCGTCAGACTCCTTAACCGCAGAAACTCGTGTCCAAGCACGATGAACCGGGTCGGGACTGCTTGAGACAGTTATTTCATAATTGAACTTAAATGAGCTTTGTTTTAGCTCCGAAATCCAAATGGCAACGCTTAGTTCGTCAGTATAACGAATCGGTCGGATGTAGCTCTGATGGGTTTCGACGAGCGGTAGGTGCATTTCCCGGTCCATAATACTTTGATAGGGGATGCCGATTGCTTTAAGCAAAGTCTCGCGCGCTACTTCGTAAACGTGGAAGTAGTTCGCGTGATACAGGACTCCACCGAGGTCGAACTTGCCGAGGCGCAGCTGGCCGACTTCGACAATAAATGCGCATTCGGGAGCAGCTTCAGTCATTGCGTCCTGAGGTTTGCTTCTAGAACGGGGCGCGGTTCATGTCCCAGTTCTGCAGGTAATCCGTGACGAACTTAAGGAACTGTCCCGCCATCATTCCGTCAATCAAGCGATGATCGTAAGACAAGGTAAGATAAACGATGTCTCTAATCGCGATCATGTCGTCAACCACAGCTGGGCGCTTCTTAATTGCTCCGATTGCTAAAATAGCAAGCTGTGGCTGGTTGATAATTGGATTGCCAATAATATTGCCGAAAGTTCCAACGTTGGTGACGGTGAAGGTTCCGCCCGCAATCTCATCGGGTAGTAGAGCCTTGTCCCGTGCCCGTGTGGCGAGGTCATTCAGCGATCGAGCAATACCGGCAAGTGAAAGCTGATCGGCACGCTTAATCACCGGCACAATTAACCCACCGGCCTTACCTGGAGGCGCCGGGAGTGCAACGGCGCAGCCGAGATTGATGTCTCGCTTAAGGAGAATCTTATCACCGTCTATCGACGCGTTAATGTACGGATTGTGGACCAGGCCTTTAACCGCAGCTTCTAGGAAGAACGGGGTAAAGCTCAGTTTGTAGCCCTCGCGCTTAACGAAGTCGTTTTGCACCTTCTTGCGCCACCGGGCGATGTTGGTCACGTCGATTTC
>JAGRAN010000194.1:13151-19524 GCA_020434585.1 Bdellovibrionales bacterium
GCGGGAGCTTGAGGTGCTGCGGGTCGCGCTGCTGGAGCAGACGGAGCAGCAGATTGGGCAGCCGCTGCAGCCTGCGGGGCTGGGGCGGAGCCGCGATGCTCCAAGTACAGCATCAAGTCGTTCTTCGTTACTCGGCCGTGCGCACCGCTTCCAGGTATTGAAGCAAGTTCAACAGCGGATACACCGTGTTGAGTCGCAAGACTGCGCACCAGCGGGGAGAAGAACTTTTCACCGTATCTTGTCGGTAGTCCAGATGCCGGTGCTCCGGAGCTCTGAACTGCGCTCGCTGCGGGTGCCGGTTTTGCGGGAGCCGGTTGCGGCGCTGGCGCTGCTTGCGAAGCGGGTGCTGCCTGCTGCACAGGAGCAGCGGAAGCGCCGTTGCCTGACGCTCCGGTCGAGATTTTTGCGATGATTGATTTAACAGCGACTGTGTCACCTTCTGCTGCGACGATTTCGGACAGTACGCCGCTCGCGGGAGCGGGAATCTCGGAATCTACTTTGTCAGTAGAAATTTCGAGAATCGTTTCATCCTTGCGCACTTCGTCGCCAATTTTTCTCAGCCACTTAAGAATCGTTGCTTCGGCGATTGATTCGCCCATTTGCGGCATTACCATATCGACCATTTGCCCTCCGGCTGCTGCTGGAGCGGCCATCGCAGGGGCGGGAGTTGCTGCTGGTGCTGCAGCCGGAGCTGATGGGGCTGCTGGTTGAGCTGCTGGCTGCGGTGCTGCATGCGAAGTAGAGCTGCTGCTTCCGTTGGCGACAGCATCTTTGGCTGCGGCTGCATCAGTCTCGATGATCGCGATAACTGATTTGACTGGGACTACTTCACCCTCTGGAGCGAGAATTTCAACTATGATGCCAGCGTTTGGCGCGGGGATCTCTGAATCGACCTTGTCAGTGGCAATGTCGAGAATTAGTTCGTCTTTCTCGACTGAATCGCCAACCCCTTTTCTCCACTTAAGTACTGTCGCCTCGGCAATCGACTCACCCATTTGCGGCATTACCATTTCAACTTTCATTGCGCCCTCGTCTTACCTTGATTCACAAAGACTAATATGAACATAAACTTCGCAGAGCATCTGCAATTTTCTCAGTGCTCGGCATAAAAAACTCTTCCAGCGGCGGTGCGTACGGAACCGGCGTATCGTGACTACAGACTCTGCGCAGCGGTGCGTCGAGGTATTCAAAAGCCTCCTCGGCAATAGATGCAGCGATTTCGGCTCCGATGCCGCCAGTTTTTGTCGCTTCGTGCACCATTAATATCCGGGAAGTTTTTTTAGCACTCGCCAAGACGCTCTGTCGATCCCAGGGTAAAAGGCTGCGTAAATCAATTACTTCGATTTCCAGGCCTTCTTTCTCCAATAATTCAGCCGCTTCCAAGCTGCGTTGAACCATCGACGCGTATGTCACAACAGTGGCGTCGCTGCCTTCCCGTGCGATTCGCGCTTTACCAATTTCAACTATGTTGTCCTCCGGGGGAAGGGCGTCCTTCTCTCGGCGGTATAAGTACTTGTTCTCAAAGTAAAGCACAGGATTGTTGTCTCTAATTGCGGACTTCAATAGGCCGTGCGCGTCCGCAGTTGTGCTCGGTGCTACGATCTTTAGTCCTGGCACGTGGAAGAACCAGGCTTCGTTGTTTTGGGAGTGCCATGGTCCAGCGCTCAAACCTCCGCCGCTCGGCAGTCGGATTACCATCGGCACAGGTTGGCGCCAGCGATAATATGTGGTCGCGGCGTTGTTAACGATTTGATTGAAGCCGTTAGAGACGAAATCGGCAAACTGCATTTCAACAACTGGACGCATCCCGCAAAGTGATGCTCCAACCGCGAGGCCGATAATAGCGTTTTCGCAAATCGGAGAGTCGATAACTCGATCTTCGCCAAACTCCTCAAGCAGTCCTTTGGTAATCTTAAACGCTCCGCCGAAAGCACCGATGTCTTCACCCATACAGAAAACATTCTCGTCGCGGCGCATTTCTTCAAGCAGGGCCTGCCTGATTGCATCTACGTATGTAATGAGCTGTTCTGCCATTGCTAGTCCGCGTAAACACCTTCAAGCAGCGTTGGGCCTTCCGGATAGGGCGCACGCTTTGCATACTCTACCGCTTCTTCGATTTCAGCAGTGATTCTATCTTCAAGGGCGGCGCTCTCGGCTTCCGTCAGCCAGCCGCGTTCGATAAGCTTTGCTTTGTGCAAGTCGACGGGATGTTTCTTGCTCCACTCTTCAAGCATTTCTTTTGGGACATACGGAGCGCCGTCTGCAGCGCTGTGTCCGCGCAGCCGCATTGTTATGGTCTCGATCAGAGTTGGTCCGCCTCCGCTTCGCGCTCGGTCTACTGCATGGCGCACGGTTGTGTAGACTAGTTCTACATCAGTTCCATCGATGGTGAAGCCGGGCATTCCGTAGGACGTTGCTCGGTCAGCTAGCTTGGCGCAGGCGTATTGTTTGCTGGGCGGGGTGGAATAGGCCCACTGGTTATTCTCGATAATCATGATGAACGGCAGCTTCATCACCGACGCCATGTTGAGCGTTTCGTGGAAATCTCCGAGGCTCGTAGCGCCGTCGCCGGTGAAGCCCATTGCCACGTTGTTCTGCTTTTTAATCTTAAACGCTAAGGCGCATCCGGCTGCGGTAGTCGGCGTTGCTCCCAGGTGGGAGATCATTCCGATTACTCCCAGCTCCATTGAGCCCTGATGCTGGGTGTTGTCTCGGCCCCTGGTTCCTCCTTCGGCACGTCCAAGGATTTGGAGCATCATGCCGCGTGGAGTTTCGCCTTTTACGAAATGTGCTCCAATTCCGCGATGAGTCGGGGCGATAATGTCGCCTTTGGAGAGGGTTGAGGTGGCGCCGACAGAAACAGCTTCGTTTCCGGTGCCGAGCAGCATCCCGCCGAGGATGTCGCCGCCTTTATACATTAGATCGAGGCGGTGCTCGAAAAGCCGCGTCAGCAGCATCTTCTCGTAGAGTGCGAGCGCTGTTTCTCGGGGAACTCCCACCGTTGTTTTGGCAGCCATATTAGTAAGCAAGCAGAGTCCTCAGCGCGTTCAGTACGTCGCTGTTTTGCGGTAACACCATTTCTTCGAGTACCGGAGCGTGTGGAATCGGAGTATTGCGGCCGGCAACTCTCTGCACCGGGGCGTCGAGAAATTCAAACGCCCGCTCTGAGATGTCTGCGGCAATTTCAGCGCCGAATCCCATGAAGCGAATATCTTCATGCGCAACCAGAACCCGTCCGGTTTTCTTTGCACTGCTTAGAATTGTCTGAGTGTCGAGCGGGAGGATGGTTCGAACGTCAATCACCTCTACGTCGACTCCTTCCTTCGCAACAGCTTCCGCTGCCAATAGAGATTTGTTTACCAGAGCGCCCCAAGTGACGATTGTGGCGTCCTTACCTGGGCGCACAACTTTGGCTCGTCCGATTGGCACCAGATCGTCTGCACCGCCGACTTTCGCCTTGGCATAGACTTGGCGATACAAACCTTTATGCTCAAGGAACAATACGGGGTCTTTGGAGCGAATGGCCGCTTTAAGCAAACCTTTCGCGTCAGCAGCGTTTGATGGCAGCACTACGTGCAGGCCTGGGAAGTGTGCGAACGTCGCTTCGATGTTTTGCGAGTGATAGACGGCGCCGTGGATGTATCCGCCAATCGGCACGCGGAGCACGGCTGGGCAAGTCCAAGTGCCGTTTGAGCGGTAATTCATCAACGCGAGTTCGTTGCGAATCTGCATCATGGCGGTCCAGATGTAGTCGCCGAACTGAATTTCCGCTACCGGCTTCATTCCTAAAGAGGCCATACCGACTGCGACACCAGCAATTGATGCCTCGGCGAGAGGTGCGTTGAATACGCGCTTAACGCCATACTTCGCCGTAAGTCCGGTTGTGACCGTAAACACGCCGCCTTTGCCGTGCGCGACATCTTGCCCGAAAATTACCATCTCTGGATTGTGTGCGAGTTCTTCGTCCAGCGCTCGGTTGAGTGCGTCGACTAGGAATAATTCTTCACCGTTTCTTTCTCCCTCGCGAACGTTGGCGCCGGGATCGTTTTCGACATAGACGTGATCTTCGCAGGTGTGTTGCTCAGGGAGCGGCTGGGCTTCGGCCCATTCTGCGGCTTCATCAACTTCTTTTTGAACCTGAGATTGAATCTCGTCGAGCTTTGCCTGATTAGCGATTCCGCGCTCGACTAGCTGATTGCCAAGAAGAATAATCGGGTCGAGTTCTTTGTCTTTGGCGATATCTTCTGGTGCTCGGTATTTCGCTTGGTTGTCCGAAATCGAGTGGCTTTGCAGACGCACGACCTTTGCTTCAAACATGGTCGGGCCTTCGCCGCGCCGCGCACGGGCGACGGCTTTCTGAAACGCGGTATTTGAAGCCTCGTAATCCAGACCGTCGATTTCGTGCACGTCAAGGTTCTGGTAGCCCTTTGAAATGCTGGCAACGCTTTGTCCGGCAGTTTGCTCCTCGATGGGGACTGAAATGGCATAGCCATTGTTCTGGATACAGAAAATTACCGGGAGTTTGTCTCGAGCTGCCCAGTTAAGTGCTTCGTGCCAGTCGCCCTGAGAGGTTGTTCCTTCGCCGGCAGAGACGTAAACGACGCCGTCTTCTCCGCGAAACTTTATCGCCATCGCTGCGCCAACTGCCTGCAGGAACTGAGTTCCGGTTGGGGAGCTTTGGTTAACGATATTCAGGCCAACGTGGCCGTAGTGCATCGGCATTTGACGGCCGCCGGAATTCGGATCGGCTGCGCGGTTCATCGCATTCATCATGAACTCACGGTCGGTCATGCCGAGAGCTGCACAGAGAGCCATGCCGCGGTAGTAGGGATAGAAGTAGTCCTTTGAAACGTCCATGGCATCCGCAGCGGCGACCTGAACCGCTTCGTGACCTGCTACGCCGATTTGAAAGTGACATTTGTTTTGTTTGTAGAGGACGATCGACTTCTCGTCTGCTTTCCTGGCGCGAATCATATTTCGATACGCACTTAGCAGCTGCTCAGAGCTGATGTTTGCCACGCGTGATGCACCGTTTGATCCGTTGGTGCTCGCGGAGGGCGACTTTGATTGAGAAGTTTCAGCAGCTGTCGTCACAGGTCCTCCTTAAACTAAATGTGAATCGCCTGACCGAGCGAATCAGCAAATGCTTCCATCATTGCTTCGGACAATGTCGGGTGTGCGTGAATGGTGTTTGCAACGCTCGTTGCGATTCCTTCGTGCGACATTATCACTGAAGCTTCCGCCAGCAGTTCGGTTGCTTCCGGGTGAATGATGTGAACTCCCAAAACTTCTTCCGACTCGGCGTCAATTATAACTTTCAAGAATCCCTCAGTGTGATTCGAGGCGACCGCTTTGCCGCTTGCGCTAAACGGGAACTTGCCGGTTTTGTAATTGCGGCCTTCTTCCTTGGCTTTGCGCTCTGTCATACCAATTGAAGCAACTTGCGGAATGCAGTAGGTGCAGCCGGGAACTTGGCTGTAGTTAATTGGGTGCGGGTTATGTCCGGCGATGTGCTCAGCAGCGATGATTCCTTCGTGGCTTGCGACGTGGGCCAGCAGCGGGGGTCCGATGATGTCACCAATGGCGTAAACGCCGGGGACGCCTGTGCGGTAAAATTCGTCGACTTTAATGAAGCTGCGCTCGGGGCGAATGCCGATTTTCTCGAGGCCAATGTCTTCGACGTTGCCTTGCACGCCGATGGCTACGAGCACATAGTCTCCGGTCCACTGCTCGGACTTGTCTCCGACCTTAAGCAGGGCAGAAACGCTTTCGCCTTTGCGCTCGATGCTTTCGACCATCGTCTGAGTTTTGATGTTCATGCCGACTTTCTTAAACGAGCGAGTTAATTGTTTCGAAACTTCATCGTCTTCGATGGGCAGGATGTTCTCGACAACTTCAACAACCGTAACGTCGGTGCCAAATGAGTTGTAGAAATATGCGAACTCGATGCCGATTGCTCCGGCGCCGATTACCAGCATTTTCTCAGGCTTTTGCTTGAGGGCGAGGGCATCTTTGTAAGTAATGACTCGTTCGTGATCGACCGGAAGGTTCGGCAGAGTTCTGGCGCGTCCGCCGGTAGCGATAATGACGTTTTTGTAAGAGTAGCTCGTCTCTTTGCCGGAATCGTCTTTAACCACAACCATGTTGCCTGGCTCGATGCGGCCGTGACCCATGATTAAATCGACTTTGTTTTTCTTCAGTAGAAACTTAACGCCGCCGGTCATCTTGTCGACCACGCCGCGGGAGCGATCGATGATTTTACCCATGTCGAAGCCGGTGCTGCCAACAGAGAGACCGTAGTCCTCCGCGTGGCTGAGCTCGGTGTACATTTGCGCGCTTTTCAGCAAAGCCTTGGTCGGGATGCAGCCCCAGT
>JAGRAN010000194.1:19586-21590 GCA_020434585.1 Bdellovibrionales bacterium
GCGCGAATTGCAGCAACATATCCACCTGGTCCTGAGCCAATCACAATGCAGTCGTACGCGGCAGCTGACATGCTTAAAATCCCCTTGAAATGATGTTTGAATGTTCTCGTAGAGCCGTAAAAACAGGTCCGATCAATAGGATAAATTCATACACAAAACAAGGAAGTGTTGCCCCGGCTGTGGGCTAACTTTACGTTTCAAATTGGGTATGCTCTACAAGGCTTTACGGACGTTTCTTAGTAATTTTGCATGATATTTCTATGTTTCAATTCGATACCTGGTTAAGCGTTCTGCTCGTGCTGGCAATCGCGGCGCTTTCGCTGATGCTTTGGCGTTGGTGGCGGCGTAAGCGTTCCATGGTCAAACTCGAGCGCGACCCGAGCGGGATGTGGCGCTATCACCGCGACACGATGTACCAAAAGAAGCTCGCCTACCGTCATCAGCTGGGCGGCGACCCACGCGAAGAAAATGTAGAAACCGTAGCGGTTATATCCTTCACGGGCGATATCAGGGCACGGCAGCACAAGTCACTCGGCGCGCTCGTTGACGAGGTGGTGGTAAACGCCGAGGACTTAGATGAAGTCGTTGTGGTGCTTAATTCTCCGGGTGGAATGGTCCCGCCGTATGGCCACGCGTATTCGCAAATGGAGCGTCTGCGTGCACTGGGAATTCGCCTGACAGTTTGCGTGGACGTGGTTGCAGCTTCCGGCGGGTATTTGATGACACTGCCGGCGCATAAGATTGTTGCCGCGCCCTTGGCGATTGTCGGTTCGATTGGCGTAATGGCGTTTGTACCTAATTTTCGTGAGATGCTGCTTTCTCATAAAATCACACCGCGCACTTTTACCGCCGGCAAATTTAAGCGCACAGTCACCCTGACTGACGAGGCAACGGACGAAGAAGTAGCGCGCTTTCAGGAGCAGCTAGAGGAAATCCACCGGCAATTTGCCGCAGCGGTTAAGAAATACCGCCCAGATGTGGATACAGATAAAGTAGCCACGGGAGAGCACTGGACAGCTGAAGAGAGCCTGGAGAAGGAGCTTGGGCTGGTTGACGAGCTGGGCACCTCCGAGCAGTATTTACTTGAGCGCAACCGCTACGCAGATTTAGTCTTTATCTCGCAGCGCCGGAATTTATTTGACGACGGGTTCGGTAGAATGATTTCGCGCTTGAGCGATGAAGTAGAAGAGCGAGTGTACAGCAGATTGGCAGCAGGGCAGTACGGTCTGCCGTATTAAGGGGGCAAAATGTCGCTACAGGTTTACAAGATAATTCACTTTGCAGGCGTGTTTATGGTGATGGTGTCGCTTGGAGCGGTGATTGCCTACGCAGCTGCCGGCGGAGAGAAGAAAAACTTCGCCTACCGCAAGACCGTTGGCATGACTCACGGACTTGGACTTTTCCTTGCGCTGCTCGGTGGGTTCGGAATGCTTGCGCGCCTCGAGATACATTGGCCGTGGCCGGGATGGGTGATCGGCAAGCTGTTGATTTGGCTGCTTCTTGGCGCAATGATCGCCATAGCATACCGCGGCAAACTCTCTGGCAAAGTCCAGTGGTGGGGGATCATTCTTCTCGGAGTAGCAGCGGCCTACTTGGGTGGAATGAAACCGTTTTAAATTAGCTGCGAAGCACAGCTGCTTCCAGCACCAGCCGATGTGAGCTGAGTTATAGAAGTTGAGCGATTTAAATTAGGCAAGCAGGGACTGCTGCTGATCTCAGTCGGGACGACGTTTTGCTCGTTGATACCGACGGCATACGTCGCACTGATATCAAACTCCGTCACACTCTATGCCGATCTTCTGCGCTGCATAGCCGAGTTTGCTGCCATCTTATGTGCCTGGCTGGTCGTGCGAAAAATAGAGCACGAAGACGAGTCGACTTTTAACTACGGCTTCGGCAAACTCGAGCGGCTCTCTAGTTTGCTGGTTGCTGCCGCGCTGTTCGTAACATTCTTTGTTTCGCTTTCGCTGGGACTAAGACGCCTGTGGTATCCCGAAGTCTTGG
>JAGRAN010000195.1 GCA_020434585.1 Bdellovibrionales bacterium
AAAGTATCGCCGCTGGGAGAGTGGGTGCTGAAGGTGTTGGCACCCGTAATTTCATCATAAGTGTAGAGATGACTGCTCTCATCGATTTGCACGATTAGTGACGTCGCATAACCGACGACCTCGTCATCAACTTCAGCTAAGAACTGTCCATCGGGAAACGCCTCAAACTCCAGTTCATACAAGCGCTGGTTTTCCGACACACTACCCGCACGATCTCCGTATGCCCTTTTATAACATTCGATAATTCGCGGAATGTCTTCCAGCTTCCAAGTACGTACCTTAACAGCTTTCTTGCGCGCCAAACCGATCACCCCTTTTAAATTCGAAGTATTCAGAAATGATAATATAGGATCGCACTCAAGAAAAGTAACAGTTCACTGCTGTGCGTGTAAAATAGCAGATCGTCGGAGGACAGCTCCTTCTAAGGAACTGTCCCCCTGAACTTTAACAGCGATAGAACGTCATAACACTGCTCGGGCAGCCTTTAACCGGCACCGCAGTGCAGCCGGAAGGGACTGTCCCGGTTGAGTTGTAACCAGTCGGCCTAGGATTAAGCGGGCACTGCGCGTTAGCTGCTTGCTCGGCTTCATCAACTGCTTCCTGTTCTTCCTCACTCAAGTTACCTGAGCAACACTTACAATACTTTTGGTTGCTCTGCTTGCTGTCGCAAACGCATTTATATGGCTCAAAGTGCGTAGTGTCACCCTGCTGCGTCTCCGCAACTTCACAATAAGAGCTTAGGTTGTCGTCTCGGCGCACTCGTTCCTGAATGGCGCACTTCACAGCGACTCGACAAGCCTGAGGTATAGGAGTGCCTCCTGCGGTCGATCCTCCCGCTTCAGCGTAGATCATGCATTTTAGACAGTCAGCTGGTGTGCTGCATGGGTTCTTGTATTCCTTCGTGCAGCCGCAGGACTCATTGCCCTCAGGCCCACTCCAGTCACAGCAATATTTGGTCACGCTGAGGTCTGCGTTCTCTACGGTTTTGCAGACTTTGCCTGGTGCATTCTGTGTACAGGTATCTGCGTGGCCTGGATTGGTGCCGCAAGTTGCGCAAGTACCAACAACCACGGGACCATCATCTGGCGGCGTTTCGCCGTCAATTAAGGCGACGGTGTCATCGAAGCCAAATCCACGCTCGCTTCCGCCACGGCTGCTGACGTACTCGAACACCGCGTCACCGCAGGCCTTCGCAGATTCGAACATGTCTGAAATAGAATAATACTGCTGCCGCACAGCATCGTCTGCAAAATCGCCTTCCTCCGCGAAAGCTTGCGTTGTACACATCAATAGACAAAGGCAGAAAAAACCAAGGGCGAGCGACTTCATAGGAAACATCTCCTGCAATGAGTTAACCGAGGCCAAGCTATGGGCCAAATGGAAGGGAGAGTTTCCGGATATTACGAAGCAAGAACCGTTCCGTAGTTACCCTTACTTCGTTAACTACTATGTCCCCAATTCGTTAAATTTGATGGCAGATAAACCACTTAGAACAAGGGTTCTAATCCTATCGGCCCGAGGCAGCACTACTCAAGAATAGTATTTGCTAATATTTTGCATTATAATACTTAGGTGAACCCAAAACTGCAAGAATCCGCGATTGCGGCCATACGATTAATGCTCGGTCCAGTCGTCCGCTTCTGGATGAAGCGCATGGGAAGCATCCAACTTCTTTCAGATGTTTTGAAGGAGGTTTTTGTGCAGGTCGCCGTAGATGAAATATCAAAAAGCAATCAGAAGCTAACAGTCAGCCGGATAAGTTGTATGACCGGATTGCATCGCAATGATGTAGCTAAAATATTTAGAGGAGATCCAAAAGAAAATCGTACTGTCCCAGATGTAGTCACGAGAGTTATCGGACAATGGGAACAAGACAAAACTTATCGCGGCTCAGACGGAAAGCCAAAAAAGCTTAGTTTTAAAGGACAAAACAGCGATTTTACGAAGCTCGTATCAAAGGTCAGCAAAAGCATCGGTGCTGCTGCGGTCCTTTTCGAACTTGAGCGCGTCGGCGCTGTAGAGAAACAAGGCAACAAACTTAAGCTAACAGCTCAGCATCTTCAGTTCACCGGTAATTATGAGCGCTCAATAGATCTTGCGAGCAGGAATGTTCACACAATCTTTGATGCGATTGACGAGAATATTGAGGGTAATCACGAGATTCCTCACCTCATGCTCCGCACCGAATATGACAATATTCTGATTAAAGAACTTCCCAAAATCCGCGCCTGGTTCGATAAAGAGGGTAAGAAGTTTCATCAACGGGCACGCCTTTTTCTAGCAAAATACGACCAGGATATTAGCCCGGTCTCAGGCGAACCTGCCGGTGCGAAAGTAACTATCGGCAGCTTTAGTTTCATAGAACCGGGGACTTACAGCGATTCAGGAGTAGAAAATGATTAACATCTGTCGCAATCTAGCGGTATCGGGCGGGCCCACCTCCCGGTTTTCTGAATCAAATTGGCTCCCCCGCCCGACTAGTGGTTACGAGAGGTCACTGGGATGATACTGAGGCTAGACACAAAATTAAATAAGCGAAACGATTCTGAGCGCGGCTCCGCAATGGTGCAGACCGTGATGATGATGAACCTCGCTGTCTTTATTGCGCTCGCCGTAAGCGTCAGCCTTAGGCCCAGCCTGGAAAACACCTTCTACTCCGCCGCCTACACTAGCGGAGGCAGCATAGTCGCGATGACCCAGAACGGACCTCGCTATGCCAGCAATGCAGAAGGCGGTGGCACACAGCAAGGAACGGGTCTAAAAACCGAATCCAACGGAACCGCAGGAACCCATCCCTAAGCTCTCAACCTCAATTGAACATAGGCTCGGAGTTATCCCTCGCACTACAGCTGTAGTTTGATATATCAGCAACCCCCTGTGCAATCACCGAGACAACAAACGCTGTGACCGAGCCTTGCGCTCCCAGATCCATGGTAATTGGGGTCACCTGAAGCGTGAATGGAACGACCCGACACGGGTGGGATACGTCATCATCAGCTGCCACGCACAAGCCAGAGCGTCTACAGGTTCGTCGAAACGCAGCAGCTTCCGCTGACTGAGATGCCATCGCATGCTCTAAGGCAGTGGCGCAAAGCTGGAGGGCTTCCCGGCTTGCTTCATCAATCGCAGCAGAATCACTATGCGGATCCGCACTTATGCTGGTCGCTCGCCCAACGGTTTGCACAAAAGCAGAATTATCAACTACTCCAACGTCGCAAAGCTGCGGCAAGCCGGGGATATCCTCAGCAAGCGAAGAAACAGTGCTTCCAAACATCAAGTATGTAGACAA
>JAGRAN010000196.1 GCA_020434585.1 Bdellovibrionales bacterium
GTGCAGGGAAAGCCGCGGCGTGCTCTGGACCTTGTTGAGGCTGCACTCAGCAATGGCAAGATTCCTTCGAGCACTACGATTACCTCTTGGGAGAATGTTCTTAGCGGATTGCAGCGCAAGTCTTTTGACGGCTGTGGGGCGATGTGGCGCTCGAAGGAGCGCGAAGAGTTTCTGCTGTTTTCTGAGCCGTATCTCGAGAACCGACTGGTTTTGATTGGTCGGGCCGGAACAGGTGTCGAAAGTATGGGAATCACGGGACTGCAAGGGAAGCGTCTTGCCTTAGTTCCAGGGTATGCTTACGGCAATGTTTTGCGCCAACTAAAAGACGTTACGCTGGTGTACGGACCAAGTGATATCGCGAACTTTCAAAAGGTTTATGTCGGTCAGGCTGATTTCGCGCTAGCTGAAGAACTTTTAGTTGACGAGACGTTCAAACATTATTCTCCCCGAACTCAGCGCTTCATGGCCGCGGGCACAACCCCGATCTTTCGCCGCTCGCTGCATCTAGCCATTAGAAAGGATTACCCGGCGGCAGAGAAGATAATATCTGCTTTTAATCACAGCATGTCCGAGGTACTCAACCGCAAAGCCCAGAAACGCCATTCTCAGGTGTTTAAAGTGGTAGGCGACACCAAGTAGCCCCCAATTCCAAGGTGCGCATTTAGAGCCTTGTGGGAATATTTCCCACACAAAAGGCACGCTGCTTTCGCTGTTTAGTATAACGGGAGTAGGGCCACTCGTTCTGAGCGGTCCGACCGATTGTTCGTAGAAGTTGAGGTTTAAAAATGAATTGTTGCTTTGGATATGTCCGTAACTGCGCGCTTGCGCTTGGTTTTTCGTTCCTTGCTTGTGTATCGTTTAGTCCTGAGGCTAGTGCTCAGTCTGATGACTGTCATGAGGATCAGGCGTTTTATATCGGTGTCGGCGAGGGCAGCTCAATTGCGGGAGCTGCGGCGAAGAAAGATGCAGAGGGAAAAGCTCTGTTTGTATGCGATAAAGTTATCAGGCAGCAAGCGAATAGCGACTACGAAGTCTTTGTCGAATACTGTCTTGAGCACGGTTTCACTGAAATTGAAGATCTAACTTTCGACGCCGGACCACATTGCGAAGTGAGAATTTCCGAGCAGAGACAATCACCCGTAAGGGCTGTTGGGCAACCCGCTCTGCCATATTGGCACGCCATCAGCGGCGGGGTGGGATCGGCAAGTGCTCGCTGCTGCAAACCCTAAAAATTCACCAAATTTGGGAGATGTTTGAAGCAATGCGGCTCGAGCATCTCCTAACCTGCTAATAAGTCGAAGGATTTTTGCGCAGGGCAGCCTCCTGTGCCGTGCCGAGACTAAAGAGAATTTCAAGGCTAGAGCGCCAGAATATTAGCAAAAATTACGGCAAAGCCGAGTAATTATGTAGGAGTTTGCGCCAAAGGAAGGTTCCTATACCACGGTGGGTATTACGTTCGGTTCAAATATCGCCGCCGCAACAGTCGGCAGACGCCTCGCAGAAAATACCGCGAAGCTCGGCGAATCGTTCACTCGACTATCGAGCGGTCTGCGCATCAACAAGGCCTCGGATGACTCTGCCGGATTGGCGATAGCGTCCGGAATCAACACTGACAAGCGAGTTCTTACTCAAGCAGTTCGAAACGCCAACGATGGTATTTCGATGCTTTCAATTGCTGAAGGTGCAGTCTCTCAACTCTCAAACATTCTTGTTCGGTTGCGAGAACTGGCAACTCAATCTGCAAACGGAAGTTTAACGCTCCCACAGAGAACCGCGCTTGACGAGGAGGCCTTTGCACTTACTGAGGAATACAACCGAATAACCGCCAGCACTGACTTTAACAACATTTCTCTGCTTAGCGGAAATAACGCAGCCAAAGGCATTCAACTCGGCTACGGCACTGCCGCAAGCATTTCAGTTTCAACTGGTGATCAGCTTGAACGAAACATTGGTGACGGATCTTTCACAGGTTATTCAGATTTTGGCGGCTATGATGCAAGTTTCGGGATTGCGCAGGGCGACTTCAACGAAGATGGAATTCTAGATATTGCGATTAATGATTTTTCGCAGGTTCACATTCTTGTGGGCTCTGGAACCGGAATTTTTAAGTATCAAGACTCTTATACGCCCGGTATTGGCGTCGCCGAGTTTGTCAGCGTTGGGGATTACAACGGCGACGGTCACCTAGATTTTGCCTCGTTTAACTTTCCGGTTGAGACAGTTCAGATTTTCATTGGCGACGGGACAGGAAACTTCGTCGCCGGCAACGAATATGACTCGAGTGGTTCATACAATGCGTTCAGCGCATCGGCGGATTTTAACGGTGACGGCTTCGACGATTTGCTAGCCTCGAGTGATTCAGCCGGAGAGGTGAAAATTGCGTTCAGTAATGGGATCGACGAACTCGCTTTTTCCGGCGACTTAAGCACTTCTGTCAATGGTGATGTCACCGCGATAGGTGATTTCAACGGCGATGGTTACGTCGACATAGTAGCATCTGCCGCATCTACCATGACTGGTATAACAGTGCTGCTCAATGACGGAACAGGCAACTTCTCGCAAACCGATTTGAGCCAAACCGGCAAGGGGGGAGTGGTTGCAGTGGGGGATCTTAACCATGACGGCTACGACGATATCACCGCAATAAGTGCAAGTGGGACATTAACAACCCAACTTTCAAACGGTGACGGCACGTTTACCGCGCTCGCTCCACAGCTCGGCTTCGGCGGAGCAGGAGCGGCAATTGTCGATCTCAACGGGGATGGAGTCCAAGATATACTAACAACCAATGCTGCTGGTAAATTCATAACTGCATTCGGAAACGGCGACGGGACGTTTGGGACGATTGGCGGAAACCTTGGGGTTCTAAACGGAGGTTTTGTCACGGGGGACTATAATCAAGACGGCGCAATTGATGTAGCGGTTGGTGCTGGCGGCGGAGCAACCTCAGTATATCTGGCAGATACAGAACAAGTAACAACCATTCCCCGGCTGAACCTATTAACTCAGGACAATGCCCGCGCCGCTATGGACGTAGTCGATGAAGCAATGGTTCGCGTCTCCTCGGAAGCTGGAGAAATTGGCGCTCTAGTCAGCCGCTTTTCTAGCGCGGTTAACTCAATCAGCATTAGTCGCGACAACCTAACGGAAGCAGAAAGCCGAATAGTCGATGTTGACGTTGCACAGGAGTCCGCAAATCTTGTCCGTGCACAAATCCTTCAGGAGGCAGGAGCTGCCGTTCTTGCACAGGCAAATCAGGTTCCGGCGATTGCTTTGACATTATTGAAATAAGTTATCCTTCTTCATATAGCAGATAACTCTTGTCATCAGAGTCCTCAAAGTGAACGCGGGTCGGCAGGCAGTTGACGTTAAGTAGTAAAGCGAGAAGCCCGGAGCTACCATGTTCGTTTCCGACCAGGTTGACCGTAGCCCCGCCGTGGTACGGCGCAGGTCGAGACGGCAGCTCGTTGATAAACGCAGTCTGCGTCTTGTCTTGCGGGTCATAGAAATATCGATCTAGGGCGTGCGCGCCAAAAGTGGAGGTATAGGACTCTTGTTTTAGCACGCGCTTACTTTCACAGCGTCGAAGCTTCGGAAGTTCAACGAAGTTTCTAAGAGCGGCAGCTGGATACTTAGATTGATCGCTTTTTTGTATGGCGGCTCTTTTGTCAATGATCGGAGTAAGCACTTTCGCAATATAGGTATTAGCTTCGTCGCTTGAATAGAAAGCAATCCGGCTATGTTTCGCATCGTAATAGCTAACTTGAGATGCGAGATTTAGGGGGAAGTTAGGTTCGGGCCTCAAGCCTTGTCTTCCCACTGCTGCTTTCGGCTGCGTCTGCGGAGAATTCTCCAGTGAAGACTGGGTTCCTTTCATGAGGGAGCGTGCTCGATTAATAACACCTGTGCTGTGTCTCAAGACTTCGTGTTCCGATACAGGGGATGAGAGGAGCTGGCCGCGTTGCTCTTCGTTTCTCATAGATGCTTGTGACTGCCTGCGCTTAGGCTGCGAAGCGGACTTTCTGGGAAGAGGCCGGCGATCATGAATGTAGTTTTTGTCGAAAAACCCATTAACTCCTTCGTCCCCGGCTGCCTTGATCGGAGTGAGCAGGAAAACTAAGATAAGTCCGATAGCAAAATTGGATTTCATAACTACTCCTCGAGCGGATAACCTTTGAAGCAGTTGCCATCTTCGTCGATAATCACTTTACACCGACGTCGATTCCAGTGGACTGCCTTGTAAATTCCGGAGCTTTCCACGTCGCTTTCGAATAGACCCTTTGGAAACAATGTGTAGTTTCTCTCGTCTATCTGATCCATAGTGAAGCAGCGCGATGGTTCGGGATATATTCTTTGCAGCTTGTCTGGTGAGCGAAGTCCTCCCCAGTCGTAGTCTTTTTTGAATCGCTCATCTCCAGCCCAACGCCAAAGGCCAGGGCCTTGTCTATCGTTAAAGTAATTTTGGCGCTTTTTTTCGCCCCACTTGTTCATGCTTTGCCACTCAAACATTCTGCGAATTGCGGCAAGCGGTGCCGTCCGAGAAGAGCCTACCTCCACGGTTCCGACGAGGGGATACAGCTGACCAACCGATTGATGAAAACAATTGCGCTCAAGCGCACTGGAGGTTGATGCTTGAAATTGCGGAAACATATGGTTTAGTCGATTACCCATGCGGGCGATCCGATATGATGCACAGGTGTTGGAGTAGAGTCCGCCTGCATCAAGCTGCGCGGCGCCGCTGCCGCCTCGTGACGGGCTCAAAGCTATCTGTGGCACATTTTGAAAAGCCTCATCGTATAGCGGATCGTCACCGAGGCGGGTTATTGAAAGCTCGGGAATTCTCCAAAGCGGTGCGATCATTTCAGACCAGTTCATTAAGTCCCGACCAGCTGCGTAAGCTATACAATCTGCAACGCATTGAAAGTTCGCCCAAGTGCCGCCATCTTTAGCAAACTGCGAAAGGTGGGTATCAAACGCAGTTCTGTAAACGTGAACCTCGTAGTTTCTCTGTGCCATCATTGGGGTTGCAGCTGACTCCTCAACGTGGCTCTGTTCAGTATTCTCCAAGGAGGAGCGCAGTTCTTGAAAAGATTCCCAGTCGGAGGCGCTCTGGTTTTCGCTAGTAGTTAGCGCGGAGAGCTCCTGGGGGAGCATTGACTCCTTGGACTCGCGCAAACGGTCGCGAATTTGACCTGTGTAATAGGAGCCGATTGCGAAGTTGCTAGCTTCTCCCACCGTCTCTGGCCACCAGTAGTCGACATCAAATATTCCGTAGGTCTGTTGTGTGAAAATGTCATAGTAGACTCTGGATTTAGCGATTGTAAGGTCGAGACATTCTGTGATGTGTGAATAGATAGCCTCAGTTTCGCGGCTATTCCATTCGGAAAGGTAATCAGGGTTGCCGTTATACCAGGCATGTTTTTTGAAGCGTTGGTTAGTCCATTGAGAACCGCTTGTGGAATAATCGAGAGCTTTGTTTCGCCCAAAAGTACTTTCGTGATGCTGAAGTCTGCGTATGGTGTCTTCGGCTGTGTCTAAGGCGGCGGAAATATCAGCAGGGTGGGGCGGAAGTGCTGATGCGCACTCTATCTGGAGCAGATTATTCGCAACCAAGGCGCAGGCAAAACAGCAGAGTATGAATAATTTGCTAACGGGTTGCATGACGTCTAATCCTAAAACCAAACTGCAAAACTAAGAGAAGCTGCCCGGAGTTGCTCCGGGCAGTGCGCTTAGCGCGTGTAATTAATACCAACTAGAAAATTGAAGCTGGGATCGTGTGGATCTCCTGTGACCTCAGCACGTGCCTCGAGTGCGATATTGCTTCCGATCGGGAGCGAACAGTATCCAATTCCTTTTGCATTAAAATCGGCTCCTTCAAACGATAGCGTTGCTTCGAGAGCCACGTCAGCCCCGAGTTTCACATCGGCGTGTCCGAGCGGGCCTAGAGGTATTGAAGCATTCTGCTCAGCGAGGTTGTAGCGCGCTTCCAGCGAGACACCTGATGGTCCATAAAAGCCGCCAAGTTCAATGTTCTCTTCAAACCAGGAGTTAATTGAACCACTGAAGTTCCTTGATTCCTCGAACACAGACTGCGTATGAGCTGCCCACTGACCGCCGAGCTCCAAGGAGTCTGCTGCTCTTTGAGCCAGTCCGGTACTAAGCACCAGCTCAACGCACTTTTCTTTAAAATCTTCAGTGTCGATTTCAGGCTCATCTGACGGCTTCTCGCTTTCCTCCGCTTGCCCACTGGAGCCGCCTGACTGCACTTCTTGCGCAAGGACTGGTGAGACCTGGAGGACCGTAAGCAGCCCAAGAAGAGCAGCTAACGCCATGGTACGGGAAATGATTAGAGAGTTCGGTTGCTTAGTGTTCGTCTTCATTTTCTAAAACCTCAATTTCCAAGAGTAAAAAACGTGCGAACCAGAGGGGAGTAGTCGAGAGGGCAGAGTGAAAATCTGGCCCGCACGCTTTAGGTATGCACTGCGAGGAGGGCGCTGTGACCTATATTTGCTAAAAATTAGCAAAAATGCGTCACGCAAAGAGTCGCTGGCTGCATATCTATTAGCGTGTGCATTACGAATGACCGCTCAAAGCTAGGAACGGGCAATCATAAGACACGGAAATGCGGGAAAGGAAAAAGGAGAATAAGGCGATGAGCAAAAAGTTCTACACGAAAATACTTTTGTCTACATACTTGATGTTTGGAA
>JAGRAN010000197.1 GCA_020434585.1 Bdellovibrionales bacterium
CCGCCGTGAAAGGGCGGTGTCCTGGACCAGGCTAGACGATGGGGACGCACTAGATATGTTGCATTTTCCTCGACTTGCCCCAAAGAAGCTCGACGAGTAAACATGCGGTTTCTAGTCAAAAAGCGTGGTACGGTCAAGTCGTATTGCGAATTACGGAAATTATCGCGTTTACTCGTATTCTTCAGAGGGCAATGATTAATCACAGACAGGCTACGGCCCAGGAGATTGCTTTTTCCGGTCTTAATCATCGGGTTTATTTGCCTGAAGAAGTGCAGTATCCGCGGGGAGCTGTAGTGCTTGTCCACGGTAGGGCGGGAAACGACCGGGTAATGTGGCCCTTCAGCCGGGCGTTTAGGGAGCACAAGCTGATTGCCGTTAGCCCCGAGGCCTTCTGTGATGACCCGGTAGGGGGCAAAAGCTGGTGGCTCGTTGAGGAGTGGAAGGGTGATGAAGCTTGGGATGAGGGCCCCAGAAAACCGACTCGCCCCGAGCAGCTTAATCTCGCCTTGGATAAGCTAGAGTTTTTCATCTCGTCTCTGCCCGATCTTTACCCAATCGACCCTGAGCGAGTATTTGCCTTCGGCTTTAGCCAAGGGGCGGCGATGGTTTCTACGCTCAGTTTGCGCAAGCCTTCGATGTTTAAAGGGGTAGCACTGCTCGCCGGATTCATTCCGCGCGTAGTATTTGATCAGCGCGAAGTGTTTGTTTCTGCGGATATTAGGAGCGGGCAAACGAGTCTACCAAAGTATTTTATGGCAAGCGGAACCCAGGACGCTACAATACCGATTGTAAAAGCGCAGCGTGGGCGAGATGGGCTGCGCTCGCTCGGGGCAGAGGTTACGTACTGCACTGAAGATGTAGGACACAAAGTCGGCGCATCTTGCATGCGTGGGCTCAAGGACTGGTTCGACAAGTGCTGCGAAGAATAGACTGCTGGTAATAGCGCACGATGGGCGACTGGAAGATCGACGAGCGGGTAAAATCAACTTTGGCTGCGGTTGCGGCGCTAACGGGGCTTGCTGCGGTGCTGCGAGTTTACCGCATAACTTTTGGCAGCCTCTGGCTCGACGAAGGTTATACAATACTTCTTTCACGGCTATCCAATCAGGAGCTGTTAGCCGCCTGGCCGTGTGATGCGAATCCGTTTCTGGCAAGCAGGCTGTTTCGCTGGTGGTCGATGCTGTTTGGGGAGTCGGAGCTGGCGTTTGAGTCGCTGTCAGTTGTGTTCGCAGTACTAAGCATTCCCGCAGCTGCGTATCTCGCGCGCAGGCTGTTTGGCGATCGTGCTGCGGTGTGGACTGCGTTCTTGCTAAGCGCTTCGGCACTTCACGTGCGCTACTCGCAATTTATACGGATTTACGCTGCGGCGCTGTTTCTGCTGATTCTCTCGGCGATATTTCTACTTAACTATCTGCGCAGCGGTAAGGCGCGCGACTGTACCTTGTGGGTTGTATGCGCGGCGCTGGTGATAAATCTCCACTATCTGGGTTTGGTGATGGTGGCGAGCATCGCTGCTGGAGCAATGTTTTTTGCTAAAGAGCGGGGAAGGCTGGTTTCGCTGGTACTTT
Source organism: Bdellovibrionales bacterium (assembly GCA_020434585.1). Taxonomy (GTDB): domain Bacteria; phylum Bdellovibrionota_C; class UBA2361; order SZUA-149; family JAGRAN01; genus JAGRAN01. The sequence goes on from JAGRAN010000197.1 coordinate 1,569, forward strand.
CGTGCGTGTTAATTGCGGTTTGCACTTCACCGGCGCTGTATCAGTTATTTCGGCACTACTCGCAGGCGCTTACGATTGGCTGGATGCAGTCGCCCGCATTCGAGACCTTTGTGTCGATATGGTATCACCTGTCGTCAGAGTCTGCAGTGCTGCTGATACTGCTGTTTAGTGCTGTAGTGTTTGCAGCTTACAGTGTGCTGAGAACTTCTGAGAAAACTTCCGAGGCGCTGCTGCTTTTTTGCTGGCTGCTGCTGCCGGTTGCAGGTATTTGGGGGCTCTCACTGCTGGGGAGCAGCTTCTTTCACGTGCGCTATTTTATTTTTATTTTACCTGCGTTCATGATTTTGGCTGCTGCGGGCCTTTCGCGGCTGGGTCCCATGGTTGATGTCGTATGGGTATTGCCGCTGGTGATTGTTTTGTCGGGTAACGCGCTTAGTGATTATTATTTTGAGCGCCGGGATGCTTCTCGCGAGCGTGCAGCGTACGAGTTTCTCAGTCAGCATTTTCAGGGCGGCGATGTGGTGCTGCACACTTCCAAGTGCTCGTACGTTCCTGGGAATTTCTATGCGGCAGGACAGCATGAGGAATATCTGATTGATACCGCGCCTCCTTCACAAACGCTGCGGTGTGCGGGTATTGACGAACATCGGATAACGCTCGCCGACGTAGCGAAATACAACCGGCTCTGGCTGTTTAATCGCGACTGTTACCCACGACGCGCAGGGGAGGAGATTTACGAAAGTAAAGAATTTAAAGACCTGTATCCGCGTCTGCTATATGAGTCGCCGGATGGATCGCTATCGTTGTTTGATCTGACGTACAGGGAAGTCTTCGCCGAATATTAAGTATTTGTTTAATGTAAAGCCCACGGGGTCCAGTTTGATGAGTCCGGAATATCTCGACAGTCAGATTTTGAGTCGGTCGATCAGAGAGCGCCAAATTAGTGCTGGCATCTTGGGCGTAGTGCTCTTCGTCGCAGCTATCGACCTACTCGAAGACTTAATAGAAGGGGAGAGCTTTGCCCATATAGCACTTGAAGGGTCGATGTTTACGTTTGCCGTGCTTGGCGCGCTTTACATGAGAAATCAGGTATTAAAACTCCACAAGGACAATCAGGTTCTCAACAGGGAGATTGGCCAGGCGAGGAAGGATTTAATTGAATGGAAGGAGAAGAACTCCTCTTTGATTAAAGGCCTGTCGATTGAGATCGATTCACAACTTGAATCATGGGGATTAAGTTCTGCCGAAAAGGAGGTAGCACTGTTGCTGCTCAAAGGTCTCAGTCTAAAGGAGATTGCCGACATCCGCGGGACAAGCGAAAAGACCGCAAGGCACCAAGCGACGATCGTTTATGCGAAATCCAACCTCGAAGGTCGCGCGCAGCTTTCGGCATTCTTTCTCGAGGACTTACTGCTGCCCGCGTCGGCTTAGTATTGTATTTTAGTTTGATAGGGAACGGTTAGGTCGCTAAGCATTTTATCATTCGGCGAATTTTGCCGTGGCTGTTAATTTATTCATTAGAGATGAGCAGAATTAATTTATTGTCTAGCACTCGCAGTGCCACCCTTCGCGGAGCTGTCGCCTTTTCTTTCTTGTGCACGATACCGTTGTTATACGCGTTGTTGTTAATCCCCGTCGCGACTCACTACGTTTATAACAGAGTCGTTCATCAGAATTTTTACGAAGTTGTCCCAGGTCGTCTCTATCGATCCGCGTCAATGCAACCTGAACGGCTGGCTCAAGTTATTAAAGATTTCAAGATTAAAACCGTAGTGGACCTGCGCCTAGGTGGGCCCGGTGATTTAAAGTACGGTGTGAGCGAGAAGCAGGTTGTTGAAAGCAGCGGTGCAGCTTATGTCCACGCTAAGTTTCGCAGCTCCGCACTTCCAACCCAGCAGCGTCTAGACAGGTTGTTTCGTGTGCTCGACACGGCCCAGTCACCAATACTTTTTCATTGTGCTGATGGGGTGCACAGAACTGGTTTTGCAACGGTCCTATGGTTAGTTGAGAAGGAAAATCTCAGCTTCAGCCAAGCAATGGAGCAAATTTCACTCTGGTATGGCTATTTCGAGCCAGAGCAGCTCTTTAAAAAGCTGGTTAGCGGCGAGCCTAACCTGCTTTCGCCGCTTTTCTGGTATGAAGACAAGCATGCGACCGACGGTCCCGGGCTTCGCGCTTGGCTCGAAGGCGAGATTTATCCTACACTAAGAAGCGATTTATCTAGCTAGAATCGCCAAGTGCAGGACCTATCAATGACAAAAGCTTCGTCCGTAAGCTTTAAAGTAGTCAGTTCCCTTGATGAGCTTTCAATGGTCTTCTTCGTGCGCGGCTGCGTGTTCGTTGAAGAAATGCAGTTCGCTTACGAGGATGAATTTGACGGCACCGATGCTTCAGCAACGCATTTGCTGGCGTTAAACGGCCGCGAGCCGATTGGAGCGGCGCGAGTGCGCTATCTCGACGGTGCGGCGCGTATTGAGCGAATCTGCATTAGAGAGGCTTACCGCGGCAGCGGCCTCGGAGATCGCCTGCTGGCTTATACTCTTTCTTCGATAGATCAAAGCGGCTACCTGCGCTCAAGCGTCTTTGCCGACGGCAGGCTGGTCGGCTGGTACCGCAACCACGGCTTTGAAATTGAACGAGAAGCTACCTATCCCAGCGGTGAAACCGGATATGAACTGCTGCGCGTCCTCGGCGAGAAGAAGTCGCAGCCGAAAGCCCCCGCACGAAGTGATTCAATTTTTAGCGCCAAAACCGTGCAGCCGGACACTGCCGCTGAGGGCAGAAAGGTCTGTGCAATCTCAGGCCAGAAGTTTGAAGTTACGGATGCAGACCGCGAGTACTACGTTAAAGTGGGAGTGCCAGAGCCGACGCTGTGTCCGGAGGAGCGAGCGCGCCGCCGCATGGCATTTGCAAATCAGCGCAATCTTTTTCCGCGTGAGTGCGCGGCCACTGGTAAGCGCATTGTCACTAATGTCCCGCCAGAGAGCAAGGTTCCAGTTTACGACATAATGTATTGGTGGTCCGATAAGTGGGATCGGTTCGCAACCGGAAGGGACTTTGAATTTACGCGGCCGTTTTTTGAGCAGTTTCGGGACTTGATGCAGGCAGCGCCACGGCCGAACTTACAGCGCGCCGCTCAGCTCGATGAAAACAGCGACTACACCAATTACGCCGGTGAAAACAAAAACTGCTACCTAATTTTTGACTCCGACAAGAACCGCGACTGCTATTATTCTTATTCGATAAATTCCTGCGTAGATGTAGTTGACTGCTTCCGGGCGGAAAAGTGCGAACTGTGCTACGAGTGCATCGATTGCACGAATTGCTACGGCTCAGTTGGGCTGCAGAACTGCGATAACTGCTCCAGCTCGTATTTTCTTAAAAACTGCATCGGCTGCAGCGACTGCTTCGGCTGCGTCAATCTGCGCAACAAGCAGTACCACATTCTTAATGAGAAATATTCGAAGGAAGAGTATTTTAAACGCATCAAGAGCTTGGCATTGAATACAGCCGCTGGGCTAAAGGGTATCCGGCCGGAGTTCGTCCAGTTCTCGTCAAAGTTTCCGCAGAAGAATTTTCAGGGCGTGCAAAATGAGAACATTATCGGCGACTATCTAACAAACTGCAAGAACGCCTTCTACTGCTTCGACTCGCGTAATCTTTGGGACTGCAAGTATATCCTTCAGGCATTCGACGACGCGAAAGACTGCATGGACTGCACCGAGGTGGGCTACGGGGCTGAGCTGCTGTATGAATGCTGCTACGTCGGCTACACGGCGCACTCAAATCGCTTCTGCACTCATGCCCTAGGCAATAACAACAATCTTACCTATTGCTATTACTGCCCTTCGAGCTCAAATCTTTTCGGCTGCGCCGGTCTGCCAAACGCTAAATTTTGTGTGCTCAATAAGCAGTACAGCGAAGCGGACTATAAGAAACTGGTAGATAAAATTATTGCTCACATGAAAGGCACAGGCGAGTGGGGCGAGTTTTTCCCCGCTAGCTGCGCTCCGGTGCCGTACAATTTATCCCACGCTCACGAATACTACCCGCTGACTAAAGCCCAGGCGCTAGAGCGCGGATACGGGTGGCGGGAAGAGCCAAGTACCGAATTTAAACCAAGCAGCTACCAAATCCCCGATTCAATCGGGGAAGTGTCGGACGATATATTAAAGGCTGTACTTAGCTGTGAAGTAACCGGCAGAAATTACAAGCTCCAGAAGCAGGAGCTGGTGTTTTACCGCAAAATGAACCTGCCGGTGCCGCGCCTTTGCCCCGATGAACGCCACACCCGCCGCATGAAACTGCGCAACGGCCGAACAATCTACCAGCGCAAATGCGCGGGCAGCGGTGAACTAATTCTAAGCACGATCCCTCCAGATAACCCCGCCGATGTTTTGTGCGAGGAGGAGTTCCTCAAGGCGATTGATTAGCTTGGCATCCGGAGAAAGAACTGTGGAGAAAGCCAGCGCAGCGGCTGCGACTGATAAAATTCGCTTTTGGGGCGCAGCCTCAATCGGTGTCGGTGCAATTGTTGGCGGTGGTATTTTTGTACTTGGTGGTGTCGCGCTGCGAGAAACCGGTTCCGGCGCTATTGTTGCGTTTCTGCTTAACGGTATCATTGCGCTTCTGACTGCCGCGAGCCTGGCGCAAATGACTCGGCTGTTTCCCGAATCCGGCGGCTTCTACACTTTCGCTAAACGAATCCTTTCGGTGCGGGTCGCGTTTGTAGTCGGCTGGGTCGTTTGGTTTGCCCATTTGGTGGCGGCGCTGCTCTATGCGCTTGGCTTTTCCGAATACATCATTGACGTTTTGTCTGTGTTGCTCGCGGGCCTGTTCGGCGTAAGTTCGGCACTGCTCCACTCTTCTGAGGCTGCTTACGTCGCTGCTTGCGGTCCAGTGCTGTTTTATTCGTATGCGCTGGTTAGGTCGCAGGAAAAGGGAACGAACGCCGCAAATATAATCAAAGTTGTGTTGTTCGTGGTGCTGATCCTTGCGGGCTTGGCGGCTTACCTGAAGGAGCCACAGCATACTTTTGCTGGGAGCGTGCTGCCGCTGTTCCCGAAGGGTTTAGCGGGGCTCGGCGCTGCGATGGGCCTGACGTTTATTGCGCTTCAGGGCTTTGAGGTGATTGCCGGCGCTGCGGGTGAGATCAAAAATCC
>JAGRAN010000198.1 GCA_020434585.1 Bdellovibrionales bacterium
AGCAGTGAAATCGCACGGTATGCTACAGCGTGCTTGGACAAATCATCATAAATAATCAACGCATGCTTGCCGTTGTCGCGGAAGTATTCGCCCATTGTGCAGCCGGAATACGGCGCGATAAACGGTAGCGGGGCAGGCTCACTCGCTGTCGCAGCAACAATGATGGTGTGGTCCATTGCGCCTTCAGCGCGCAGCTTCTCAACAACCTGCGCTACACTCGAACGCTTTTGTCCGATAGCGACGTAGATGCAGATTACGTCTTTGCCTTTTTGGTTGATGATCGTGTCAATCGCTACGGCGGTTTTGCCGGTCTGACGGTCGCCAATGATCAATTCGCGCTGACCGCGGCCGATGGGCACCATCGCGTCAATAGCCTTGAGGCCGGTCTGCAGTGGTTCGTGAACCGATTTACGCTCAACAATCCCAGGAGCTTTAATCTCGATTCGGCGGTTTTCAGAAGCGCCGATTGGGCCGTGGCCGTCGATCGGGTTTCCGAGAGCGTCAACTACGCGGCCGACCAGCTCTTCACCAACTGGAACCTGAGCGATTTGGCCAGTGCGCTTAACGATGTCGCCTTCGCGGATGTTTGAGGTTTCACCCATCAATACCGCACCGACGTTGTCTTCTTCGAGGTTGAGCGCGATGCCCATTACGTCGCCGGGAAAGAGCAGCAGCTCACCAGATGCGACGTTTTGCAGGCCGTGAATGCGGGCAATACCATCACCAACTGTGATAATTGACCCGGTTTCTGCCAGCTCGACACCCGCATCGTGATCTTTGATCTGTTCGCGGAGGATTCGACTAATTTCTTGCGCTTTGATTTCCATTACTTTCGTTTCCCTGCAGCGTTGATAAATCGTTAATGAGAAAGGTCGCGCTGAATGCGATCCAGACGTCCTCTGAGCGAGCCGTCAAAAACGCGCCCGCCGTACTTAATCAGCATCCCGCCCATCAAGGACGAATCTACACCCCAGGTAAATTGGGGTGAGCCTTGCATTGAAGCAGCAAGCTGCTTCTCGATATCTGCTTGTTCAGCCTGTTCGATTTGCTGGGCGGTGGTGACCTGAACTTTAATCACCCCGGCAGCAGCATCCGCCATTTCCTGAAGCGCCAAAGCTATCTCCGGGATAATTTTGACGCGGTCACGTTCGACCAAAACTTTTAGAAAGTTAGCTGTTGCTTCGGGCAGTCCTGCCGCGGCAGCAATGGACTTCATTGCTTTGGCGCGAACTTCTATCTCAAACATTGGGTTGAGGAAGTAGAGTGGGAGGTCTTCGTTTGTTTCCCAGACTTCGGCGAAAGCGCCGAGTCCATCAGCAATTTGCTGCGCGGGAGTCGGCGAACCAGTTTTGCCCAGGTCGGACTCGATTACCGACAGAAACGCCTTGGCGTATCTACGTGCAAGCTTTCCTATCTTCTTAGCCATCGCTGTTTAATTTCTCTCCTGAACAACAAACTCTTGCACAACAGACTTACGCAGGAGTCTGTCCTGTTCGGCCGAAAGTTCAGCGCCGATGCGGGTGCGCGCAATCTCGGTCGCTTTATCTACGGCTTCGTTGTGAAGCATTTTTTTGGCTTGCTGGAGCTCAGCTTCGATTTGGCGAGCCGTATCTGCGGCGATCCGCTCGGCTTGGCGCTTAGCGTTCTGGGCGACTGCTTTGCTCATCGATACGCCTTCTTCTTCGTATCTTCGGGAAAGCGCGGCCTTCTCCTCATCTATGTCGCTTAATCTGGCTTGGACACCTTCAAGCTTATTCTCTGCGTCGGCAAGCTGCGAGGCGACGGAGTTGATGCGTTCTTTGATTTCAATGCTGCGTTGTTTGACGAGGTTAGCGCCGTATTTTTTGTAGAGAAAGGTCAGCAGAATGCCATAAAGGGTGAAGTTCACCAGTGGGAGCCACAGCGTAGCTAGTTCACCGCCTTCGGCAAGAGCAGTCGATGGAACCATTACGACAAACAACGCTAACAGCGCCGCTTGTGGACACAGTTGTTTCGCCGCTCCCCTTATCCGCTCCAAATCGAACACTGTGCTGTCCCCCATGGATTCTCTGAAATTAGTGCAATGGCTGAGAGCCGCTGCCTGTCAGCAAACGGTCAAGCATTGCGCCGGCTACCTGCTGCGCATCTTGGTTAATCTGATCTCGCGCTTCGGCGACAAGTTTGGCAATTTCTTTGCGAGCAGCTGTTAGCTCTTTGGCGGCCACATTGCTGGCGTGCTCGGTGACCTGATTTGCTTCGGCTTTGGCCTCGGCGACGTGGCTGTCACGAATCTTGATTCCGTGAAGGGCGGCCTGGCGCAGTTCTTCTTTTATTTCGTTGGAAATTCTTTCGGTTTCGCGGGCAGCTTCGCCGGCGCGCTTTTCGTCGCCCATAGTGCGGGCTTCGCGTTCTTCAATCAGCCGAATATATGGCTTAAACAGGGTATTACCCAGAACGATCCACAAAAGGATGAAAAGACCAGCGGATGCAGCAATCTCTATCATTTTTTCGCTTTGTTACTCTTCGCTGGACTGCCCAGGCGAAGACGCTTGTTCCTGACTTCGAGGCTGCTCGTCCATCGAGCTGTAGCCTTCGAAATTCGCACCATCCTCAATAATTATGTTCGAGCATCTTAGGTTTCCGTAAACCCTTGAACCGGCACGCAGTTCGAGCCGCTCAGAACACTCGACATTTCCAACGACTCGTCCGTGTATACGAACAACCTTGCCGGAAATTTTGGCATCGACGACGCCGCTTTCACCGATGATTAGGGTGCCGCTCGAGACGATTTCGCCGTCTACCGTGCCGTCAATTACTGCTTCACCAACCAGAGAAAGCCGTCCGCTAATGCGGCATTCGTTCCCGATCAGTACATGCGGTGACGCACCCATGGCAGCACTCCGATTCACCGATACAACTTACAACTATTCGCGCCGTGACTGCGCGCAACACTACTTGCCTGACATGGGCGGGCTAGACAAACCTCACCCCTCGACGTTCACCACAAACACCGCCGCCACATCACGTGGAACGCCTGATTACCTACCAAATCAAGCAGAAATAGCGTCAACAGAATACACAGCGATAACTTTACCTGCGCGGAAAGTCAAACACTGAATCAATGCTGAAAGGGCCGATATCAACAGCTTTTTGTTGCATCATTAACAAGGCTTCGTGCGAGTGAAAATTTTCGCTTAGTGGCCAAGTTTCGGTTAGGATATTGGAGCAGTTTACTGGCGGTTTGTCTTGCCCGTGAGAGGTCCCATGGAGTTTCAACTTCGCCCCACCTTAAGTCTGCTTCGCGCTATTGCATCAATCGAAAGACAAGCCGGGAACTGGGATCGTCTGGCACTGAACAATGCTGTCACCACGGAGCGCGAGCGCAGCTCCGCACTGGAGACCTGCCTCGAAGCAACTCTCGAATTAGAAGCTAGTATTAAGGAGCCCATCGAGGCGATCGACACCTCACTCGCATCTGCTTTCGAGCGCGAGTTTAATTTTGGCTTGGTTGATATCCAGGATTTGTACCG
>JAGRAN010000011.1 GCA_020434585.1 Bdellovibrionales bacterium
ATCCCCGCTGTGATGAGTGCCGACGAATGGAAGTCGCTCGAGGCGGAGGTTGAGCGCGATGTGCGCGCTGCGCTCGAAGCAGCGCTTAATCGTCCCGCACCGGATCCCTCAATTGTTTCTAAGCACGTATTCTTCGAAGGTGAAGTGCAGCAGCAAGGCGGCCTTGCAATGGAAGGTCAAACTTTTCCTGAGGAGTCCGAAACTCCGCAGCCGCCTGAGCCGACCCGCACAAACATGCTCACTGCAATCAGACGCACGCTACACTTCGAACTGAAAACTAACCCCAAGCTCTTAGTATTCGGCGAAGACGTCGGACCGAAGGGCGGTGTGCACGCCGCGACGATGGGACTGCAGGAAGAATTCGGTGAAAACAGAGTCTTCGACACGAGCTTGTCAGAAGAGGGCATTATCGGCCGCGCTGTCGGGATGGCCTGTTCAGGACTAATGCCAGTCGCCGAAATTCAGTTTCGTAAGTATGCAGACCCCGCACAGGAACAGTTAAATAACTGCGGCACAATTCGCTGGCGAACAGCTAACAGATTCGCTGCACCAATAGTGGTTAGACTTCCCGGCGGCTTCGCCAAGTGCGGCGACCCCTGGCACAGTGTCTGCGGCGAAGCTCAGTGGACCCACGCAATCGGCTGGCAGGTCGCAATGCCTTCGAACGCTGAAGATGCCGTCGGACTTTTGCGCAGTGCGATGCGCTCTAATAATCCGACTATCTTCTTTGAGCATCGTCACATGCTCGATGCACCCTGGGGACGCAGGCCGTATCCGGGCGATAATTTTGTCATTCCATTTGGTAAAGCTAAGATCACCATGTCGGGCGATGAGATTACGGTCATTAGCTGGGGTGCGATGGTTGAGCGCTGTGAGCTTGCGGCAAAACAGTCTGGCAAGTCGGTCGAGGTAATCGACCTGCGCACTTTATCTCCTTGGGATAAGGACACAGTGCTTGCATCGGTGAAGAAAACGCGGCGCTGCATAATCGTTCACGAGGATTCTATCGTCGCCGGTTTCGGGGCTGAAGTAGCTGCCGTCATAGCTTCTGAAGGCTTTTTGAATCTTGACGCTCCAGTTGAACGTATGGCAACTCCACAAGTGCCCATCCCCTACAATATTGCACTGATGGACGCCGTCCTCCCCAGCGTAGACGGCATTGCTGAAAAGATTGTCGAACTGGTTGAATTCTAGGAACTGAAATGTCAGAGCTGATTGATATCGTAATGCCCGAATCGAGCGACGAGGGCACTGAGTCGGTTGTTGGAACATGGCTTATTAAACCCGGCGAGACCGTTAAGATTCATGACCCAGTTCTCGAAATCAGCACTGACAAAGTTACTGTCGAAGTTGCTGCACCGGCTTCGGGCATCCTAGCCGAGATACTTAAAGAAGAAGGCGCGGAAGTACAGCCCGGGGATATTTTGGGGCGCATGGAGCAGCTAGGAGAAGAAGAAGCGGCTGCTTCAGCTTCAACAAACGGCGCCTCCACGACGACTTCTAAAACCACATCAGCGAAATCCTCGTCTTCTGAAGATTTAAGCGCGGAACTTACTCCAGCTGTCCGCAGACTAGTTAAGCAGCACGGTATTGATGTTTCTAAGATCAGCGGCACGGGAAAAGGCGGACGCATTACAGCCGATGACATCGAAGCGTTTTTAGCTGGCGGCGCTCCCTCCTCGGGTGCATCTACCCGCATTCCGCACACTCCGATGCGAAAAAGCATCGCCGACCATATGGTCAGAAGCATGCTGAAGACCGCCCCGCACGTAACGGCAGTGTTCGATTGCGACATGTCAGCGGTCATAGCTCATAGGAACGCAAACAAAGACGCGTTTGCTGCTGAAGGAATCAAGCTAACTTTTACTTCTTACTTTGTTCGCGCCGCAGTCGAAGCGATTAAAGCGGTTCCTCAGACCAACAGCCGCTGGCACGACGACGCCTTGGAGCTGATTGAGGACTGCAACATCGGCATTGCAACAGCTATTGAAAAAGGCCTGATCGTGCCCGTCTTAGCATCGGCGCAGATGTTAGACTTGAAACAAACTGCAGAGAAGCTTCAAGGGATCGTAGAACGAGCTCGCGACGACAAGCTCGACCCTTCAGAAGTAAAGGGCGGAACATTTACTATTACTAATCACGGCGTAAGCGGAAGCCTGATTGCTACTCCAATTATCAATCAGCCGCAGTCTGCGATTCTCGGCATCGGCAAGCTTGAGAAGCGCGTAGTAGTCGACGAAAACGACCAGATAGTGATTCGGCCGATGGTGTATGTAACGCTCACCATCGACCACCGAGGCTTGGATGGCTTCCAGGCAAATTCCTTCTTGTCGAAGTTTGTAGACACACTTCAGAGCTGGAATTAGCCGCCTAATATTTACTAGTTTGTCGTATCAGTACTCATCAGCCTCGATCTGATCGAAGTAGTGCAAATCTGATCACACGAGACTCGCCGCGAAGCGAACAAATGCAAACCCTCAATTAATTTATCTGAGAAAAACCGTGGGATTGCTGAAGCACTCTGCCCAGCCCCAGGGATATGTGGGGGAATGGTTTACAGGTTAGCAGTTTAAGGCGAGAACCATGTGCAGCATAAGGACAGAAAGAGGCTCTTCACCGATTACGACGATTTTCTTCGCGAATTTGATCATGCTTGGCATATTGAGTGCTCTAGTATGTTTCAACGATTCTGTGGGATCGTCACTTAACACCGCGGGACAGAAGATCAGCCAAAACGCACAGGCGCGTTAATCAATCGCAATCGAAGAAGAACCGGCAGAAGAGTCGCCGGTCAGAGAGCGGCGATCCTGTTCGTTCTCAGGCAAAAATTCATCTTTCAGTGTAGAGCCGGAAATACCTTCCGCAGCAATAAACTCTAAAAACGACTCCAGGCGCTTGTAGAAGCGAATACTTTCTTCCTTTGTTTTAGCAAATGGCGTCAGCCCGGGAGTTAGCGTCTGGGAATGAAACACCATGTTTGCGTAAGCGAAGTTTTCGTCGCGAAGCCGTTTGACCAGTTCAATCATGTCGTAGGCAGAGTAAACCTCAGGCGAAAGCCAGACCTTATTCAGCATTCGCAAATGATACAAAATTCCGTTTATACGAAAATATTTGAGCCAGCTCCCGGCGATAGTGCGGTGGCGCTCATGGGCGGCGACAAAATCCTTTTGAAGAAATCCGATCGAAGCCGGTACTTCTATGAGGTCCACGGGGGCTTTGTCAGGAAATACTTCTGCTGTGTTTTCCCAGTATGGCCTTAACTCCACGGAGGTAAAATCCGGCCCGTGATCTGCCTTCCAGCTCACGAAAGGCGTGATCGAAGTATCTACACGATAGCCGCATTCGCGAATCACTTTCGCAACATTGTGATCATAACCCCAGCGGCCTGCACGAAAGCTTACTGGGCGGACCCCGAAACTCTGTTCAATGCACTCTGTTAGTGTTCGTATCTTCTTTCGCTGTAGCTCGATCGGCAGATTGCAGATCATTGTGTTAGCTAGGGAATTGCTCTCGGTATAGGGAGGTGTTTCCCAAGGATGGCAGTGGGCGCCAATCTCGCAAGTTCCGGAATCAAGGAAGTCCCGCAGCGTGGAAGCGGCCTCATCGTCCGTCGCGATTCGGTGGGAGACCAGATAGCTGGGGCGCACTCCACACTTAACGAAAAGGTCGTGCACACGGGGCAACTGCCTGATATTACTGCAAGGACCGTCGCTGACCGGGCGAAAATCGTCCCAATCATCAGCCTCAGTATCCACCGTCACAAATAACTTCATCCGGACTTACCCTAGGAACTACACCCGCGGTCCAAGATTTCTAACACAATAGGCCAGAAATTATAAGATTCACCCTTGTTACACATACCGAATTCACGAGCAACAGTGTAGCATACCGGGGACCATGAAAACTGAGCAAACACCAGCTATCCCCGCGATACTCTTAGGAGAAGGCCTGTCCGTCCTCGGCGCTGGGCGCAGTCTTTTTCGGGCTGGAGTAACCGCCTATCAGCTGAGCGGTGCGTCGGGAATTGAGGCCGGATCTCGCTGTCTAAAGCGCCTCGAATTGACCCCAGCTGCTAAGAATGAAGAGTCCTTGCTCGAGCTTCTGGAGAGGGTTCCGTTCGATAAGGCGGTGCTGCTTCCTTGCAGCGATAGATGGGTAAATGAAGTAGCTGCTCTTCCACCAGAACTCAGGGCTCGATTTCCTGCTAGCTCCCCTGGGTCGGAAATCGTTCAGGTCTTCACAGACAAATCCGGGTTCTCCCGACTGCTCGCACAACATGACATACCTCACCCGGAAACACGCATCGTGAGCACTTTAGCTGACGTCGAGCAGATATCGGCAACAGACTGTGAACGCTTTTTTATGAAGCCAAATGATTCTCAGTCATTTTTTGCCCGCTTCGGGAAAAAAGCTTTTGATTTTGAATCCGGCGCCCAAGCCAAAAAGCTGCTCCAAGAATGTGTCGAGAACAACTTGGGAATGATTCTGCAAGAATATGTACCCGGCCCGCCGTCGAATCACTACTACGTCGAAGGTCTAGTCGACCGCAAAGGAAGTATCCGTGCCGTATTTGCAAGACAGCGGTTAAGGATATATCCCGCAAGATTCGGAAACAGCACAGCAATGATCTCTGTTCCTAGCAGCCAGGTGCAAGGTGCTGTCGATTCGATGCGAAAATTATTAGGCGCTGTTTCCTATCGCGGAATCTTCTCTGCAGAGTTCAAACTCGATGCGCGAGACGGTGTGTTCCGGCTTATCGAGGTGAACATTAGACTTTGGTGGTTCAACGAGTTTGTTGCAAGCTGCGGCGTTAACACCGCTTACATGGCTTATCTCGATGCCTTGGAGCAAGAAGTTCCGGAAGTCCGCAGCTACCGCACAGGAGTTAGGGAGGCTTACCCATACTATGATATTCATTCGTGCCAGGTTAAAGAAAATAAAACCAATTTACCTAGCGTAGTTCTTAGCTGGCTTTTATCAAGATGGTCTGTATTTTCCTGGTCAGACCCCATGCCTTCGCTTAATTGGGTTGCGCAGAGAATCAAAGCAAAACTAGGTTTTTCCTCGTGAGCTCAAAGCAGCAGTTAGAATTAATTTCCCTAGCGCCAGAACATTTTTCCGAATGGGACGCGTTCGTAGCAGGTCAGGCTTCGACAGGATCAATTTACAGCTCGGCTGCTTACTTAGATATTCTTGCTAAGCACACGGGCGGAACTTTTAACATCGCGGCATTAAAGAACTCAGGACGCCTGTTAGGCGGAGTTGGTCTGTACATCACGGAAAAACATCACCATGAAATAGTTAGCAATCGTCTTCTCCTGTACTACAACGGCATCGTACTGCTAGAAGAGCTGCTAAAGCCGAGCAGCAACTCGTCACAGCTCCACTGCGTGCTGGACGGTCTAATCACTTACATAAAAGCTTGTGACTATGGGGCTGTCACGCTGCACTGCCGCAGTAGTAAAATCGATTACCGCCCATTTCTGACTAATGATTGGAAAGGGGAGCCGTCATATACCTTCGTTGTTCCGCTAAGCGATATCGACCAGCTGTGGAAGTCTTTAGATAAAAATGCCCGAAGACTTATCAGGCGAGCTGAAGAGGCTGGTATCACGGCTGAAGAAGACAACGATTTTGAAGCGCTGTATTCAATGCACTTCGAAACTCACTTGCGCAAAGGTGCTCCGCTGTACTTGCCGAAAGAGAGTTTTCGCTCCTTCGTCGAAGATATCGTCGAAGCCAATCTCGGCAGCATTTTTACGGCTCGCATGCCGGACGGCTCTCCTGCGGCCTCCCAACTCGTCCTTCACGGCCCGCATCCAGGGTCGCACACGGTTTGTGCTGGTGCCGTCGAGCAATACATGTCGCACGGAACTACATACTTTCTTCGATGGAAGGCGTTTGAAGCACTCGCGGCTCGGGGAGCAGTATACAACGATCTGACTGACGCAGCGATCGGACCTGTTAGCCGTTTCAAGCAGCAGCTCGCGGCCGAATTACACATGAATATGGTGCTCAGGTCTCAGGAGGCAGGAACTTACCACTTTTCTAAATCTTGGGATCAGCGCTACCGTGCTCTTCGCTCCCGAGTCGGTAGAATTATCCGAAGAGGCAAGCAATGAGCGATACAACATTAGCTTCGCGCTTGTGTGAAAAGCTGCGAGAAAATGCCGGGTGCATCTTTACAGTTCCCGGCACTCAAAATATCGGCTTGCTAAATCAGCTAACGAACTCTCAGCTCCAAGTTGTTAATGCATCCAGCGAGCTTGGCGCCGCGTTCATGGCCAACGGCTGGGCGCGCAAACATCCAAAACCTGCAGTATTAATGACAATCGCTGGACCGGGAATCACCACTGCAATAAGCGGGATTACCGAAGCACTTCATGACTCAGCTCCAATCTTGGTAATTGTTGTCGAAGGAATCGACCGTAAGCGCACTTTCGATTTACAGAAAATAGACTTGGACGCACTGCTTAGTCCGGTTTGCAAAGAGGTATTGTGCATAGACAGTTTGCGCGATGCTGCTGCCTTGATAGATCGAGCGCTGCACACCGTAAGTAGTGATGAGCCCGGTCCCGTCGTGTTAAGGCTTGCTGCTCCGCTGTTATTTGAGAAGTGTCCAGAAAGTACATACCAAACAGAAGTAAGCGGCGGCCATCCTGAGTTAGCCGAGCTTGCCCGGCGCATCAAGGAATCGCGCAAGCCGATCGTGTTTGCCGGGGCAGGAGCGTCTGGCGCGGCGCCAGTACTGCTCGACATTATCGAGAACGGTGCAATTCCAGTTGTAACAACTGCTTCCGGACGAGGCACATTATCCGACTCCCATCCTTTCTGCCTAACTTACGACTTCAGTTTTGGCGTTGGGCCAATGCTCAATGCGCTACTGGACGGCAGCGATCTCATTCTCGTGCTCGGCGCGAAGCTCAGCCACAACGGAACCGGAGGATTCAGCCTCAAGCTTCCACAGGAAAGGCTGGTTCGAATTGATACGAGCTCGATCGTTCTCGAGGCGAATTATCCTGCATCGCTTTCAATCTGCTGCGACGCAAGCGTAGCTTTGACTACTTTAAGTGGATTGATTGACGATTACCGCAGCGCTTGGACCGACTCAGAGCTGGTTGAGAAAAAGGCTTCGCTGGCAGACGAGGCTGCTTCCCTCGCGCCGCGGCCGCCAAAACTCGCTGGTCTTCCAGCAAGTGAGTTTTTTTCAGCACTTCGCGCCGCGTGCGGCCGTGGGACCACTTTCTGTACCGATTCTGGCTACCATCAAGTACTAACTCGTCAGTATCTAGAAGTACTGTCTCCACGCACGCTTGTTCTTCCGTCAGATTTTCAGTCAATGGGATTCGGTCTTCCGGCTGCAATCGGGGCCTCCTTAGCCGATCCCTCAAGCCGCACAACTGCAATTATTGGCGACGGCGGATTCCTGATGACTGCAACAGAGCTGGCCAGTGCCGTTCACCTTGACTTAAATCTTTCTGTAATTGTGCTTCGCGATGAATGGTATGGACTGATTCGCATGCAGCAGGCAGCGACATTTGGGCGCACTCCCTCGACTGCTCTACCAAATTTTTCAGTCCAGAAATACGCTGAGGCAGCCGGCGCGCAGTATTTTCTACTCGATAAACCTACAGAAGCAAACTGGAGACAATTATTCCCGCGCTCTGGAGTTGTTGTCGCAGAAGTCCCTGTAGGCAAACTGCCTGGGTTATCGGCAAAGCAAGCCGGAACTGCTGTAAAGGAGCAAATTCGCTCCGTACTCGGCCAGGACGCAATTAACAGTTTGAAAAAACTCTTGGGCAGATAAATCCGATGCCGCGCACGATTTGTTATGTCGAAGCAAACAAAGACGGAACCATCGGTGGCTCCCATTATTGTTTGCTTGATCTGGTCAAGCATTTGGACCGTGCACGCTTTAGTCCACACGTAGTTTTCTTTCATGACCATTCCTTAGTTGATGCATTTAGACAGTGTGCCCAGGTGACGATTCTCAAGAAGCCGGCAGGACTCCGCATTCCCGGCAGCTTTGGAAAGCTTCCGCCAGTTAGGCTGTTTCAGCGATTCGTCAACGCGGTTTTGTTTAAGCCGCTTGAGTGGCTAACAGCATGGAGGACTCTTCGTAGAATTTCGCCGGACCTGCTCCACATGAACAACTCTCCAACCGATTGGTCGTGGATCGACAGTGCCGTCCGTTTGGGAATTCCGATTTTTTCTCATATCAGAGGTTGCTGGACACTAACCCCGGCACACAAACGGCTAGCTGCCAGCTGTAAGAGAATAATTGCTATTTCCGATTTTGTATCGCAGAATTTTCAGAAGCAGACTGGTCCGATGCCAAGTGTCGTAACCGTGCTTGACGGAATCGACATAGCCAACTTTTTAGAGAAGCCGCGCCGCACTAGAGAGGAAGTATTGTCGGAGCTCTCACTTCCGGAAAATTGCCTTCTAATTGGCATGGTCGGAAATATCAAACGTTGGAAAGGTCAACATGTTTTCCTCGAAGCAATGGAACAGCTTGTGCAGCAGCATGGGAATGTTTATGCGACCATTGTCGGCGGAGTCTCGAACATTCCTGACGACAAGCTGTATCACAGTGAGCTGATTCTTTTTGCTACGACGGACCGCCTTGCAACTAGAGTAAGTTTTACTGGCTTTACCAGCGATCCATCGTACATGAGCGCCGCGGACATTTGCGTTCACGCTTCAACCGACCCTGAGCCGCTTGGCAGAGTTATCGTTGAAGCTCAACTCCTGGGAAAACCAGTTGTGGCAAGCGCCCACGGTGGACCACTCGAATTAGTCGAAGATGGGGTGACGGGCTGCTTAACTGCTCCGGGAAACAGTGTCGAATTGGCACAGAAGCTAGAAGAATTAATTTCTTCTCCAACGCTGCGCGAAAAGCTGGGTCGTCAGGGACGGGCTTATGCTTGCGATAAGTATGATATTCGCGGTTATGCTGACCGCATCATGCAGATCTATGATGAGTAAAACTGTTCTTGCATTCTGCTTCGCTGTTTTGCTGTTCTCAGCTTCAGCAGCCGCCGAAGAACAGTTATTTGTGACACCCAGTCCAAGCAGCTACAAAGATAGTTTTTACAAGCCGCAACAGGTAATCACTTCCGCAGAAATTGAGCGCAGTTCTGCTAGAACACTTGACGATATCCTGCGCACTGTACCTGGGTTTAGCCTGTTTCGCCGCAGCAGCAGCGAAGTTGCTAACCCAACTTCCCAGGGTGCGAACTTGCGCGGCATTGGGCCGAGCGCTGCGAGCCGCGTTCTTGTGCTGCTTGATGATCAACCGCTGGGCGACCCCTTCGGGGGATGGATTAACTGGGGCAAAGTTCCACTCGAGGATATAGAACGTATCGAAATTTACCGCGGCGGCGGGGGTCAACACCGCGGAAATTTTGCGTTGGGCGGTTTGATAAAAATTGTTTCTAAAAAATTACGCCAGCAGCGGGGATCGGCGAGCGCTGAAATTGGATCGAAAGAAACTGAGCATTTGAACTTTTCGGCGGCGGAAAGTTCCCTCAATTCGGGAGTGGGTGCAGCGGCCAGATATTTCGATACCGCTGGCTACGATGTAATTGCCCCCGAAGATCGAGGATTAATAGATCAACCAGCGTCGTCCCGCACCGGCGTGCTAAGACTTCGCGCCGAGCATCGATCAACTGACGACTTGCTGCTTGGTCTAGATGCTGCAATCTTTAACGAGGACCGCAACAACGGGACTCCGCTAACGAGCAACGCAACAACAAGTGCGCGGTTTGCGCTCCGGGTCGAGCAGGACATAAACCAAACTGCTCACTGGCAACTTCTGCTTTACAGCGAGTTTCAAACCTATCAAAGTACGTTTTCCTCGCAAGCAGAGGACAGAGATTCGGAAGTTCCCGTTCTAGATCAATTCAACGTTCCGTCTAAAACATTTAAGGTTGATTTTGACTGGCAGCAGAGCATTGATACTGACACCGTCTTACAGGCGGGTGCCGCTCTCGAAGAAACTCAGGGAGAGACTAATGAGAATTTCCTTTATGCAGGCGGCAATCCAACTCGAACTCGAGCCGCTGGTGGCGTAGAACGAATTTTAAGCACATTTGCGGCTGTCGATGAGCAGGTGAATCCGCAAACTTCCGTTTATGCTGTTCTACGGTTTGACTTAGTTAATTTGGATGATGGATTTAGCCGCAGCTTTGAGCTAAGCGGGAACCAAGCATTAGCCGAGGATCTGTTTGCCAGCCGCACTTACGGAATTCTTTCACCGCGCCTGCGAGGAACTTTTGAGCTGGCCCCCGGTGTTTCTTTTAACAGTTCTCTCTACCAAACATTTCGTGCGCCAACGTTGAATGAACTGTATCGCCCGTTTCGGGTTCGTAGCGATATTACTGCAGCAAACGCAGCATTAAAGCCAGAAAAGCTGTTGGGAGTTGATGGTGGAGTTGATTTTAGTAGATACGGAATTCAGTTGAACATCGCATCTTATGCAAACTGGATCCGCGATCTAATTGCGAACACAACAATCTCTGACGCTGCCGCTGTTAGCGCTTCCTGCGGTTTTGTTCCGGACGGAGGAGTCTGTCGGGAGAGAAACAACCTCGCGGAAGCCTTTGTTTACGGAGCTGAGACTAACCTTTCTTATTCTTGGAATAGTTATTGGATGGCGCAATTGAACTACGCTTACCGCGCAACAGAAATTACTAGTTCTAAATTAGACCCTCAACTGGAAGGTAAACAGCTCGCACAAGTTCCGAAACACGCTGCGACGGCGAAAGCCAGTTACGACAATCCCACGTTGCTGCGAGCAGAGATCGAACTGCGCTACGTCGGCGAACAATTTGAAGACGACTTAAACCAATCAG
>JAGRAN010000199.1 GCA_020434585.1 Bdellovibrionales bacterium
AGCTGTACATCAGTCACTTGGCTGAAGGGAAAGCGTGCGGAGTGATCGGTGGAGAGACGCAGGAGTATAAGCCGAGCCGTAAATTGCTTAAATGCTGCGGCGCAGAGGCTAACTAAAGGAGTAGCAAGTGGGGAAGATTTTTGTTCTTGATACGTCAGCGATAATTTCACTTGTTCAGGACGTGACGACATTTCGCGGAAATGCGGTCCCCGGGTTTGCCGGCGTATTGGATGATAACGAAATAGTAATTCCTCGAGTGGTGCTGGATGAGATTCATGAGCTAAGCAAAGAAAGCGGTGAGCGTGGAAAGGTAGCCAGCGAAGCGGCGCGGCAGCTTGAGTACTATGCCAATCGAGGCCAGCTGCTCGACGGCGTAGAGACCGAGAAAGGCGGTAGGCTCAGAATCGCTCCGAGGCCGCAGACCCAGAAGGTTGTAGCCTGGGGACTAAAGGCGACTGTTGAAGACCACGAAATCATCGCAACAGCGATTGAAATTGAAGATCGCATTAAAGGTTCTCACCCCAGCAGTGCGGGTGCGGAAGAAGCGCCAGCCGAAGAAGAAGACCGTGAGTCCGACGTTATTTTGATCAGTCAGGACAGGGTGCTCCGGGTCTTGGCGCGAAGTGTTTATGGTGTGCACGCTGAAGAGCTCAGGTCGGTTTGTGCTCCTGAGAATCTAGTAATTGAATCTGGCTACACACGACGAGAACTTAGTTCCGAAGAAATCGACTCCGTCATCGAAACAGGAACTTACACTCCGCTCAAACAGCCGTTTACCAATCAATTCTTCCATTTGGTCGACAAAGAAAACCCCGGCGTGCACTACTGCTATGCGATGGCGCGCGATGGTGACAGCAATGAAGCAGAAATAATCGACCGCAGCAGCGTTGATTATCTGAAAGTCGCTGGCGAGGTCAGCGGTAAAAACACGCGGCAGAAGCTGCTGCTCTGGGCATTAATGGGCTGCGGCGAATCGGATCCGATGGCACAGGGAGGAATTCGTTTGATTACCGTCTCCGGTCCAGCGGGAAGCGGAAAGTCATTTCTGACTCTGGCTGCTGCTTGGGAGCGTCTGGAGCGCGGTCATTTTGAGCGCATCATCATCACCCGACCGATGGTGGATGTCGGTCCGTCGATGGGTTATTTGCCGGGGACGCTTGAAGAGAAGTTAAGACCCTGGGGTGGTCCGGTCGAAGACAACTTGCGCGCAATAGTTCACGTGCCGTCCCCGGATGAGGGCCGAGGTGGCAGCGGGAGACGCAGCGGTGTTCATCGCTCCCAGCGCCCTTTCGATGCGAAGGCTTGGCTGGAAATGGAAGATAGACTCGAGCTGGTGCCATTAACTTACATTCGAGGACGAACTTTCAGGCGCTGCTTTGTTATTCTGGAAGAAGCGCAGAACTTGGAGCGTGGACCGTTGAAGGTTCTGCTGACCAGACTTGGGGAAGGAAGCATTTGCGTCGTGATCGGTGACAGAAGCCAAATCGACAACCAATTCTTAAGCAAACGGAACAATGGTTTGGTTCACGCAATTAATGCGTTCCGCGACTGGCCGCAGGCAGTGCATATTAGCCTCGAGGAAATCGTGCGCAGTGATTTGGCCCAAGCCGCCGACGAACTGCTTTAGGAGTCGCCCAGTCCGTCGACCTCTTGTTTCAAGGAATCGAAGTGCACGGCGAGTTGTTCAACGATCGGCAGCAGCGCGGCTGATAACTGGATAGGATCTTCTGCGGTTTTGCACAGTTTCTCGCCTCGTTCGGAGAGTTCCTTGATTTCAGCCAGCTGGAGAAAGCCGGAGCTGCCGCGGATGGTGTGAAACTTGTGGCCGACCGCAGTTTTTACGTCGTCATCAGCGATTTTCTCGATATTTTGACGGAAAAACTCCAGGTGCTCGTCAAATTCCCCAATAAAAATGCGGACAGCTGGGATTAACGCAGGCGGCAAGTCAGAAATCATTTATCTCCTCCCCTTGCTCACTTATGGCAGCTTCGGTAAGTAACGTAAACGATATTAGTCGCTTATTCGATTTACTTCGCCTTCGCGGATTCTTATGGGGGTTTCATGAAACAGCTGCAGTTGTTCAAGCGCGCATTCTTCATCACTATTTTGCTGGTATCAGCTACCGGCTGTGTAGTTGTTGAAGATGGAACCGTTGGAATCAGCAAGAGTTTCGGTAACATCAATGACACCGCACTCTCTCCAGGTATTCATGCCAATATTCCATTGATTCGTGAAGTTGAAGTTTGGAACATCAAGACACAGCGCCTTTCGCGCAAACTTGATATTCCGTCCGGTGAGGGCTTAATCGTTGGAATTGAAACTGCCCTGTTGTTTCGTCCGGTAGAAGTGGTCGACCTTAGAAAGAAAGTTGGCCCTAACTATATTTTAGTCGTTCTTGAGTCGACGCTGATTAACACTTTCCGCGAAGTAATTGGAAAGCAGCGGGTTGAAGACTTAATTAAAAACCAAGAAAAGCTGACTAGCACCGCTGAAGAGCTGCTGCGAGTTCAATTAAAAGGCCGCGGTATTGAAGTTGAGCAGCTTCTGGTGACAGGACTTCGTCTCCCTCCAAAAGTTAAAGACGCAATCGAGCGCAAACTTGAGTCTGAGCAGAAAGCACTGCAAAAGGAGTTTGAACTTAAGCAAGCTACGAAGGACGCGGAAATTGAAGTTGCCCGGGCGAAAGGTGTTGCCCAGGCTCAGGAAATTATCAGCTCTACGATTTCCGATTCGTATTTGCAGTATCTCTGGATTTCAACGCTCAACCAAAACCCGAACGTGATATACGTTGCGACCGAAGCGAATATGCCTGTGTTCAGGACCATGCAGACTCCTACGGTTAAGCCTCCGGTGACAGCAAAGCCGAAGTCCTAGGGGGCGCTGAGGCGCTGGGTTGAGCAGTCTAGTTCGAGTTCATCGGGCAGTGGTGAGCCTTTGAGGGACTCGTCTAGGCGGCACAATTCTTCTATTGCGTTTGTTAGTTCCGCCTCGGAAAGATTCTGAGCTTTTGTTCCTAGCTTTCTTAGTAGCCAATCGTCGCTAGAACGCGACCCTGCAGGCATGTCTTTCGCGGCGAGCAGAGCTCGAATTGAGCGCGTTAGCGCAGAGGATATTTGCAGCGGATGCATTCCCTGCATCAACAAGTTCTGAGCAAGCTTCTTTACGGCTACTGGATTCTTGGCAGCAATTTGTTGAATCAGCTCAGCACTGCTGAATTCGGGGGATTTAAGCAGCAGGTCGCGAACTTGCTTCAGGGTGATTTGTTCTCCTGGTTCGGCCAGAAGGGCTGCCTTTTGAACTTCGTTGGTTAGGGCGGAGAGGTCTGAGCCAAAATTCTTCGCCAAGTACGAGGCAGCGTCGGAAGCGATGCCCGCCTCGCATCCTGCCGCCTTAACTTCTCGCTCAATCCAGCGCAGTGTTTCCTTTGGGCTTAGGTTCTTAAACGTAACGACTGTTGCGTCGTCTTTAACGTAAGTCAGGAGCGGTGTGTTACGGGAGATGCTCTCCCCAGTTAAAACTACGTAGGCGCTTTGGTCGGCGTTTAGAATGCTTTCTGAGAGGTGTTTTGCCTGGGCGGCGCGAATTTTATCGGCTCCGTAAATTACCATCAGCCGACTTTTGGCAAACATATCTAGGCTGCCAAGTTCTCTTTGAACGTCGGTGACTTTTGCGGCGTTTGTTATCTCAGGTCCGTTGAAGGAGTAAACTTTAAGTGACCCATCGTCGAGGGTCGATGCCATCCACTCGATGCTTTTGCGAAGTCTCAAGGGATCTTCACCCAACATTACCAGTGGGGACGGACACTTCGCTTTTGCCAGCGCGGCAAAGCGCGGTCCATCCCCGTCGCAAGCTAGCTTTACCCGCTTGGTAAATTCAGTTGTGGTGATTCCTGACTCGCCTTTCTTTGCCATTGTGTCAGGGTATAACCAATCAACCGAATCTGCAATGCGGACTAGATTAGTTGGTAAACTTAAACCCCTTTTTCTCAGCCTGTGCACGAATGCTGCGCTTAATGGCTGAATCGAGTCCGTTCTCAGTTGCAGTTTTCGCGCGCTCCTTCTCAATGAAAGCTTGGCGTTGTTGATCGAGATCGCGAATCTTTGTCTGCAGTTCGCCGCGCTTATCCGACAGCTTCTTAACGAACTCTGCTCGCTGCTTCTCGTTCATGCCCCGCATCTCTTCGGGAAGCTCCTCTGTTGGAAGTTTGCCGAGATCTTTGCCGGCAGCCTGGGCGTCAACTAAATCCCAATGTGTGTTTTGATAGAGCGTGCTGCTTTTAGTTACTACTCGACTGGCCAAAGCTTGTGTGCTCATCGAACCTGCATTTTCGTCTTGTTCTTCCTGGTTCGCTTTATACTCTTCGCGCTTTACGCCGTATGCAATATAGGTGGCATTAAGTTCGGAGTTTAACTTTAACAGCTCGTCGTCCATTGGTGTTGCAATTGCTGCGACCATAGCGGCATTTTGGTCGATACTGGCAAAGCTGCCGTCGGTTAGCGATGCGACCTCACGCCAGCCCGCCGCTTCAGCCGAGGACTCACTTCCGCAGTAGATGGTGTTGGTTACGATACCACGCTCAGCAGCTCCGGACGCGGCTTGCTTGATACTGATTAGCGGATCCTGATCGGCAGGTTCATTGCCAGCTACGAATATCAGTCTTAGCGAACTGTCATCAGACCACTCTAGTTCGTTTGTCGCAGTGCTGACTGCTCGACTAACAAACTCCGTGCCGCCAGAGGTGGTAAACGAAAACAGCACCTTGTTCACTTGGTCTAGGTCGCTGGTAAATGGCTGGTCAACTTTAACGTAGCCCTTGTTTGTGTCGTAGCTGGTATGACCATATGTGATTACTGCTACGCGGAGCATGGGAGTTGGAGATGCATCGCCGAGTTCGTTGACGATGTCCCATAGTCGCTGCTTTGCAGACTGGATTAATCCCGACATCGAATCGCTAACGTCTAGTGCAATTGCGATATCGACCTTAGGCTGCGAGCTGCTTTTGGCTGCAGCTGCGGATGGTATGGCTAGTAAAAGGAAAAGTGCGGTTAATATAGAAGTGATTCTGCGTTGCATTATCATGGTATTCTAGCTCCAAGTTGAATCTCGTTTATTCGTGCGTGCGGCACTTGATTCAATGATACTGGGAGGCGATAGATCGGGTGTAGACACCGCGATGTAAAAAGGAATTTGGCAGATTTACTTAAGTTTTACATTGCGTCCGATGCGTGGTCTACGCAGCTACGGGACTTTGGCTGGTCGGCTGTAGTTCGCGTAGGAAGCTCGAATACACTAGAAACGCCATAAGTGAAGAACGGTTCTTCACCCACTGTGGTTCATATTGCGGCATTGAAATTGTGCCGTCCTCGAACAATTCTTCCAGTAAGACAACATCTTCAGTCGTCAGCCGGCCGGCAAATAAGTAGTGAGGGTAGAGATAGTTTCCGGCTTCGATTGCTTCTCGGAAAAACGAATGCACCATCAAGAATCCTTCGAGGTAAACGGTGTCTTTGGTAAAAGCAACATATCCTCGGACATCACCGCCTCTGAAAACTCGCATAGCGGAGTAGAAGGACTCCATCGGAGTTTGTCCAATATCGATAAAGTATTTGAAGACCTCGACAAAGTCAGCGCCGCCAAGCGCCATGTCGATAGCCTTAACCCGAGCGCTGATTCTGCGCAGGCGGCTTACGTCCATCGCGTTGGTAATTAATTCGGCGAACAGTGCCAAGCCTTCCTGTGTTTTTGTAGTGCGGGGAGAGCCGTCACCAAGGCAGCGTAGATGCTTCTGTTTGCGTCCGTTGGTCAGAGTTAGCGTGTGAACTAGGGCTTCGTGTTCAACGAGCTGTTTAACGTCTAAGAGAGAAAAGCAGGTTGAGCCTCGAATTCGAATTCGCTCTGCGCCGGCGGCTGCTTTCGAAACGAGCTGTGGGTCAACAACAACGTCGACCTCGTGCTCGCCAATGGTTACGTCCAGTGCTAGGCGTATTTGGTCTGCGACAT
>JAGRAN010000200.1:0-1671 GCA_020434585.1 Bdellovibrionales bacterium
TGAAAAACCCGGTTAAGCCGACTGCAGATTCTTTGGCGCGCGGGCGACGCCTTTGGGCAGCGAACTGTGCAACTTGTCACGGGATTACGGCCGAATCCGACGGACCAGTCGCGAAGTTTTTAACCGTTCCAAATATTACTGAAGACTTTTACAAGGCGCGGCCCGATGGGCGAATTTTTGGCGTGATTCACAACGGCCAAAACCAAATGCCGCGCTATGGGTTTAAATTCTCTGCTGATGAGAAGTGGGATATCGTTAACTATTTACGCCGGCTGCAAGGTGTAGCGGGCGCCGGCGGCGCCGAGTAGCAGCGAGCGGAAAGGGGATCAAGTAAGTTATGTCTGAGGGATCATTATCACCGGTAAGTGTGGATGATGCGGCTAGTATTGCTGAGGCTGCTCCGCTGACTATTTCGCAGCCCGGCAGGGTCATTCTGTGGCTGATGACAGCGCTTGGCCTGCTGGTGTTTATTCTCGCGCTGAATGGCGCAGACCCTAGACATGCCTGGATGTCCTTTCAAATAAACTTGATGTTCTGGCTTATGGCTGCGGCTGCCGGAACGATGTGGTCCTCAGCATTTCATATTTGTGACGCGCAGTGGTGTCGTCCGGTGAGACGTATTTTTGAAAGCATGAGCTGCTTTTTGCTGCTTTGCGTGCCGCTGCTGGCGTTCATGTATATCGGCCACGGTTCCTTGTTTGCGTGGGCCCATGAGCCAGCTGCGGGTAAAGAAGCTTGGCTGGTCGGATGGTTTGTCTATCTTCGCGACGTCTTAGCGTTGCTGCTGTTCGCGTTTCTAGCCCGACGGGTCGTGCATCTTTCGATTCGCCGAGACATCGGCGCGGTGCGTTCTGGTCTCACCGGCGCGAGTGAGGCAGCTGTCGCGCGCTGGTCTGACAAGAAGTACAATAAGTTCGTCGGCGGCTGGGGGAATAATCCCGAGCAAGCGCTAAGAGACACCAGCCGAGAGATGTGGACTCTTTCGCCGATTGTCGTGGTGATGTTTGCCGTTGTCATGACTCTGCTCGCGTTCGACCAGATTATGTCAGTTGACTACCACTGGTTTTCGACTCTGTTTGGCGCGCTGTATTTCATGAGCGGAGTTTATTTAGCTTACGCATTTGTCGGGATCGGCATCGGGTTTCTTAGAGACATTCATCCTTTGTATCTGAGA
The DNA here is from genome assembly GCA_020434585.1 of Bdellovibrionales bacterium. Classification (GTDB taxonomy): domain Bacteria; phylum Bdellovibrionota_C; class UBA2361; order SZUA-149; family JAGRAN01; genus JAGRAN01. The sequence goes on from JAGRAN010000200.1 coordinate 1,175, forward strand.
AAGATTGAGCGACGCACCCTGCACGACCATGGCAAGCTGCTGTTCGGTTTCGGAATCTTTTGGGCTTATATGTTTTGGAGCCACTACCTGCCGATTTGGTACGGAAACCTGCCGGAAGAGACTCAATGGGTGATCGTTCGGCTGCGTCTTGAGCCGTGGCACTCGCTTGCCTGGGTTACGTTTGCGGCTTCCTTTATTATCCCGTTCTGGCTGGGCTTAAGCCGAGACGTAAAACAAATGCCTGTGCTGCTTTTCTGCACTGGGGTGATTGTGGCTGTTGGGATGTGGCTTCAGATTTACGTATTGTTTGCCCCGACGCTTTACCCGAACAACATTCCAATTGGCCTGGTCGATCTGTTTATCACCCTCGGTTTCATGGGTGCGTTTATTTTGACCTGTGTGCGATTCTTGGAAAAGTATCCGCTGATGCCGTTCGGAGACTTGTACGTCTACGAACCGGGCCCATATGCACTGGAAGATCGCGAAGCTCGCGAAAT
>JAGRAN010000200.1:1756-4974 GCA_020434585.1 Bdellovibrionales bacterium
ATATCGTCGTCGTCGAAGGAAACGCCTGCGGGTTCTGCCGGGGGCATTGGTGAACCGCCTGATGAAGACTGCTGGATATTGCCCGCCAGACCGCTTGCATCGCCTTTGCCGCCGCCGACGAACTGGACGTTGCTGGCAACGATTTCTGTGGTGTAGCGATCGCGGCCTTCTTTATCCTGCCACTTGCGAGTTTGGATGCGGCCTTCGATGAAGACCTGACGGCCTTTAGAGAGGAAGCGGGAGCAATTTTCAGCTTGTTTGCCCCACACAACTACGTTGTGCCACTCGGTGTGGTCGACCCATTCGCCCTCCTGGTTTTTTCTGCGCTCGCCAGTGGCTAAGTTTATGGTGCAAACTGGGGTTTGCGACCCTGTGTAGCGAAGCTCAGGATCAGCTCCAAGATTTCCCAGTAAGAAAGCTTTATTTACGCCCATTGGATTCCTCTCGTCGTGTTACTTCTCTGTGCCAGGCCGCGAAAAAAGCCTGGGTTTTCACTATACGCAAGCTGAGCTCTGCGAGAAAGTGTTCAGCCTGTTTTAATCGACCGATTCGTCTGCGGGTTTCGTATCAGTCTCGTCGAACGGCTGTTATTTTAAGTTCTTATGTAGTATACGCACAGCCAGTGTGAGCAGGGCAGTTTTTGCAAGCCTTGGCTCCAAGATAGATATGCAGTGATAATTGCCGATAAAGATATGCAGGTAGTAATCAGACCCCAAGACATACCACCGCAGGGGCGCCATTTCGATTTTGATCTAGATAGCTCGCAGTTAAACGAGCGAGTCGCCGAAGTGCGCAAAGTTGCTGATCACCAGAGCTTGATGCCCCCCAGTTACGTTTTTAATTCTGCTCCCAAAGCCTCACTGAAAGTTTATCGCCGCGGAAACTCAGTCGAAATTCATGGCTCGCTGTTCGGTGCCTATAGCACTCCCTGTTCGAGGTGCGCAGAGGATACTGAGGTTAAGCTTGATGTCCCAGTGAATATCACGCTTGAAAAGTCAGCAGGAAAGGAGGGTGAACAGGACGACGTAGCGATTGGCTATTACGTAGGCGAGGAAATTGAGCTTCAGAGCGTGGTAGAGGAATTTGCTGTTCTGGCACTGCCGTTCTCCGTTTTGTGTTCTGAAGGCTGCAAGGGCCTCTGCACAAGCTGTGGCGCCAATTTGAATTCCGAAATGTGCGCATGCCCACCGGCTGAGGGAGATGAAAGATTCGCCGTGCTTCGCGGTTTGAAAATCCAGTAAAACCACTGTGTTTTTAGCGACTTATCTTTATCCAAAGAACTTGGTCAAACCACTTGAGTTTAGACAGTAAATCCCTTATATCTCTATGTTCCTTGGCGGCTAGGGCTAGTAGCCGTGACCAGAAACGACGAGCGAGACAATGCAGGCTCCGAAGAGAAAAACATCAAAGTCGAAGCGCGATATGCGGCGCTCTCATCACGCGCTGACGCCGGTAAACGCCGTCGCGTGCAGCAACTGTGGTGAACTGAAGCTTCGTCACACCCTTTGCCCGTCCTGCGGGCAGTACCGCGGCAAGCAGGTCGTAGAAGCTTCTGCCGAATAGGCGCGGTGCTGCTGCTGAGCAGACGCCGATCATGAATCGCAACGGCGCAATTTCATCCGGGCATACGGATCTTCCAATCGCAGTTGATGCGAGCGGAGGAGACGCGGGAATCGACGTTCAAGTCGAGGGAGCGGTCGCTGCTCTCAAAGAACTTGGCGTGCATTCGACGCTAGTGGGGCCAGCAGCGGATTTGCAAGCGGTGCTCGAGGGTCTTGGGGCATCCAGTCTTTCCATCGGCGTAGTTGACGCTCCAGAAACAATCAGCATGGATGAATCAGCAGCGCGTGCTGTTGTCAAAAAGCCCAATTCTTCGCTTTGCGTCAGCTATCGACTCGTGAAGGACGGACAGGCATCTGCAATAATCAGTTCCGGAAATTCTGGAGCCATGATGGCTGCGGGAATGAAGTTCTGCGGAATGATGCCGGGGATAAAGCGTCCCGCAATCGCGACTTTGATTCCTCGAGTAGGGGGCAGGCAGCCGAGCATCATTCTTGATTCAGGCGCAAACGTCGACTGTCGCGCGCATAACCTAGTTCAATTTGCGATCATGGGCGCGATTTACTGCAAGTGTTTGTTTAAGGTCAAAGATCCGCGTGTGGCGCTGCTCTCGAACGGGTCAGAACCGAACAAGGGTACCGAAACAACCCGAGAGGCAGCAGCGGTGCTGAGTGGGCTGGACGGCTTGAATTTCACTGGATACGTTGAGGGCCGCGAAGTTGCCAGCGGAGCCGTGGATGTGGTCGTATGTGACGGCTTTGTAGGCAATATCGTGCTCAAGACAATGGAAGGCTGCGTGCGGCTGGTTGGCGAGCAGCTCGAGCACGAGTGCAGCACAGGCTTTTACCGCCGAATTCTGCGAAGGTTGGGGCGAGGCTTATATCGAGATGTCTTTCGTAACCGCTTTGACTACACAGCGCATGGCGGCGCGCCACTGCTTGGGCTGCGCAAGCTTGCGATAGTCCTGCATGGGTCGTCGGATGCCCGTGCGGTGAAAAACGCAATTCGCGTTGCAAGCACATTTGCCAAAGCCGGCATGACTGATGAGATCGGACTTCAGTTATCGGCGCTGGAAGAGAGCTCATTTGAAGATTTGATTGGATCAATTTCAGAAGTGCTGCCGCAGCAGCTAAAGTATGAGGGAGAAGAGCAATGAATTTTTCGGCAAAAACTGATTCACTTAACGGCAAGCTGGCCGTGGTGACGGGTGGATCGCGCGGCATCGGACGGGCAATTTGTGAACGTCTGGCAAATGCGGGTGCGAAGACTATCGTCAATTATTCGCGAAGCTCAGCTGCTGCCGATGAAGTTGTCGCAGCCATCAGGGACCGCGGCGGCGAAGCAGAAGCCGTTCAATTCGATGTCGGCAATGCGGAGCAGGTTGAAGCCGCGTTTAAAGACATTATTGCGAAGCACGGAGCGGTCCACATCCTGGTGAACAATGCTGGCATAACTTCTGATTCACTGCTTGTTCGCGCGAAGACCGAAGACTGGCAACGAACGATTGATGTGAATCTGTCAGGTTGTTTTTACTGTGCTCGGGCTGTAGCCAAGACGATGATGAAGGCGCGTGAGGGCCGCATCGTCAATGTGTCTTCCGTTATCGGACAAATCGGTAATGCCGGTCAGGCGGCTTACTCCGCTTCTAAGGCGGGGAT
>JAGRAN010000201.1:0-3112 GCA_020434585.1 Bdellovibrionales bacterium
AGACGCTTCTTGGATGCGATCGCCAGGAAGGTCAGCATATGGCAGCTAGATAACGCCGCGACCAATCCTTCCTCCGGGTCGACGCGATCGGGCAGGCCTTTGAAATCCGGTGCGGCGGAAGCCTGCACTGTAATGCCCCCGGGGAAGCTCCATTCGTGCTCTCGGTTGTATTCCTCGTAATCAAAGCTAGCGCTGGTCTTCTCCCAGCTGATTCTCGCCTTATGCTCGCTCACCGCAGGCCTCCATAAGTCTTGGTTTTCACTGTTTTATACACGACTTGGCTTTCCTGAGGAAAAACGTTACTATTCGCGGGCTGTTTAGCGGGAAAACCTGTGTATGTCGTTTGAATGACATGAGAATTTTAAGTTTGGAGTTTTAGTTTGATGGCTACTGAGCGTACTTTATCGATAATTAAGCCAGACGGTGTTGAGAAGAACATTATTGGTCAGATCCTCACTCGCTTTGAGGAAGCCGGGCTTAAGATCATCGGCGCACGTATGATGATGCTTTCTGAGCAGCAGGCGAAGAGCTTCTACGAAGTTCACAAAGATCGCCCGTTCTACAATGACTTGGTTTCTTACATGACTACCGGTCCGGTATTCGTTTCCGTTCTCGAAGGCGAGTCCGCAGTTTCTAAGAACCGCGAACTCATGGGCGCAACCGACCCCAAAGAAGCGAACCCCGGAACCATTCGTGCTGACTTTGCTGAGAGCATTGATGCTAACACTGTTCACGGTTCTGACAGTGTTGAGAATGCGGCAAAGGAAGTAGCATTTTTCTTTCCTGACCTGGCATAAGAGTTATGAGCTGCGGCTCCCACGTTGAGTTATTGGACTTCGATCGTGCGGAGCTCACTGCAGAGCTCGAGCAGCGTTTCGGCTTGCCTGCGTTTCGTGCGCGGCAGCTGATTCGCTGGGTTCACAAATTCCGCGTCAAAGATTTTTCTGAAATGACCGACATCGCCAAACCTCTGCGCGAGGCCTTTGACGATGCCTACACGATTTATCGCCCGGAGCTGGCAGAACGCCAGGTTTCGCGTGATGGAACCAGGAAGTATCTGTTTCGTTTGTCGGATGGCTCGGCGGTTGAAAGCGTCTTAATTAAACAGACTGACCGCTTAACTCTCTGCGTATCTTCGCAGGTCGGCTGCGCGATGGGCTGTAAGTTCTGCCGCACCGCCTTGATGAAGCTAAAGCGCAATCTAGCCACACACGAGATAGTAGGGCAGGTGCTCGCTGTCCAGGATGACGCCGCCGAGCTTGGCGAAGTATTTAACAACATCGTCTTTATGGGCATGGGCGAGCCGCTTCACAACTACGACAACGTGATGCGCGCACTAAGACTGCTCAACGACGAGCTCGGCCACGATTTCTCATATCGCAAAGTCACGGTATCAACTTCCGGGCTGGTGCCTGCAATCGAGCGCTTCGGCCAGGAAGGAGCGCCTGCGAGTCTGGCCGTTTCGCTTAACGCCACCTCTGATGACGTGCGCTCACAGTTAATTCCGATTAACAAGAAATGGCCGATCGAAAAGCTGATGAGCACGCTAAGGGAATTGCCGCTCAATTCGAACCGCCGCATCACAATCGAATACGTTATGCTGGCCGGAGTTAACGACACGAAAGACGATCTCGCACGCCTTCCGGGCATCCTCAAAGATGTGCCTTGTAAGATTAACCTCATTCCCTACAACGAAAACGCCGGCCTCGGCTTCAAGCGTCCGAGCCGCGACCACATCGCGAAATGGCAGGACAGGCTGCTGTCTCGCGGTTTCAACACCACTGTCCGCTGGTCCAAAGGCGAAGATATCGACGCCGCCTGCGGCCAGCTCGCAACCGCCAATGAAGCCAAGCAAGCTGTCAGCGGATGATTAGCGAGATATTCCTTGGCGGTGACAACTCGGCTGCGTTAGCCTAGGATATTGCCGAATTACCCTAGTCCATTACCTGAGGAATTGGCATGAGCATTGGAATTATCGGTGGAACCGGATTGTACGACCTCCCGGGTCTGGACGACATTCGCGAGCGCGAAGTAAAGACGCCTTTCGGCAATCCTTCGTCGCCGGTACTTAGCGGTGTAGTTGATGGGGTCGAACTGCACTTTCTAGCTCGTCACGGCCGCGGCCATACTCTACTGCCCTCAGAAGTAAACTACCGCGCAAATCTGTATGCCCTGAAAGTCGTTGGTGCAAAGTGGTGCTTAAGCGTAAGCGCGGTTGGCAGCTTGCAGGAAGAGTTTCGGCCCGGGCAAGTCTTAGTTCCGGATCAATTCATTGACCGCACAAAAGGCCGCGCGAGCACATTTTTCGGAGAAGGCATTGTCGGGCACGTAGCCTTTGCCGACCCGTTCTGTCCGGTCATGCGCGAGGAGCTGTTCGCGGTCGCCAGTCAAGTCGCAAAAGAGCGCAGCACCGAAGCGCACAACGGCGGAACTTATCTCTGTATGGAAGGCCCCGCGTTTTCGACCAGAGCAGAGTCCCATATGTACCGCAGCTGGGGAGCAAGCATCATCGGCATGACGAACCTCCCAGAAGCCAAGCTCGCCCGTGAAGCGGAAATAGCCTACGCCACGCTTGCCCTGATTACGGATTATGACTGCTGGCGCAGCGAATCTGATGACGTCGATATCCAGGAAATCCTGCGCACCTTAAACGCCAACGCAGATCTGGCCAAAGAAGTAATCCTGCGCATCGCGCCGCGGCTAAACGCGCTCGAACCCTCGAGCCTAGCTGCGAACGCCCTGCAGTTTGCAATAATCACGCAGCCTGACCGCATTTCAGCCGATGTGCGCGAGCGTCTGCGTCCGATTATCGGGAAGTATATATAGCAAAGATGAAAGACGTCGCAGCGAGCTGGTTAAACGCAATCTTCTGGGCCTTCCGCATTATCGGCTCGGCTGCATACCGCTTCTGGTGGGACGACTGCTTCTCTCGCGCTTCAGCATTAGCTTATACCTCGCTGTTCTCTTTGGTGCCGCTGGTAGCACTCTCGCTGTCGATGTTCACTGCCTTCGGCTTCAATTATGAAGAGTTCGTTCAACTTCTGCACACGGTCGTCGAGCAGCTCTTGCCGCCGATGGGTGAAGATCAATTCACCCAGTTTCAGTCTCAGGT
>JAGRAN010000201.1:3201-4124 GCA_020434585.1 Bdellovibrionales bacterium
GCGCTGGTCAACACCATCGAAAGCGCGATGAACGTCATCTGGCGCGTCACTTCAGAGCTCAGCATTATGGCGAAACTGACCCGCTTTTGGGCAGTGATTACGCTTGGCCCGGTGCTAATCGGTGTTTCGATTTACTGGACAGCGCAGATGAGAGCGTTAACCAGTGAAAACACGGTAATTGCTGAGTCGGCGATCTGGAGTCTGCTCAACGTAATTATCCCGATAGCAGTTACTTGGCTGGCGCTGTTGATTCTTTACGTCACCATGCCATCGGCCAAAGTCCGCCTGCGCGACGCTGCTCTTGGTTCTCTGATAGCTGCTGCACTGTTTGAACTCGTTAAATCCGGATTCGCGCATTATCTGACGATGACCTCCACGTACAGCAAACTCTACGGAATACTTGCTTCAATTCCGCTCTTTCTGCTCTGGCTGTATATCGCCTGGGTTGTTGTGCTCTACGGGGCGCAGATAACTTACGAAGCGGGAGCAATCGTGTTTCGTTCTGGTCGTAGGCGCTACGCCACTGACTTGGGTGAAATCGGAGCGATTCTTGGTCTGCGGATCCTGCACTTCATTGGCAAGAATTTCATGGACGGTAATGAGCCGCCGAGTGAAAGCGAAATTGCAATCGAAATCGGAACAGATCCAGTTTTGGTTAGAACCGTACTAGATTTGCTAACGGATGCGCGAATCATCACCACCGGCGACAACGAACGCCATTCGCGAACACTCTGCGTGGCTCCGAGCAAGTTAAAGCTGAGTGATATAGCCAACACTTTCATGTCTAAAGAGTACTTAAAAAAGAACGGAGACAAGAAGCCGAGCGAAGGAACCTTCCTGCAGGCATTTTATCTAGCGAGCAAAGCATCCGAGCCTGACTCAACTCCGACCTCCTGGACACTGGCTGATTTCATAATGCTCTC
>JAGRAN010000202.1 GCA_020434585.1 Bdellovibrionales bacterium
GTGGTCTTGCGGGTATCGAGAATTTTCACACTTTTGTTGTTCATGGTTTCGCGAAGTTTGCGGGTGTAGGTCGCGATACCGGAAAGGCGCTGCATGAAATTCAGCAAGACTCGCTCAGCCGTCAGAATGGTTCTCATCGGCCCTGTAATAACTGCTATCGTTTCGTTGTCTTTTACGGCAGTCCCGTCTTCGGCCGCTTCTTTGTAATCAAGTGCATCAGCGCCGATCGCCGCACAAACTGCTCTTGCCGCTTCATTGCCGCAAACTAGGAGCGGCTCCCTGGCAATAATCACCGCCGTCCCGCGCAGATCCGCTGGGATAAGACTGTTGGAGGTAACGTCACCACTTCCGACATCTTCCGCAACGGCCAGCGCAATCAACTCCTGCAAGTGCTCGTACGGGTCAAATCCGGGGAAGTGCGCCTTTCTCATTCCAGCGTTCCCAGTTCAACCTTAACTTCGAAGCGTTTGCCGTCCGCCGGCTGCGAAGATGAAAACTTAAGTCCCTGCTCATCAACACGTCCGGTGCGAAGGACATCGTCGATACCAAGCTTTAGTAGAGCTAAGTTTTCGTCGGAGGCACTAATCTCAAGCGAGGTAACAGGGGTTTTCAAGCTCACCTGCGCGTCAGATTTCTCCTGGCGAATCTTATCGAGGATTTCAACGCAGCAGTCGACCAAGGTGCCGTCGCCTTTCGCAACCGTACTGACTTCATCAACGCTCGGCCACTTCGCCGTATGAATCGACTCTTTGTCACCAGCAGCAAAATGCCACGACCACACTTCGTCGGTTATGTACGGCATCACCGGCGCAAGCAGCCGCAGAAAGACTCCGAGCGACCACTCAAGGGCTGAAACAGCGGAGAGCTTTCCTGCTTTATCTTCAGTTTGATAGGCGCGGCTTTTAACGAGCTCAATGAAGTTATCGCAGTAGAACCAGAATGCGCTCTCAGCAGCCTGGAGCGCTGCAGCGTAATCAAAGCGATCGAACGCTTGGGTCGCCTGAGCAATCACACCGCGCAAATTCTCTACATACGCCTTATCAAGTGGGTCGGTAATTGCGGCAACACTGCGTTCACTTGGGTCCGTATCGGCAATTTGCATCAGCACGAAGCGGCTGGCGTTAAAAATCTTCGTTGCCAGCTTGCGGCCGGTTTTAAACACCTTGTCATCAAATGCAGTATCGACACCAAGACGTGCCCTGCCCGCCCAGTATCTAACTGCATCGGATGAATACTCATCCAGCAGATGCTGCGGAGTGACAACGTTGCCCCGAGACTTACTCATCTTCTTGCGATCGGGGTCGAGAATCCAGCCGCTGATCACTACGTGCTTCCAGGGAATCTGCTCTTCATGCATCCAAGCTTTTACAATCGTGTAGAAAGCCCAGGTGCGGATGATTTCATGGGACTGCGGGCGCATGTCCATCGGAAAGAGCTTCTGGTGCCGAGCATTGTCGAGGCCCCACTTACTTACAATCTGCGGAGTCAACGAAGACGTAGCCCATGTATCCATTACATCAGGATCGCCGACGAAGCCGCCCGGCTTGCCGCGCTGATCTGCGGAAAATCCAGGAGGGACATCTGCCAGAGGGTCGATTGGCAGCGCTTCAGGCTCGGCGTAGATCGGACTCGCGTAGTTAACAGCCCCATCATCGTTAACCGGATACCAGACTGGAAACGGAACGCCGAAAAATCGCTGGCGGCTGATACACCAGTCGTGAGCAAGTCCTTCGACCCAGTGATCGTAGCGGCTGCGCATATGCGCAGGGTGCCATTCAATCTTAGCTCCCTGCTCAAGCAGCTGAGTCTTGTAGTCGAGCACCTTGATGAACCACTGACGCGTGGTGATAAACTCGATTGGCTGCTCGCCTTTTTCGTAGAACTTAACCATTTGCATCGTCGGCTTCGGCTCGCCCACTAAGGCGCAACCGTCTCCGCCGACAGCACTGCCTTCTTCAGCAAGCATTTCAGCGACTCGGGTTTTCGCCTGCTTTGCGCTTTTACCTACGAGCTCCGCATAAGCGGCAGCGGCGCGCTTCGGATCCTGCGAGAGGAACGGTGCTTCACCGAAGGTTACCGGCATTAGACGTCCATCCTTGCCGATAATTTGGCGAATTGGCAGTCCACTCGCTTTCCACCACTCTACGTCCGCCGCATCACCGAAAGTACAGATCATCATGATCCCAGAGCCTTTCTCTGGGTCGGCGTGCTCGGAAGCAACAATCGGAACAACTGCTTCAAACAGCGGAGTTATGGCATTCTTGCCGAAGAATTTTTTGTAGCGCTCGTCGCTGGGGTGAGCCACAACCGCAATGCATGCTGGCAGTAATTCGGGACGGGTGGTGGCAATCACGAATTCCCCGCCACCTTCAACTCCAAAACGAATATCGTGAAATGCGCCCTGCTTCTCCCGGTCTTCGAGATCAGCTTGAGCCAGCGCAGTTTGGAACCCAACGTCCCACATCGTGGGTGATTCGGCGTTATATAAGTGGCCGCGCTGAACTAGATCCAAAAATGACAACTGAGAAATGTGGCGGCAGCGTTCGTCGATCGTCGCATACTGCTGCTGCCACTCGACTGACAAACCCAACCTGCGCCATAGCGCTTCAAACGCTGCTTCGTCTTCTTCAGTTACTAGTGCGCAGGCTTCAATAAAGTTCGGGCGTGAAACTTCGGTGCGCTGCTTCGGATCTGTCGAGTCCTGGGGCTTCCAACTCGAATCGTACGCCAGGTGTGGATTGCAGGTTATGCCAAATTTGTTTTGAACGCGGCGCTCGGTGGGCAGACCGTTGT
>JAGRAN010000203.1 GCA_020434585.1 Bdellovibrionales bacterium
TAGATTCCCAGTTTCGATCAAAGTTTGAGCAAATACCAGCGGGCAAGTCCCGCTCTAAGCACGTGCTTCATATATCCCTCGGGGTAATTCGTAACGCAAGCCGGACCTACGCTTGTTTCTTCAAAACAGAAGCGTTTTGGCAAACGGCTGTAGATCGAACGAGGTGGCAGTCGGCCCTCTATTCGTTTAACTCTGCATCCGGCCTCAAAGGTGTGGTAGAAGATACGCGAAATCCCGACTTCTTCTCTTAAATACCAAATAGTCGCGAGCATCATCGCTTCGTCCCAGGTTTTCTGGTACGGACCTAGTGCGAAGTCAACATAACGATCGAGCTGTGATAAGCAGCAGTTCAGGCCGCGACTGAAACCACGGCTAGGAAATTTCTCCGCAATTGTCTTGCCCCGTGGATTCTTAGGTTTGGTGCGATGCAGGTAAGCTCTAGTCCAGCGCGCGTAGCGCAGCCAGTCAGTTTGAATTTCCTCTATTAGGGCCTCGCTGTTTTTCAAGTCAATGTCTAGGCGAGCCCATGCTAGCGTATTCCTTAAAGCAGAGTGGGGGTGTCTTAGGCTTAGGAACGGATGCTCGCCTTGTCCAGGATTTATCAACTGCTGGTAAGCGTCGTCGTGCTGCGAGGAGAAATTAAGATGCAGCGCCAAGTTAAATCCGCGCCGCGTAGTTTGGTAGTATCCGTAGCCCCACTTGGACTTGTTACCGTACCTGCCGTGAGAGAGGTAGTAGCTTTGGTAGTGGCTGGGCCAAACGTGAAGCTGTTCCGGGCGCAGGTCGGCACCGCCGCTTTTTGCAGCTATATCTTTGATGATTTCTTTCTGTAGCAGCTGCGCAAACGCTGAGCGCTTGATGGACCTAATATCCATTCCATCGCCCACGCGGTAGCGCAGGAGCTCAAGCGCGTAGCGGTCTTTAAAATAATGAAATGCCGTGCGCTTGGTTAATGTGCATTCTCGAAGTTCAGTTACTTCTTGCTCAGTCATACAAACCTTCGCAGGCCGGAGGCAGGGCGCAGGTCCGCAACTCCCCAAAAAGCTGGAGGCGCAAACGCGGGCGCACGAGTGCTCTGACCCTGTTAGTAGTAGTTAAAAATGTCAGTTAAAGATGGGAGCTGGCTTCTTAACTCCCTTCGAAGATTCCGTTAACTAAACGGGCGAAGGAAGGAAGCTGTGCTGCTTAAACAAATCATATCGAGCCTCCTTTTTAAGGTGAACTACAAAGCTTTGCTCGTATTTTACACGAGTTCACCCACAAATTGAAGAATTTTTTTAAAAAAATTCTAAGCAGTTGGAAAGTAAACTGAAGCATCCTGTTACAAATCGCAGACCAGACTGTGGAGTAAGCTTTTCACCAGCGGTATAAGTAAACCCCATGGCAATTGAACCGATTAGCGCAGTGGCAGGAAATGCACCGGTCCTTGTTATAGACCGCGTGCAAACACTTGGCCGGCCGACTATTCGAGTTGCATATGCTGAAGAAGTCCTTGGTCAGCGAGCGCTGGAGCCTTCGACAGATCCAGAACCAGCAATTCCCGCGGAGCCTCAGCTAAGCGAAGAACTGCTCGCCGCGACGGTTCGGCCAGACGACATTACACCCGCGTTTTTGGAGAGCGCCCCAGTTCCACCGTCATTTACAGCCCAGAGACCGTATTACGATCGCCTTGTGCTGTTTGGCTCTTTTTATATTGACGTTATTGTTTAAGAGTCGTCTGCTTCGGCAGCATTTTTTGGCAAAAAGATAATCAACAGAAGCATTCCGCCGACGCCGCTCAGAGCTGAACCGACAATCACGCCAGTTTTCGCAGCATCAAGCAAATCACCGGGGAGTCCCAACGACGCAATAAAAATCGACATCGTGAAGCCAATCCCGGAAAGCAGTCCAGCTCCAATTAGGATTTTCCAGTTTACGCCTTCAGGTAAAACCGCGATTTTTGTTTTCACCGCGAGCCAAGATGAAAGCACAATTCCGATCGGCTTTCCCAAGAACAAACCGAGGATAATAGCTGTCGAGACGGGTGAGGAGATGCCGTCGGCGCTGATGGCCACGC
>JAGRAN010000204.1 GCA_020434585.1 Bdellovibrionales bacterium
ACGCCGACCGCGAGAACGAGGGCGATTTAATGGTTGCGGCAGATCGAGTGACTGATGACTCGATCAACTTTATGCTGCAGTACGGGAAAGGTCTGATATGCCTTAGCCTGACTAAGCAGCGTTTGGAAGAGCTCCAGATACCGCTTCAGGTCACTGACAATCAAGCGCCGCTCGGAACTAATTTTACTGTCAGTATTGATCATAGCTCTGTTGTTGGTCGTGGGGTTACGGCCTCAGGACGCGCCAAAACAATTCTCAAGTGTGCTGCGGGCGGTGCAGCAGGTGACTTCGTTATGCCGGGTTTTGTGTTTCCGCTTTGTGCAGATGAGGGAGGTGTGCTTCGGAGAGTTGGGCAAACTGAGGGCTCGGTAGACCTAGCACGGCTCGCAGGGTGTGAGCCGGCAGGAGTGATTTGTGAAGTTATGGCTGCTGACGGACAGATGCTCAGCGGCGATGAGCTGCAGCAGTTCTGCGACGAGCATGCGCTGAAAATTACCAGCGTCAAAGCCATCGCCGAATACCGACTTCGTCACGAAGTTAAGCTTAGGCGCGTGGCAGAAGCTCCGCTGGAAGGTATTCCCTCGCTGTTTTCGAGTAATGTCGACACTTCGGTGCGCGCGATAGTGTATGAAGACGAAGCCGACGATACGGAACAAATCGCATTTGTAGTCGGCGAACCGAAAAACGACTGTTTAGTTAGAATCCACTCGGAATGTTTAACCGGTGATGTGTTCACCAGCGAGCGCTGTGACTGTGGTCCTCAGTTTGACGAGGCGTTTGCTCAGATTCTTAGAGCTGGGCAGGGTGTTCTTGTATACTTGCATCAGGAAGGTCGTGGCATCGGCCTGGGTAATAAGCTTAAGGCTTATCAGCTCCAAGATGAAGGACTGGATACTGTTGATGCTAATCTTGAACTTGGCTTCGACGTAGACCTGCGTGACTACCGTGCGGGTGCACAGATTCTTCTCGACCTTGGATTAAACAGTGTTGCTCTGCTTACCAACAATCCGGAGAAAGTCTGCTCACTTGAAAACTTCGGCGTAAGAGTAAGTAAGCGCCTTCAGCTAGCACCGGCTGCAGGAGATCGAAGTCAAAAGTATATCCAGACCAAGAAAGATCGCCTTGGGCACTGGCTATAAGTTAGAAATACGTTCGGAGGCCATTTTTCCTTAGCGGCCAATCCGTGATGCGGCGATAATTGGACTGAACCCAGCTGGAGGGAGCAGTCTAGTGAGAGAATATCTTAGTTCCGCAGTTTTTCGTTTCGTTCACGGAAATCACCTTGTTTATAACACCTGCTGGGAAGATCCCAGAATAGATCGAGAAGCGCTAGACCTCGACGGAGAGTCGATGCTGGTGATCACATCGGCCGGCTGCAATGTGCTGGACTATTTGCTCGCTGGTGCCGGACATGTTTACGCCGTTGATATGAATCCGCGCCAAAATGCGCTGCTCGAATTGAAGCTAGCCGGCATAAAGGAGCTTTCGTTCGAAACATTCTTTGATATGTTCGGCCGCGGCGTGCTGCCAAACTTCGATTCTACTTACCGACGTTCGCTGCGTGGTCACCTTTCGCCTTATGCGCAGGACTATTGGGATAAGCACATCAACTACTTTGCGGGTAAGGGCTGGCGGTCCAGTTTTTATTTTAGAGGTTCCTCGGGTTTCTTCGCTCGCTTTATCAATACTTACATAGATCGAGGGGCCAGAATTCGCAGTGCTATTAACGGTCTATTGAATTCTCAGACTCCGCAGGAGCAGCATCAACGCTACGACGAACTTGTGAAAGAGTTTTGGACGCCAACGCTGCGCTGGTTCATGAACCGGGATGCGACAATGGCTCTCCTTGGCGTGCCTCGTGCGCAACGCTACCAGGTAGAAAACGATTATATGGGAGGACTGGTTAAGTACATCGAAGACTGCATTGAAGCGGTTTTCCGCCACCTGCCGCTTAGCGACAATTATTTTTGGCGAGTTTACCTAACTGGCGGTTACACACGCGACTGTTGTCCTGAATATTTGACTGAAGATGGTTTTGACCGTCTGAAGGACGGGCTTTGCGAACACGTCAGCGTGCATACAGATTCTGTAGATCATTTTCTTGAACAGAACGATGTCGAGATCGGACGCTTTGTTCTGCTTGACCATATGGACTGGCTGGCGAGTAATCGCCACGATGTTCTTGAGCGTGAATGGCAGGGCATCGTCAATCGAGCTGCGCCGCGTAGTCGGGTTCTCTTTCGAAGCGGCGGACTCAAGGTAGACTATGTCGATCCTCTTCCGGTTCAAGTTCGCGGCAGCCGTGCGTCGGTAGGCGAATTGCTTGATTACAAGACTGAGCTTGCAGCCGAGCTGCATCAGCGTGATCGAGTACATACCTACGGAAGTTTTTATGTTGCGGATTTGATGGCCGCATAACGATGGAGTTACTCCACGATATTCGCACGCTGTATCATCTCGCTTTCACGCGGCAGCGGGGTGATACCCACCAAGAACGGTTGGAGCACTTTTATAAAGGCCAGGCAGCAGGGTACGACAGCTTCAGGAAGCGTCTGCTTCATGGCCGAGCGCCCCTGATAGCTGAAATCGAAAAGCTTGCTCGTCCGGGGTCCGTATGGATCGACATGGGTGCCGGAACCGGATTCAACCTCGAACTAGGAGAGCACCTGCGCCGAAGCTGTTCTTCGATCTATTTGGTAGATCTGGCGGATTCACTGTTGAAAGTTGCTGAGCAGAGAGCTCGTTCGCGCGGCTGGACCAACGTTCATTTCGCGAAGGCGGATGCCGCCTCATTTAATCCTGAAGGACCGAGAGCCGACTTAATTACCTTTTCATACTCGCTAACAATGATTCCAGGGTGGAAGGCTGTGCTTCAGCATGCATACGAGCTGTTGTCGCCTGGTGGTCTGATTGGCGTTACTGACTTTTATGTATCCAAGGCAGGACCGCCGCCGGGATTTGTACGGCATAGCTGGGCTGCTCGCAAGGGCTGGCCGGCGTGGTTTGCGATGGACGGGGTGTATTTTAACGAGGAGCATTTGCCGTATCTGCTGGAGCACTTTGAACCACTGGTGCTGTCAGAGAAGCGTGGCCGAGTGCCCTACCTCCTGGGCTTAAGTGCTCCCTACTTCGTATTTGTGGGGCGAAAAGCGGCCTGACCCCTTTTCAGTGACAGCTTTGCGCTGAGCATTTAAGCTTGTGATTGATGAATCACCAGCCTCCGCTAAGAATTGGCCTTTTAGTGCTGTTTACGATTGCGGCTATGTTTAGCGTTGGGGCCACTCGTCTACCAATTTCAAATTGGTGGAAGTGGAACGACTTTGCGCATTACTACACGACGGCTAGCGAGGTGTGGCAAGCGCGCAATCCATATCAGGCAGACATCGGCAGTCTCTACAAGAAATTTAGTTTGTCGGGTACAGTTCCGCAGGCGACAAATCCACCAGCACTTGCTCTGCTGACTGCTCCTCTGGCCGCGTTTCCGCCGAAAACTGCATGGTTGTTTTGGGAGGTGCTGCAGCTGATGTCGTTATGCCTGAGCGTGATTCTACTAGCTAGGCTCGCTGGGCTAGATTGGGGAGCGGCTCAAACAGCGGCTTTTGCACTCCTTGCCTTTCTCAGCTATCCGATCCTCTCGCACTTGCGCTTCGGACAGGCTCAGCTTTTTATCCTAGCGATTGTTTCCTGCGGCTTGTCGTTTCTATCTCGCCGCAGCCTGCTTGGTTCGTTTCTGCTTGGATTCGCATCTTCGATTAAGCTATTTACTGCGCCACTGGTTTATGTGTCTTATCGCGCGCAAGGCATTAAAGGTGTGCTTGTGTTTGTCTTCGGTTTCTTTCTTCCTTTTGCAGCGTTTGGTTTGATTTGCGGGGCGGAGGCGCTTTGCGACTATGTGTCACTTGCGATACCTAATGTCCGCGAAGGTGCGGTTAAAATTCAGGGCAATATATCCTTTTCATTTGTAGCGTACTTTGCGATGGTGCTGCACGGCCCATTGTCAAACAGCTCTCCGGAAAACTTAAAATTGATTCTTGCGCTGGTGAACGTCGTTTCGATTTTCCTACTAGCGGTAGTTCTGATTCAGGATGACCGACGTCTAAGCGGTGAGTTCCCCTTGATACATTCTGCAGCTTTGTGCCTTGTTGCCTGCTGCGCGTTCTCGCCAACTGCTTGGCCGCACTACCTTGTACTGACTATCCCAGCATTCCTTTTACTGGTGCGCGACGAGCGGGAAGGGCGGCTTGATACCTCACAGCTTTATACGGCCTATTTCTTAGTCGCCGTAACTTACGGCATAGCGCTTGACGTGAAGGGCTGGCTGCATCTGTTAAGTGCGGTATGGGGACCTGCGGCGCTGGCATATCTTCTGGTGCTGATGCTGCGGCGAAAAGCATGACTCTATTTTACGTTCTATCGATCTGTGCGGCCGCTGGCTATTCGCTGCAAAGCACCCTGATGACCTCATACTACCGGCGGATCGACACGCTTTCAGCCATCGCCTACCGTGGACTTTCGTTGTGTCTTTCAATGGCGCCGCTACTGTTACTTGTCGATCCAAACGATATCGAACCGTTTTTCAAGGTTCTACCCCTGACGCTGGTAGCGTCTTTCGCTTCCGTTCTAGGTGCGTGGTGTAACGCCAACGCGTATCGCTATCTGCACGTTGGCGTTGCGACGTCAATGTCGATGAGTTTTGCTACCTTGGTGGTTGTTGCTGTCAGTGCTGTAGTATTTGGGGAGCTTGTGTTGCCGGCGCAGTGTATGCTGATTGTCGCAATTTTGTCGGGTGTTGCCTTCCTCGGAGTTAAACGCAACATCAAGACTGCACCAAAAGAACACAGGCCGTTGTTGGGTGCGCTTAATAGTATGAC
>JAGRAN010000205.1:0-2088 GCA_020434585.1 Bdellovibrionales bacterium
ACACTTATAATTAAATGCAACATTACTGCTCTCTAAAAGCATATTAGCTATTATCGCACTAGCTTGTGCGGCTCTGCTCTTTAAATGACCAAATACTGAGTCCCGTCTTCCTTCACCAGCGATGCACTTCGCACTGCTTGTGAGGAAAGACGGGAGAAAGTGAAATTAAGGTTTTATTGATAGAATCCGGGCTGCACCTCGTAGAGCCTCAGCGTAAGCTTAGTTCTGCGAGGCGCAGTCCTCCGCACACGGTGCGTTGCCGTATGTGTTTCGAGATTTCATCATACCCCTGGGCTTGCACCCCATAACAGCAGGAGGAAAATGGATTTTCCCCGAAGCGAAGTTGCCAAACTACTCGAGAATGGAGTCAAGGTTAGCGCAACAGACAAGGCTCTACGGAACTGCGAGCGCCTCGCTAAATTCATCCGTGCTCTCATGGCTCTGCATGCGTTCAAGTGGAAAGGCTACCACGTGGGCTCGAAGCATCTAGAGTTGTCCAGGAGGGTCCATGCGAAGCTCGCGGGACGCCTTCCACACACCCTACATGACTTGGTCGCCCAGTACCACCAACACTACCTGGTCGGCATCGACTGGAGTCAGGATCCCTGGGAGCTCAGGATACGTCATCGTACGAACGAAGACGAAACCTGGTCACTCGAGCTCGGCGGTGTTGAGTTGCGAGAACTCGAGATACTGCTCTCCGAGCAGCTCACCAACAACGTCGGACCCCGAGAACGACACTACCTACATCAAGTAGTCTTCTTCAAGAAGATACAGGAGGCTCTCTTCGGCGACGGAGCGGTTCTCGAGCGGATGCGCTCGAAAGATCACGTCACGGTGCTGACCCAAGTGAGGCTTCTCAACAGCAGCGTACGCTTCGTGGCGCACGAGTGGCGCAACAGGGCGAAGAGAGGAGAACGTGCGAAGCTGAACCCTCAAGAGTGGCTTCTGCCAGACAGTCCAACCTTCAACTCGATGGAAGATCCCTCATCTACAATCATCCGCGCCAGGGTGGTCGTGATTGACTCGAAAGACACTTCGAACGGTAAAGTTCACATCGAGCGGAAGTGGATTAAACCTGGTACAGCACACCTAGACTGAATTGCGACCCCTCACTATCACAGGAAGCAGCGCCGAGCCCGCGCACCTTCTTGCTAGACACTCAAATAGGCTCGAGGCTAGTGCTCGCACACTGGCCTGGGGAGGTTTTTACCAAGGTAAAACACTTTTTCCCGCTTTCGGAAATCATTCAGGTGACAAGCAAGTTAATCCTTGCGGCTTCAAAAGGAAAAGGGACCGAAAATTCGATCCCTGTTGTTTATAGATAAACTGACATTGTTAAGATGCTACTGAAGCACTAACTCGAGAACTGGGAGAAATTCTTCACAGCGTTCTGCCCCCCAAGACAAGATACTTTTGGTCACGTTTGGCTTCTGCCCCGGCTCGCATTCGACTATCTCTTGGCTCACCGATAGAATGCACTGCCACTCTGTTACTTGATCCAGCACCAAAGTAAAGCTCGACTCGCTCCAGCGACCGGCACAGATATCGTCTTCAGCCTCATTCGAAGATCGAAAATACATAGGTCGACCAAGAAGCAGCGCAAGTTTCGCTGCTTCATCTTCTGACAATTGAATATTCTTCAGTATTCTTTGAGGCAGTGCTTGCGGCGTCTCCGGTTGAACGCTTGGCGCATTGACATCTGGCATCAATACTGGACCATTTCCGTAGCTGCTACTTTGAGAATAAGCGTCGGACGACCCGAACCCTAATGCTAACGCGCAGAAGAAGACCCCCTTAATAGTCTGTAACATAAAACCTTTCATACTGCTTACCTCGCTTTTACAAGTTATTACTAAATTACTGGATAAGACCAAGGATGCCTCGACTCAGCGCACCATCAGATGCGACCTGAATATTTAATTGCATTCCGATTAGCGCAGCATCGAACGGTAGCTGAACCGGCACTCGAATAATTCCTGAGCTGTCAGCTCTAACCGTATTGAGAGATGCAAAATGGTCAGGATCGACGTAGTAGTCGCAGCTGCTCTGTGCCGCAGCCGGAGTCACCATTGGTTCCCCAACACT
>JAGRAN010000205.1:2296-3986 GCA_020434585.1 Bdellovibrionales bacterium
GTAAAACCAGGTTGGTCAAGGAACCCTACATTGTGCGCATGAACATAACAGACGTTTTCGCCGACAGCGTGAGCTCGCTCGTATATACGCTCCCCTGTAGCACCCGAAATCACGTAAATCTTCGTCGGATCGGGCCACTGCTCCTGTGTTACGAGAATCTCTTCTACGGAATCGCCGTTAATATCAGCTATTCTATTTACAGTCGTTGCGTATATGGACCAAAAATCGGGCAAGGGAAATTCGTAAATCTTTTGACCAGTAGCACTTGAATAAACCTGCCAGAGATCAGGTTGCAAAATTAAATGATCCGGCATGCCGTCCCGATCCGCGTCCACAGTCACCCCATAAGTATATCCTGGCGCTGGGTAGTTCACCCGGTGGATAACTGTTGCTGTTCGAGCATCGAAATATTCTGTAGGCCCAAAGGAAATTCCTCTATTGCAGACAAGTTCCTTAATGCCATCGTTATTTATATCAGCTGCGTCGTAAAATACGATCCAGTCAAACGGCGAATAGTAGTCCCAGAAAATCGACTGAATAACCTGGTCGACTCCCGGAGAGTACACTCGCACATTATGGCCACCTCCACCATGGACAATAATTCCTAGTTCGCTTATGCGATCACCGTCGATATCGCCAAGCGACCATACCTGCGCGCCAAAACCTTCAGGCTCACCTATGTCATGACGAGCACCGCTTAAATGTCTGACTATTTGTCCGTTTCGTATGTTAACAAAATACAAGGAATTAAGTTCGGGAATGCCGACTACTAAGTCCGACGCTCCATTGCCATCTATATCCCCGACGAGCAACAGGTCAGAATGGAGCAAGAGAGTATCAGTTGGAGTGGTAATAATACGTTCCCAGGCTCGCTCCCCACTCAATCCGTCGTGCATACTGATCACCAACTTACTTGGGATGCCAACTTCTAAATGAGTTCTTATGAATTCGTCAATCCCGTCAGCATTGCTATCGTCGACCGTAATTGCCTTATACGGCGATCGGCCATCGCGCTCCCCAAGTGTTGCTATTGCAGGAAATGCAATTAGTCTTACACCTGAAGTCGTTTGCACTGGGATAGTTTGGGCATAGGCAGACTGAGTGAAGAGCAGCATAATTAAGAGAAACTGAGCACAAAACCTATAGAGAAGCATCTTCTAGTACCTTCCAAGCAACAAGATTACTCAACAAAACCTAAAAAATCTTTAAAGAAAGGACGTTCTCGGAACCGGGGTCGGCTTCGGTCCCGAGAACGTTTAAGTGGGTATGGGTCAGGGAGAGATTTAACAGCCTTCATCGTGAGGCAAACAGAGCATTCAGAGTTACTGAACCAGATGGCTCTACAACCAACAAATAAAATAAGAACATGTGTAAACATTGCTAACTACAACATCTTTAATTATCAACTCAGCAAGTTTCAGTTCGCCGATTTCTGTCCTACTCAGGACATCCTTGGAATCAACCAAGACATTCCTGTTATTGCTAAGTTAAACGCAAAGGTGCTTTTAAAAAGCAACAAATTCTAATTACCTCAGTTTTACTCGCGCACTCGCAAGCGCGCGGCCTCTCAGAAGGAACCTTGCGCACCAAGCTGGGCTCGTCCCGTAAGGGATTAAGGCGACGTAGTTGTTGGATTTTTGATAGTGCTAGATTGCTGTGGTCGGCCAGGAGGGCCGACCAGGAAAAGTCA
>JAGRAN010000206.1 GCA_020434585.1 Bdellovibrionales bacterium
GGGGAGTGGACAAGATTCCGGAAAAACTCTTCTTAACCGCTGAGTCGGCTCCTTTAAACGAACTCGGGATGCACGACCCTAATTACATTCTTGTGCTTGAGCCGGATGCCGCTCGATATTTAACTTCCTTTGATAAGTTTAACGCGTATGGGACATCTTGGAAGTCGTCTGATTTTGAGCCTGGATCACGTGAACGGCCTGTGCATAAAATTCTACTGAAGCAGGCTTTGTTATTCGAGTGCCTTAAATTGGACCATGTGCCGGAAGGACGTTACTATCTCAGCGCTTTTGCGTTGCCGTTAGAGGGTTCAAGCGAGTCACCAGTTACTCCAGTGCTGTATTCTGCAGAAGAGCTTGCGGCGGGTCTTGCAGCAATTAGCTAACCCACGGTGAACTTAAAGCGGCCGATTGAAAAACCCTGCTGCTCGAACCAAGTTACGCGCTCGCGGACTAGGTCAAATACTGCTTCGTACTCCCCAGCATCCGAAGGGCAGCTCAGTTCATAAGCGAAATCTCGAGTTTCGCCAGCAGGTAAATGGGGCACGATAGGGAGGCGCGGATTGTCGAAAGTAAGCAAGCGACGTTCGCCAGAAGGCTCGATCTTAAATAAATGGTAGCTGAGATTAACCGGAGTGAGGCCTTCGCCGAGCCAATTGCCCTTTCCTAAGTTTTCGACAACGACTTTCAAACCGATTGAGTCGCCAGGGTTAAACGAGCTTTTCGGAGCTGTTACTTCGCTGATGGCGCCATCGTAGAAAGAGTCAAACAATCCGCGCGAGCTGCCGGCGTTCTTGCGATAAAGAGCGCAGAAACCGTTGCCTAGTAGGAAATCTTCAAGGACGAGTCCTGCCGCGCTCAGCGCTTGATGCCATTCGTCTAAAGTGTAAACGTTCTCGTTGATACCAGCTTCAATTTGGTCAGTGCCGAAATGCTGCTTGTCTTCATCATACAAGCAATACGGTTCGAGTACAGCGATAACTCCTCCGGGTCTTAGCAGCTTGGCTAAATGAGCAGTCAAACTATTCAACGCGGAGGAATGATGGAGCACCGATAATGCCGTAATCACGTCGAAACTCTGCTCCGCAAACACCGGCTTATGCATGTCGCAGCTCAACAAATCATACGAGATGTCAAATGCTTCTTGGTATAGACGTCCTACTTCCAAGTGATGATTGATGTCCATCGCGATGCACTTGGCGCCCGCTTTGGCAAAAAGCTGGGTAGACCAGGTAAGATCAGCACCTAGGTCCAGCAAACGAATTCCCGCCGCAATCCGCAATTTCGAAAGCAAGTAGTCGACCGCAGGAGCATGGGAAGCTCCATTCTTAAAGTAGCCTTCCTCATGAAAATATTTAGAGGCGTTTCCATACGGCAAGCTAAGAATCGCTTCACGCAGCTGTCCCTGCGCACGAGCTAAATCTGAAAACTCCTCGTTAATTCCACCAAGTTCGGGTACTCGCTCGGTATCTCTTGCTGCGTCGCGTTCAAAGCAAATCTCAGGACGCTCCTCTTGGTGAATAGTTACAACGGAATTTATAAGCGGGTATTCGTTTGCGCATTTCGTGCACACCACAGCGTCCGCTGTGAACTTCAACGGCCTATTGCCGCAGCTCGAGCAAAGCAGGCAAGATTGTAGGAGGCTACCCTCGCTGGTCATGAAGCGGGACACTGACCGATTAACTGCCAGACTTGGTTGCGCTATAATGGAAGCCCAGTTCTATTTTCAAATCTTCAGGGAGCCTGGGGAGTTCAGAGCGCGGAATTAAAAACGTCGAGATGTTAAACAAATCGGTAAAGACTCGATATTTATCAACTGTGCGCTTGAGGTAGTCATAGCCAGAAGACTGACCCGTGCCGACTTTACGGCCAAGCATGCGATGCACCATAACTGCATGTCTGCTGCGCCAAATCGTGAAGTTTTCATCGATTTCAACCAATGTTTCGAGGAGCTGAAACGGAAGCTGAAGGATTGGCTCATCGCGATATACATTAATAAACAACGCGGCCATAGTCGCCTTAAATGAAAGCCTGCGTTGGCCGGTGCTGACTAAGCGTTCGTGCTCGGCGAAGTCCAAAAATGCCGCGAAGCCTTTACGGCTGCTATCAATTGCTTCCTGCTGAAAAGTTTTTGCCGACTGCGGCAGGTCGTGCATGCTGTCTAGCGCAGAGGATTCGGCATCGAGCATCTGATTTGCAGCGGCTCTGTACGCTTCTACGAATTTAAAATTAGATAGCTCGAGAAATGGCGTGCGTTCGAGCCAAGCTGCTATGGCTTCAAACATCGATGTTTGGTTTTCGCTTTCTTTAACCAACTCGAGTCGTTTGCCGCTGAGTTCTTGAAGATAAGACTTCTGCGCGTAGGGGATGCGTTCTTCAGGTTTGAGACCTAAGCGATTCTCCAGGATGCGAAATTGGTAACTTTGAAAACCAGATGCTGTTCCGAGGTATTTTCGAAAGTCAAGGAACTCGAGCGGCGTCATTGTTTCGAGCACTTTAATTTGCTCGACCAGTAGTGACTGTATAGCCGTAATTCGCTTTAGGCGTTTGACGGCTTCTCCTATGTTCTTCTCGTTAACGTACTCGCCATCGAACATCTCGATGACTGAACCAAGTTCGTGAAGAATCTCCTTGAACCACAGCTCGTAGACCTGATGCACAACGATATAGAGCATTTCGATGTGAGCGGGCTTGCCGTGCTGTTCGCTGACCAACTCTTGGAGAGAGATGATTTCGTCGACCTTTAGGTAGTTGCCGTAGTCTAGGGCACCATCGGACATGTAAACGTTCCTTTATTTAGCTGCGGTTGCCCGATTATGCGATTTGAAGCGGACGCTGTAAACAGCGACCTGAACGTGATTTAGTCTTATTCGGAAAATTGCTATAGTTCTGCCAGTTGAACCGGACTTGCGAGGAGGAAATTGCGTTGAAAATCGCAGTGATTGGCGGCGGCCCAGCGGGGCTCTATTTCTCGATTTTGATGAAGCTGGCCGACTCAAGCCATCAAATTACCGTTTATGAGCGTAATGCCCGGGGGAATACCTTTGGCTGGGGGGTAGTTTTCTCAGACGAAACTATCAACAACTTTCTTAGCGCCGACCCAACAACATCTGAGCGTATCAGTGCAAGTTTGTATCACTGGGATGATATTCACGTTTATTTTAAAGAGCAGAAAATTGCTTCAAGCGGG
This sequence comes from Bdellovibrionales bacterium, assembly GCA_020434585.1. Classification (GTDB taxonomy): domain Bacteria; phylum Bdellovibrionota_C; class UBA2361; order SZUA-149; family JAGRAN01; genus JAGRAN01. The sequence goes on from JAGRAN010000206.1 coordinate 3,188, forward strand.
CATGGTTTTTCAGGGATTGCCAGAAAGGCACTGCTTGAGATTCTCACGGCTAGGGCGGAGGAGCTGGGTGTTGAAATTGAGTTCGGGGCGGATGTTGAAGATTTTAGTGCACTTTCCGACAAGGACCTGATTGTTGCAGCTGACGGAATTTTCAGTCGCACCCGCGAAAGTTACGCCGAATTTTTCAAGCCTGACATCGATTGGCGTCACTGCAAGTACATTTGGATGGGTACGGAGAAGCTATTTGATGCATTCAGCTTCTTTTTTGAGAAAACAGAGTTCGGGTGGTTCCAGGCCCATTGCTATCGGTTTAGCGAAGAATTAAGTACGTTTATCGTTGAATGCCCAGAGGAGGTTTGGCGGGCTGCCGGCATCGATAAGATGTCAAAGGACGAAGGAGTAAAGTTCTGCGAGCAGCTGTTCGGCAAGTATTTAGACGGCAAAGCACTGATGACCAACAATGAGCATCTTAGAGGCTCAGCAGCTTGGATCAACTTTCCTCGTGTGAACTGCGAGCGCTGGTATCACAAAAATATAGTGCTTCTTGGTGACTCCGCTGCGACAGCCCACTTTTCTATCGGGTCCGGCACCAAGCTGGCGATGGAAAGCGCTATTTGCTTGGCTCGGATGTTAAATGAAAGCGATGACCTAGAAACGCTGCTTCCAAAATATCAGGAAGAACGCCGCGTTGAGGTGCTGAAACTGCAAAGCGCCGCACGGAACAGCACTGAGTGGTTCGAAAACGTCAATCTGAAAGCCAAATTAGATCCTGAGCAGTTCGCCTACAGTCTGCTGACTCGTAGTCAGCGAGTAAGCCATGAAAACTTGAGAGTTCGCGATAAGGACTATCTAGAAGGCGTCGAGCGCTGGTTCGCGCAAAAATCGGGGACTGCGATTCAACCCATGACGAGGCCTCCGATGTTGGCGCCGTTTCAACTTCGAGGAATGGAGCTCGTAAACCGGATCGTCGTTTCGCCGATGGATATGTATAGCGCCCGGGACGGCATGCCAGGCGATTTTCATCTAGTGCACCTCGGAGCACGGGCCTTGGGCGGCGCTGGGTTAATTTTCACTGAAATGACTTGCGTGTCGCCAGAAGGCCGAATTAGCCCGGGATGTGCCGGTATCTATACTGACGAGCAGGCGGCAGCTTGGAAGCGCATAGTTGATTTCGTGCACTCGAATAGCCCAGCGAAGGTTGCACTCCAACTCGGTCACTGCGGTCGCAAAGGCTCCACTAGAGTTGCGTGGGAAGGAATGGATCTGCCACTTGAGCAGGGTAACTGGCCCGTCTATGGACCATCACCCATTCCTTACAGTGAAAAGAACCAAACTCCGCTTGAGATGTCAGCTGCGGATATGCAGAAAGTAAAAGACGACTTTGTATCCTGCGCGAAGCGAGGCGCTGATGCAGGCTTCGATATGTTGGAAGTCCACTGCGCGCATGGCTATTTGTTGTCGACCTTCATCTCTCCACTGTGCAACCAGCGCACCGACGACTACGGAGGTTCGCTTGAGAATCGACTTCGCTTTCCACTGGAGGTGTTTGATGCTGTCCGGGACGTTTGGCCGAAGGATAGACCAATGTCTGTGCGCATCTCTGCGACGGATTGGGTCGAAGGTGGGATTTCGATAGAAGATTCAATAGAAGTTGCGCGGGCATTTGATGCTCACGGAGCAGACATTATAGATGTCTCCGCCGGCCAGGTCTCAAAAGACCAAAAGCCGGTCTATGGCAGAATGTTTCAAACCCCGTTTGCGGATCGCATACGTGCAGAGCTTGGCATTGCCACGATGGCTGTTGGAAACATTTTCGAACCAGACCATGTTAATTCAATCCTGGCCGCAGGTAGAGCAGACTTATGCCTCTTGGCTCGACCTCATTTGGCGGATTCGCAATGGACACTTCACGCAGCTGCGCAGCTTGGATACAAGGATCAGTGGTGGCCCAAGCAGTATCTTGCAGGGAAAGACCAGCTTTATCGGCTAGTAGAGCGTGCTAAAGCTGCGCAGGAAGGGCCAATCTGAGCAAAAAAGCTGAGATTCTGCAGGCAATCGAAGTACTTGTTTTTTTCGCCCTCGCGTATAAAATTCCGAGTGGCTTAATGAGATAACAATATGACAGTGCAGCGATCGTTAAATGGAGTTCATGCGGTAGTCACCGGTGGTGGGCGAGGAATCGGAGGCAGTGTCAGTGATGCGCTGGCCGCGAGGGGCGCCAGACTAACGCTAATGGGCAGGAATCTGGAGACTCTCGAGTCTAAGGCCCAAGAACTCGGAGTAGAGTGCTGCTGTATTTCAGTTGATGTTGCTGATTCGAAGCGCGTTGTTGAAGCATTTGAGATCGCGCGAGGTAAAAATGGTCCAGCCCAAATTCTTGTCAATAACGCAGGTGCAGTGGAGAGCGCTGCTTTTGCAAAAATTGATTCGGAAATTTGGACGCGTCAGATAGAAGTTAATCTACGAAGTGTCTTTCTGTGCATTCAGCAGGTTCTCCCGGATATGAGCACCGCTCGGAGCGGTAGGATTATCAACATAGCCAGTACCGCCGGCCTTACCGGTTACCCGTATGTGGCAGCTTACTGCGCGGCCAAGCACGGAGTAGTTGGTTTGACGCGGTCTCTGGCGCTGGAACTGGCGTCATCCGGAGTAACGGTAAACGCAATTTGCCCGGGATTTACGGAAACGGATTTACTTGCCGATTCAGTCACCAATGTTTCCGGAAAGACTGGAAGAACCGCGGATGATATCCGTGCCACGTTTCTTAAGAAGGTGCCTCTAGGCAGATTTGTGCAGCCAAGTGAGATTGGTTCTGCCGCCGCCTGGCTAGCTGAACCTGAACAGCGCTCAATTACGGGACAGACGATTACAATCGACGGCGGAGAGCTATTGTAGGGAATTTGAGATGGAGCTTGCGCACTTTAAACCGCAGCATTACTTGTGGCAGCTAAGCTCAGGTGTTGCCACTGTGACGTTAAACCGGGCGGATAAAAAGAATCCGCTCACATTCGAGTCTTATGCGGAACTTCGAGATTTATTTCGAAATTTGGTCTACGCATCTGATGTTAAGGCAGTGGTTTTCACGGGAACTGGTGGTAATTTCTGTTCCGGCGGCGATGTGCACGAAATTATCGGTCCGCTGGTCGCTAAGGATATGAAGGGACTACTTGAGTTTACCAGGATGACCGGTGACCTCATCAGAGCAATGCGGAGTTGTCCCCAGCCGATCGTTGCCGCGATAGACGGAATTTGTGTCGGAGCTGGCGCAGCGATAGCGATGGCATCGGATATCCGCTTCGGAACGCCCGAAAGCAAAGTGGCATTTCTGTTCAATAAGGTTGGCCTTGCCGGCTGTGATATGGGTGCTTGTTCAATGCTTCCTCGAATTGTGGGCCAGGGCCGGGCCGCTGAGCTGTTATTTACAGGACGCTTTATGCTGGGTGCGGAGGCTCACCTCTGGGGATTTTACAGCGTTCTGTGTGAGTCGTCAGAGCTGCTTGGCGCGGCTCAGAAGTTCGCGGCTGAACTTGCAGCGGGTCCGACTTTCGCAAACGGGATGACAAAGACAATGCTGAACCAAGAATGGAATATGGGAATTAATGAGGCGATCGAGGCGGAAGCTCAGGCGCAGGCGCTCTGCATGCAAACTGCGGACTTTAGACGAGCATATGAGGCGTTTGTCGCTAAATCCAAGCCAGTCTTTGAGGGCGATTGATGGGCGACAAGACTTTTCTTTTTTGGCCATTTTTTGATGATCACCACAGAGAAATGGCATCAGCACTCGAAAGCTGGGCTGTGGCGAACGTTTTTGATGAAAGCGGCGCCTCAGAGCTAGATCTTTCTCGCAAATACGTTTCCAAGCTTGGAGACGCAGGTTGGCTTAAGTATTCGGTTCCTGCTCCGTTTGGCGGCAAATTCGAAAAGCTTGATGTACGTTCGTTATGTTTAACAAGAGACATTCTTGCCAGATACTCGGGGCTGCTTGAATTTGCCTTTGCGATGCAAGGGCTTGGCGCAGGACCAATAAGTCTACTTGGCACCGAAGCTCAAAAGCGAAGCTACCTTCCTAAAATAGCAGCGGGAGAGTGGGTAGCTGCGTTCGCAATGTCTGAAGCTGACGCTGGCTCTGATGTTTCAGCATTGAAAATGACAGCTGTTAAGGATGGCAGCGATTATGTCTTGGACGGTGAGAAGACCTGGATTTCCAATGCCGGAATCGCGGATCTTTATGTCGTAATTGCTCGAACTGGAGAGGGACCTGGAGCCAAAGGACTGAGTGCCTTTATCCTGACTGCTGATACCCCGGGATTCAGCGTCACAGAACAGCAGCATGTGATTGCGCCTCACCCGATAGGATCGATTCGATTGGAAGGATGCCGAATTCCAGCAGCAAACCTGCTGACGGAACCTGGCAAGGGCTTTAAAGTTTGCATGGCGACCTTGGACGTTTTCCGATCGACTGTCGGAGCTGCGGCGCTTGGGTTTGCTCGTCGAGCACTCGATGAAACGCTGTTACACACTTCGTCGAGAAAGGTTTTTGGTCAAGCGCTTGCTGAATTTCAGATGACCCAGCAAAAAATCGCTGATATGGCGACAGCAATAGATGCGAGTGCTTTGTTGGTCTACCGAGCGGCTTGGGCGAAAGATAATGGCGCTGAGAGGATTACGCGTGAAGCCGCAATGGCGAAATCCTACGCTACAGAAGCAGCGCAGTGTGTGATTGATCAAGCTGTGCAGTTGTTCGGAGGTAAGGGGGTCTTAAAAGGTTCGATTGTGGAGCATTTGTATCGAGACATTCGCCCTCTCAGAATCTATGAAGGAGCTACTGAGATACAAAAGATTGTAATCAGCAGGCAAGTTTATGCGGAGGCAGGTGATGGAAATGCTTAATCCCAAAAGCTGGAAAGCACCGCGTGGTTACAACAACGGTGTCTCGGTAGAGGGGAGGCAGATTTTTGTTGCTGGACAGATCGCGTGGGACAAAGACTGCGCCATAGTGTCGCAAGATTTCTCCGAACAAGTTCGTCAGGTGCTGTCAAATATCCTCGAAGTGTTAGCAGTAGCCGGGGCCGGTCCGGAGCATTTGGTTCGGCTGACATGGTTCGTTAAAGATAAGCAGGAGTATACGTCTAACCTACGAGAGATAGGTGAAGTTTATCGTAGTGTCGTCGGCAAAAATTTCCCGGCAATGACTCTCGTTCAGGTAGCAGACTTGCTCGAGGCTGGCGCAAAAGTTGAAATTGAAGCGACAGCCGTCCTTCCAAATGGCCAGTAGTCAGGAGTAACTCAGATGTTCGGTCCAAGCTCTCACGTTGATACATTCGCACGAGACAACCTGCCACCGGTCGACCAATGGCCCGAGCTTAGCTTTGATGGAGTACCCGAACTCGCGTACCCGGAGAGGATTAACTGCGCTTCTGAGCTGCTCGATAAGATGGTCAGCAGCGGCAGCGCAAGCGATCCGTTGTTTCACACTGTCGACGGGATCATAACTTACGGCGAATTTTTATCGCGCTCGAATAGGATAGCGCAAGTTCTTAAAGACGATATGGGCCTCGTGCCAGGCAATCGCGTACTGCTCCGCGGCGCTAATACGCCGGAACTTGCTGCCGCATGGTTCGGAGTCGTGAAGTCCGGAGGTATTTGCGTTACTACGATGCCGCTACTTAGGGAGAGGGAGCTGAGCTTTATTCTTCGCAAAGCTGAAGTGCGTCATTGTTTGTGTGATGAAGCTTGGTCTGACGAAATCAAATTGGCTCAGAAGTCTGTGCCAAACCTTAGTAACGTCATGTATTTCGGTAACCCAGATGCGTCACTTGAGAAAGCGATGAGCAGCAAATCAGATGCGTTCGAAAATTTGCTGACATCGGCAGACGACGTTGTGTTGATTGCCTTTACCTCCGGCACGACAGGAGATCCAAAGGCGACGATGCATTTTCACCGGGATGTCATGGCGATTTGCGACTGTTTCCCGAATTATGTGCTTAAGCCTTCGGCTGCGGATGTTTTTACGGGGACTCCGCCATTTGCGTTTACTTTTGGATTAGGGGCAGTGCTGCTGTTTCCAATGCGCTTTGGTGCAAGCATTGCGCTCATTGACAAGCCAAGTCCGGATAATTTGTTAAGCGCAATCCAGGACAGAAAGGCAACGATTTGTTTTACGTCGCCAACGGCATATCGAGCTTTGATGGATAACTTGGATCAGTTCGATATCAGCAGTCTGAAGAAGTGCGTATCTGCTGGCGAAACGCTGCCGCTTCCGACTTATGAGGCATGGCTGGCCAAAACCGGAATCAAGATCATTGACGGAATAGGTGCGACTGAAATGTTGCATATTTTCATTTCTGCTTCGGGAAACGAAATAAGACCGGGTGCGACCGGGAAAGTTGTGCCGGGATATGACGCCAGGGTGGTGGATGAGTCCGGTGTTGAGGTAGAGCCGGGCACAGTCGGACTGTTAGCAGTGAGAGGGCCAACAGGCTGCCGCTATCTTTCAGATGACAGGCAGCGCAAGTACGTGCGCAACGGATGGAACTACACCGGAGACGCCTACAAAATGGACGACGATGGGTATTTCTGGTTTCACTCGCGCGCTGACGACATGATTATCTCTTCAGGTTACAATATTTCCGGCGTGGAAGTTGAGCGCGCCCTTTTGGAGCACCCAAATGTAAAGGAATGTGGGGTAGTGGGTGTGCCGGATGTAAAGCGAGGCAATATAGTAAAAGCATTTATTGTGCCTCGCGAGAAAATTGACATGCCGGAAGCCGCGGTGAAAGAGCTGCAAGATTTTGTGAAGGCGGAGATAGCGCCCTACAAGTATCCCCGAGCGGTGCAATTCGTTTCGGAGCTTCCGAAGACAGAGACGGGAAAACTCCAGCGCTTTAAGCTGCGTGAAATCGGATGACGCTTATTTGAGAGGCACGACAGCTAGAGTGCAGCGCGATATGCAAACTAGCTTGTTTTCTTCGTCGGTGATTTTTATTTCCCAGACTTGAGTGCTACGCCCTTTGTGAAGCGGGATGCCTGTTCCGGTAACCATGCCCTTGCGGACGGCTCGAATGTGATTCGCATTAATCTCAAGGCCGACTACCGCGTACTTTGACTCATCTACGTTCAACCAAGCACCAGTAGACGCAAGAGTTTCAGCAAGAGCTACGGAAGCTCCGCCGTGCAAAAGACCAAATGGCTGGTGCGTCCGCTTGTCAACTGGCATAGTTGCAACAGTTTTGTCTTTTGACATGTAGATGAACTTGATTCCAAGCTGACCAAACAGAGTGACAACACTCTTTTCAGCGAGGGCATTTACTTTGCTTTCCAGGCCTGGTTCAATTTCCATAGTGCTATGGTTTTAACCTGAGATAGAGCCAAGTGCAAAGCATGGATTCCAGCTTGGATTTGTGTTAAATCGGGCGCGCTAAGAATTTTTGTCTGGAGGTCATTATGGTTGCTTCAGGAACTATAGAAGCGAGTGTAAAAGACGGGGTGGGTGAGATTTGTTTTTTTCACCCCAAAGGGAATTCGCTGCCCGGTGAGCTGCTGCGGGGACTGGCTTCACAAGTGGACAAGTTCGGCGAAGACAGCAGCGTCAAAGTAGTATTGCTAAAAAGTCAGGGTGACCGTGCGTTTTGCGCTGGGGCATCTTTCGACGAGTTTCTTGCAATTGATGACTTGGAGGGCAGCAGGAACTTTTTTTCGGGTTTCGCGCATTTAATACTAGCCATGCGGCGGTGTCCGAAGTTTGTAGTGGCCAGAGTTCAAGGCAAGGTCGTAGGCGGAGGAGTAGGTATTGCAGCTGCGGCAGACTATGCGCTCGCGACAGTGGAATCATCTGTGCGCTTAAGTGAGCTGGCTCTGGGGATCGGTCCTTTTATTATTGGTCCGGCGGTTAGACGGAAGATGGGAATGTCTGCCTTCGGACAAATGGCTGTAGATGCTGACTGGCACGACTCGGCATGGGCTCGAGAAAAGGGTTTGTTTGCCGAAGTTTATCCTGACATTGATTCGCTCGATAAAGGAGTTGTAGAGCTGATGCAGAAACTTACGGAGTATAACCCGGAAGCAATGGAGCAGCTTAAAACAGTTCTATGGGAAGGGACGGAGGACTGGGAAGAGCTTGTACACGCCAGAGTTGAGGTAACTGCCAGGCTAGTATTGACAGACTTCGTTAAGAATACGGTTTCCAAAATTAAGAACCGATAGCATGACTCGCAAATACATGCGGCTTGCGGTAGTATTTTTGGCTTGTTTCGCTTGTGGTTTGTGCTGCTTTCTGCTTTCTGTTTACGCCTTTGATTTAGCACCGCTTGAGAATGACGATACAGCGTATTTGCTTCAGGCTCGAGCGCTGGCAAATGGTCGAATTTCAGTTCCTGGACCGCCTGCAAATAACATGATTCCGACCCAGTTCACGCTGGGGTTTTTTGATGGACGGATGTACAGTGCGCATTTTCCGGGGAATGCTTGGGTACTTTCGCTCGCAGAGTTGATCGGTTTCCCGTGGCTTATTCCATTTTTGCTCGCTCCATTGGCTGCATTTGTTTCAGCAAAGTTCGCGGCTGAAATAGGGGACTCTCGGCTTTTTAAGCTTGTCTTCGTCTTGGCGTTGTTATCTCCCTGTACAATCGGGATGGGAGCGCTGATCTACAGCGAAAACGTAAGCCGATTTTGTCTCGCATTATTTGCCTATTTCTTGTTTTGTTCTTTAAGGAGAGGCAACTCTCGAGCAAGAGTTCTGTGCTTTGCCGGAGCGGCTGGTATATCGTTAGGCTACGCCGCTGTTACCAGACCCTTTCCAGCATTAAGCATTGGTCTGCCTTTAGGACTTTTGTACTCATACTATTTAATTCGCGAACGCGGCGTTACTCAGTCGATAGGCCGCATCGCGCTCCCTGTAGTCTGCGCCGTTCCGATTCTTGTCGGGCTGCTTTTGTGGAACTACTCGCTGACCGGCTCCCCTTTAAGAATGAGCCATGTGAACAAGCCGGGATTTAACAGCGAGTATCCTGCTGAAGTTGCTATTGAGCGAGTATGGAGGAAGCTTTTACTGAGAATTCCATACGCTGCTTTAGGGTGGGGCTGGCCGTCCCAAGGAGAGGGATTGAGAGTCTTCTATCCATTCGGAGATTACTCAGAGGCAGGTTTGATGGTGCGCAGTTCGGCGAACGGACAGCAGGCGATTCTTCGAGCAGCAAATGTGCCTGAGGGGCAGACTACTTTTGGACTACTGGACAACGAATCGGCGCCAAATAGTTCGTTGGTCCAGTTTTTCAATCCATTTCCGTGCCCCAATGGACGCTGTACTGCTGGCCTACGTCTGAAAACCGATGGGGTAAGGGCCTGGGGAGCCGTGATTGATATGGAGTCAAAAGCTGAAAGGCAAATTGGACCGCTTGAGGTAAACTTACCGCCGCCGCTTGAGGCCGGAATATTTATTCGTCCACGCAGTGAAGGAGGACAAGCGTCGGCGTGCTTCAGAGACTTTAAGGTGAGCGACTCGGACGGAGCGATGACTGAGTATTCGTTTAGAGTCGGCAGGAAGGTCGACCACGAGAGTTTAGTGCTTAAAATGTTGTCTGAGGACTCGCTCTCGATTGGCTCGGATGGCTTATGTATGCAATCTTGGCCTCTCGACTCTGGGCGAGATCTCAAGCAAACGCAGGGTGTCTTCAAATCGGTGGCGGCCGAAGGTGTAGAAATACAGACGTTGATGCAAGTAAATTGGTTTGATTGGACTGCGCCAATCCGAAGATTGGAGAAAGGGGATAATTGGCAAGTTGGCCTTCTCGGAGCTTTTGCGCTTACTCCGTGGTTGCTGAGTTTGCTTCCGTGCTTCTCCGGCACTATGAAGCTTCCTGCGCTGGCACTTTGGGCGGCGATTCTGTTTTCAATCGCTTCGCACAGCCTGCTGCCATACGACACAGGTGGGGATAGGCTACTTTTGCCGCTCTATGTTCGCTATCATGCGGAAGTAATTTTACTCTGCTTAATTCCATTGACGGCGCAAGGTTTGCTAATCCTGTATGATAAATTCGTTGGGAGGAGCACTTCGAGGTGGAGAAAAGTGATCCCGTACTCTGCTTTTGTGCTGCTGTTAGCGAACTCTGGGCTTGCGGGCAAGCGCCTGTTCAAAGAAAGCGAAATACACGGGAGCCAGTGGGACTCACCACCAGGAATTCGCTCGACATTGCCGCAAATGGTCGAGGACTTGAACCCTGAACACATTGTTGTCTTTGTCAGTTTTGAGCACGGGGGAAGTCCTCTACCGATCGGAAGCTCCCAGGATTATCCTTTTCAGCCACTCGATTCTGCACGCGTAGTGTATTTTTGGATCGATAAGCCCTCCGAATGGAAAAGCGAATACGAGCACTATTTTATCGGTCGTATTCCGTATTTGTATGACCACTACGGGCTTCATCGCCTTGAGAGTTGAGTTCATTTTGCGGTGCGTGGCTGCGTGCCGAAGAGAATAGATAAGCGGCGCAATTCCATAGTATGCGTAAGCCATAACGAACCCCCGGCACACTAGATCCGGCATTGGGATCGTAGAATGCTTTTACCGGCACTTCCACGATACGAGCTCCTAGCTCACTTGCAGCAATCAAAAATTCTGTGTCGTAGTCGTACCAATTACCCAACTGCTCGAAATGTATTTTTCGCAGGCAGCTAGTGCTTACAGCTCTAAATCCGCAATGAAAAGAGTGAAAGGAGGTGCCGTAGCAGAGGTTTTGCACCATAGTTAGTAGCTTGTTGAAGATAAATTTATACCCAGGCATTGGCCCGAGAAACACTGCTCCAAGATGCTTCGAACCCATCAAAGGTTTGCTCTCGTGTAAGATGCCAAGCGTGCGAGAGCCTAC
>JAGRAN010000207.1 GCA_020434585.1 Bdellovibrionales bacterium
AATTGACCGCCGTAGTTTCCAGCGTCTCCGACTTTTACAAGATGGGAAAATGTGAGGCCGCCGCTCGCGGTCCCAAGCATTACATCATATGAGTTTCCGGCGGAACTTCCGGTAAGTACGTCAAGCTGGCCGTCGTTGTTGACGTCACCAATCAAAATAGATCCCACTCCGCTCGGTGGTTTGTAGTTGTTGGCTGTGAAACCTGCGTTTCCGTCATTCAGAGCGACGATAATGTCTCCCGAGGCAGGGTCGGCGGTTACGATGTCAAGGGCACCATCGCCATTGAAATCCACAGCTTCTGAGTACTGATTGACTAGTCCAAATCCAAGCTTCTTGAACGCACCAAAAGTGCCGTCTCCATTGCCGGTATGGATGACGAATTCGTTACCGGCACCTGAGCCGGTGACGATATCGATGATCCCATCGCCGTCGAAGTCGCCCGATAGAATCGATGCGGGGTTGTCAGTTGTTGAGTAAACGTCGACCAACTCGTAAGTTCCGTCGCCGATATTTCTTGCGAGTTCCTGCCCAAGTCCAAACGCAATTGAGCCCGCGTCGCCATATCCGAGCTGCACTTTTAGTTCTTCAAATAGTCCATCAATCAGATTGCGGTCATTGAAACGAACTGTGTTAGTTATGCGGTTGAACTCCTTAACCAAGGCTTCGCCCTCTTTATCGAGAGAACGACGCTGCGCGAGGCTGAGCGTGCCGTTCGCGGAGCTTGTCGCCAGCTCCTGGAGCCGCGTGACAATGGTGCCCAGTTGCTGGACGGCACCGTCCGCGATGTTAAGCAAACTGATTGCGTCGTTGGCGTTGCGGATGCCCTGGGAAAAAACTCGTCTGTCGACTTGGAGACTTGAAGCAATGGCTAGACCGGCAGCGTCATCGCTTGCGCGATTGATGCGCAGCCCCGACGAGAGGCGCTCGAAGCTTAGACCCAGCTCTCGGGTGCTCTGACCGAGAAGGCGCTGAGTTCGCTGCGCAGCAATATTCGTTTTTAAACTAACGACTGCCAAACGTATTTCCCATCCTTGGGTTTTACTACTTCCGTGTACGGATCTCCTGCGCATGACGCTGGGATCTCATTACGTATAACGGCATTTTTTTTGAAAAAAAGAACAGCAAAAACAGTGAATCAGCACCAAAAATGTCTGAAAAATTTGCAGGAATTTTCAGGGCTTAAGCTGGCTGTAAACGGCCTCGGCAGCGTATAAATCCTGCACAGCGAGTCCTTGAGAGCAAAAAAGACTGTAATTTGCCGTACTTATCGAGGAGGCGCGGCTGCTAGCCCCCCGGAGCAAATCTCCAAGCTCTATCACCTGAGACCAGCGCAGCTTTCCGTTCTCGATTGGTTCCAAGAGGTCACCGGCCTCCTGTCTCGCTGCTTCGATCGAATCTACAACCACAATTTTTGACGCAGTAACGGCCCTGGCTGGAAGCTCTTTACGCGAAAGTGCATTCGAGCCTATGGCGCAAATACAGCTAACTTCACTTAGCCAGGATTCCTCAACCACAGGCTGTGAAGATGTTGTTGCTAGAACAAGCAAGTCGCAATTCCTAACAGCCTCTTCGGAGGAATCGCAGCAATTGACATCTATGCCCAGCTGTTTCGCCTGAGCGCAGAATGCAGTTCGCTTGTCCGCTGATCTGGAAAAAGCAGACACGCATGAAATTTTTGCGGGAAAACTTTGATCGCAAAACGCTTCAAGTAGTCCGAGACCTTGGTATCCTGCACCGATAATGCCTATTCGGCATTCGCGAGTATCGAGTAGCGCTGCGGCAGCGACGGCAGATGCAGCAGCTGTGCGACGCCTCCCTAACATATTTGCTTCGATGGTCGCTAGAAGTTCACCGCTTTCAGCGTTGAAAAGAAGAACTTGACTGCTTACTCCGCCCTTTGTCGCAGAATACACCTTTGCGGCAGCGAGCCTGAGCGAGTCCGAAGCCGCTGCAAGGATATGCAAACTCATTCGCTGTGCGCGAGCTCTTGAGCGAACGACATTGTCAGCGATGCCTGCTGATAGATCGATGTGAGCTTGTTTTACTGCTGCAAAGGCTAAGGCTGGTGACAACACATCACAAACCTGCTCTTCGGAAATGTGAATAGCCATTACTCGAACTTAAACAGCGTTGTGCTTCCCTGAACCTTAATCCAACCATCCAGCACTCCATCTGCGCTGGTGTCAGGATTAAGAGGGTCTAGGCCTAGAAGAATTTCGTAAGGATCGCTAAGCATGTCAGAGTCGGTGTCTTCTTTCAGCGGATTGGTACCGAGAGATTCTTCAAGTTTGTCGAACAGCCCGTCTGCATCAGAATCTTGAGCGATTACATCCTGAGGAGAGAGCGGATCAAGCTCGTTTAGCAGCTCGATGCCGTCATCTATTCCGTCTCCGTCGGTATCTGCGTTTTGTGGGTTAAGGTTGGAGGCCGTTTCGAAACTACTCGCCAAACCGTCGCCGTCGGGGTCGTTTGGAGTGGAAACGAGCCTGCCGTTCGACTTTTGACGTGGAATGGTTTTTCCCTCAGGTGCGCTGGCGGAGTCGGTTGGGCTGAACCCCATCTGAACTTCGTAAGAATCACTGTAAGAGTCACGATCGGTATCGGGGTGCTGCGGGTCGGTCCCTATTTCACTTTCGGCGGCGTTGTCGAGTTGATCATGGTCCAGATCGTCAAAAAAGTTATCAGCACTCAAGCCTGTTGCATCTGAATTCCCATTTATGCCGGAGTTGTTTGCTGACAAGGTGCCTTGTTTCAGCAGACTGATTCCGAAACTGGATGAAGATGATGCTGAGGTAGCTGAAGAGCTCGAAGAGCTGCTCGAACTGGATGCTGACGAGCTGCTGGTCGACGTCGAGCTTGAAGAAGCTGAACTGGAGGACGATGAGCTCGCCGAGCTGGTTGAGGTTGAAGTTGTCGATGTGGATGAAGACGCGCTTGATGTACTTGAGCTGCTGCTACTGGCACTTGAGGTCGAGGTAGAAGAGGAGCTGGAGCTAGATGTTGATGTATTGTTGTCGCGGTTCTGCTCAGGGTCGAGGACGAAATGCTCCGAACAATCGTAAGCAGTAGTCGTTAGAAAAACGACAAAAACTAGCAGCAAAACGCGTGATCGCTCTCGATGTGTGGATAAATTCATCTGGGCAATTTTAAACTTAGTGTGGGCGTTAGCCCACTAATAAACGCCTATTGATGTAGTGAATGTAACAGCGCCGCGCAGCGTCGTAAACATCAATACGTATTGGACTGCGCAGCGATTAACGTTATTCTCTGCAAGGATATTTTTGGTCTCCCCATCTGCTCTGCAAACAATGGAAGCTGCTAGAATCATGACTTTTTTCATTAGTAAAACCCGACAACTGCTCATGCTTGGAATTGTGCTGTTATCGGCGTGGTGCACGCCTGCGCTGGCGGCTCCAACAATTGGCGTTGTGCAAGGTTCGCTTGAGCGCATTGGGCAGCATGTTGAGAAAATTGTCTTGTCTAATGGATTGCGCGTAATAGTTTTTCACCGACCGCAAGCTCCAGTTTTTGCCGGCCAAGTTTGGGTGCGAGTGGGTGGTGTAGACGAGATTCCCGGCAGCACCGGTATTTCGCATATGCTTGAGCATATGGCGTTTAAAGGTACGAACGTAGTTGGCACCACAGATTCAAAGCGCGAAGCCGAGCTGCTTGAGCGTCTGGAGAAGCGAATTAAGGAACTGGAGTCTCCCGCGCTGTCTTCAAAGGATGAGCAGGTCCACCAGATTCAGACGGAGCTGTCGAAGCTTTGGGAGGAAGACGAGTTTACCCACCT